>SKIW01000040.1 GCA_007116245.1 Candidatus Izemoplasma sp. | reverse complement strand
TTAGTCAGGCTCTTTTTCAAGCACTTTTTAATACCGTGTCGCTTTTTACAAATGCCGGGTTTGATATTTCGCCTATCGGTTCAAGTTTTAGTATGTATAGAGACTCGTATTTTATGCTTAGCTTAAGTATGGCACTCATGTTTATGGGTGCTATGGGATTTTGGCCATTAGCCGAAATCAAAATGTGGTTTGATGCACGTAGAAAAAAAGAGAAATATAAGTTTACTGTTTTTACTAAATTATTAGTGAGTCTTCACGCTGGTGTTTGGTTGTTAAGTGCCGTTGCATTGTTTTTATTAGAACGCCAATCCTATTTAGCAAACAGTAATATGCTAGACTCTGTTTTTGTGTCCTTGTTTATGTCATTGACGACAAGAAATGCTGGGTTCTCAACGATGAATGTTGCTAACTTCAATGAAGCAACAACCGTGTTTTTCATGTTTTTAATGTTTTTAGGCTCATCACCGAATAGTGCCGGTGGCGGCGTTCGTACTGTAACATTCTTTGTCACAATCCTTGCGATTGCATCGTTTGCACTAGGGAAAAAAGCAGTAGTATATAAAGAAAGAACCATTAAACAAGAAACCGTTATGAAATCAATGGTTATGGTTATCATGGCATTTATATGGGTCGGATTTATCACGCAAAGCATATTAATTGTCGAGGATTTTAGTTATAAGCAAATCGCGTTTGAAGTTTTGAGCGCGTTTGGAACAACAGGCTTATCATTAGGTATAACAAGTGAACTATCGATATTTTCACGCGCGTTATTAGTCGCTACAATGTTTGTCGGTAGAGTAAGTTTAGTTTCGTTGTTATTAATGTTTAAGCGTAAAGGTGGAGAAAAGAGTAATATTCAATACCCAGAAATGGATATGATTGTAGGATAGGGAGTATGAATAGGAGAGATATATGATTGATTTTAGAAGTGATACTGTAACTAAACCGACAGACACAATGCGTGAAGCAATGCTAAAAGCGATCGTCGGAGATGATGTTTACGAAGATGATCCAACCATCAAAAAACTTGAAAAGCTTGCTGCGAAGATACTCCATAAAGAGGCAAGTCTCTTTATACCAAGTGGAACGATGGGGAATCAGATCGCGATTATGACGCATACTAACCGTGGCGATGAGATTATCGTTGGTGCGCATTCACACATTAAAACCTATGAAGTAGGCGCAGCGGCTGTATTATCCGGTGTGAGTTACCATGTTGTTTCTGAACAGCGTGGCGCGCTTGATGTTGAAGAAGTCAGAAACGGAATACGAGGTGAAGACATTCATTTTCCAAAAACCTCGCTTATTTGTATGGAGAATGCGCATGGTAGTGGCGTTGTTGCATCGCTTGATACCATGGAAGCAATATTTAAGATAGCCCAAGAAAACAACATTAAAACCCATTTAGATGGCGCACGGATTTTTAACGCTGCTGTCCATCTAAATGTAGAACCCTATAAGATTGCTCAGTACGCAGATTCAATCATGTTCTGTTTATCAAAAGGACTCTCTAGTCCGATTGGAAGTCTTTTAGTAGGAACGGAAGCGTTTATTAAACGCGCTCGCAAGTACCGTAAAATGCTTGGCGGTGGTATGCGGCAAGTCGGTGTATTAGGTGCAACTGGACTGATTTCTTTAAATGATATGACTAAACGACTTTATATTGATCACGAAAACGCACAATACTTAGCAAAACAACTTAGTCAGTACCCGCAATTCGAAGTGAATTTTAACGCTTTAGATATTAATATGGTGTTTGTTAAACTAAACCTAAATCAAAAAGCATTTACAGAATATATGAAAAAGCGTAACATTCTTTTAGGCGGCTACAAAGAAACATATATGAGACTAGCCTGTCATAATGATATTACAAAAGATCAAATTGATACCTTTTTAGAGGAAGTTAGACATTATCTAAAAATCCACCACGCTAGCAAAGACTGATATGATATTGAAATGAAAATAAAAACTGACATTCGATGTAATGTCAGTTTTTAATCTAATGTTTGCTATTCACAAACACATCATTAAATTGTCTGAAAACTTTAATAAATGTTGTGCATTTAGACAAATGTTTTAAATGCGATGCCCCAACATACGTACATGTAGAGCGAAGTCCACCTAAGATATCGAGTACTGATGCATCGACTTTGCCTCGATAAGGAATCTTGACTGTGCGTCCTTCAGAACTTCTATAATCAGCCATTTCACCATGGTGTTTTATCATAGCAGTTGAAGAACTCATACCGTAAAACTCAACAAATTTCTTCTCTTTATAAATTGGTTCAAACGTTTCTTTTGTTTTTTGTAAAGTATCGTGATGTTCAACAATCACATTTCCGCCACCCTCATCATGTCCGGCTAGCATGCCACCTAACATCACAAAATCAGCTCCAGCACCAAACGCTTTTGCGACATCACCTGCGCTAGTACAACCACCATCACTAATGATGTGAGCTCCTAATCCATGAGCTGCATCAGCACACTCGATGATTGCCGATAACTGAGGATATCCCACACCAGTTTGGATTCGAGTCGTACAAACACTTCCTGGGCCAATCCCAACTTTAACAATATCCGCACCACGTAAAATAAGCTCTTGTGTCATATCTGCCGTAACAACATTTCCCGCAATAATAACATGGTTAGGATAGTTTTGTCTAACTTTTTCAACATAATCTCCAAAATGCTCTGAGTAACCATTAGCGACATCAATGCAAACAAATCTTAATTTAGGATTTTCGTTAATAATATTCTTAAGATTTTCAAAATCTTTATTGCTTGTTCCTGTACTAACCGCAAAATGATTCGGATCTAATATATCAATATTACTGCGAATATCTTTTGCATCATAGGATTTAACTAAACACGTAAACATTTGATGTTTCTGAAGCGCTTTTGCCATGGTAATCGTACCTACACCATCCATATTTGCAGCAAGAATCGGAACGCCTTTCCATACATGTTTGCTATGCTTAAATGTATACTGACGAGCCAAATCTACTTCTTTACGACTCGATAGTGTTGACCGTTTTGGGCGGATTAAAACATCACTAAAATCTAGTTTATCATCAAATTCAATACGCATATTTTCACCTCTTTAATTTTAAACACGACCTTATTATAAACGATTATTGTTAAAAGTTAAGAAAAATATTAAAGAAATTTTCTTGATATTAAGCGATTCAATATTGAATATGATTGACTAGGTATTTAAACGGTTATTGCTCAGCTTTTTAACATAAAATAACGCTGTCTCAATGATTACACCATAAGCGATTCCTGCAATAAAACCGATAAAGTCATTAAACTCAGTAGAACTGTAAAAAGCTAATGAAACGATTGCGCCTAATAAAGCCCCTCTTAAAATAGCTTTTTTCAATGAGATAATTGGTAAAACACCAATGAGTAAACCTAATATGACACGATTATACCAAAAAGCAAAAAGATAGGATGTTTCTTGTGTGAAATCACTACGTATTTGTGCACCAATTATACAGACTACGCCTAGCAAGGCACCAAGCAGTAATCCAAACAACAATCTCTGATTCATATTTTTTTCCTCCTAGATAGTAAGAACTATCTTTATCTTATCATTTTTATTAACAATTTCTATAATAGTGTATTGAAATTTATAGGTCGACTAAAATGTTATAATAAAGGTAGTTCATTATGAGACAACTGGGTTGTTAATCAAAGAAACTTTTAAAGGAGAGGATATTTATACAAGCATTAATACTTTTATTCTATATTAGTGTCGTTTCTTTAATCGGAATTTTATTATCGTGTTTAATGTTTAAATATAAGTACAATTATCGCTATTTAATCGCTATTTTTTATTTTATTATCTTTGCAATATTTGGAACAGCTGCACTAATTGATGAGACCATGATGGTTTTGCTATTTTACATAATTACAATTACTTTTGGTGTTAGTACAGGTATCAACATCTTATTTGTATTGATATATGATAAGGTGATCAATTGAACTTTCTCTTGTAGAGATATTATACCCATCATTAAGAGCAAGTGATCAAATCAAATTTATCATTCTTTTATACCTTTACTTATTAAATTGTATTAGTTATAATTTAATTAGATACAAAGAAAAAATAGGAGGAGAAAGATGAAAAAGGTTTTGTTTTTTACTATAATGTTATTAGCAGTATTTGTCGTTGCTGCTTGTGGTGCTCGTGAATACGAGATTGCCATGGTAACAGATGTTGGCGATATTGATGATGAGTCCTTTAATCAAGGAACATGGGAAGGTATTGAAGCATATGCCTTAGCTAATGGTATTTCTCATCGTTACTATCAACCACAAGGAGAATCTAAAGAAGATTACCTTGATGCAATTGATTTAGCAGTGACGCGTGGAGCAAAAATTGTTGTAACACCAGGTTTCATGTTTGAAGAAGCGATACATGAAGCCCAAGCTCTTTACCCTGATGTTATGTTTATATTACTAGATGGTGTTCCACACGCAGGAGATTGGGTGCCTGACATAGCAGATAATACTGTATCTATCTTTTATGCTGAGCATGAGTCTGGATTCTTAGCAGGTTATGCTGCAGTTAAAGAAGGCATGACAAGTCTTGGATTCTTTGGTGGCGTACCTGTTCCACCAGTTGTTCGATTCGGTGTCGGCTTTATTGCCGGAGCATATTACGCTGCAGATGAAATGGGTGTCACTCTAGACTTTGGTCCAAACAACTATGAATATCGTTATAGCTTTGCACCAGATGATACACACCGTGTTCGTGCGGCTGCTTGGTATGATCGTGACGTACAAGTGATTTTCTCTGCTGCAGGTGGTGTTGGTTCTAACGTTATGGCAGCTGCTCAAACTGCAGATGCGTGGATGATTGGTGTCGACGTTGATCAAGGTGGATTAAATGACCATGTACTTACAAGTGCGATGAAAGCATTAGATGTTTCAGTACAACAAATGCTTGATTTATATTACGATGGTGCATTCCCAGGTGGAGAATCACGTACATTAACAGCTACAGAAGATGGCGTTGCTTTACCAATGGAAAGCTCGCGTTTCACAAACTTTACACAAGCTGATTATGATACCATCTTTGGATTATTATCAGATGGAACTATCGAAGTTCCCGCTAACCATGAAGAGTTAGTTGCATTCTTTGCTGAGTACGAACTTGGTGATTTACCATTTGCTGCAACTGATGTTCTACCAGCAGATTAAGCAATCATTACATTTTAAGGTTAAAAAGGAAAGTTCGCGCTTTCCTTTTTTACCATATAATACATAGAAATGGGGTTTCATAATGGACTATGTCATTGAAATGATTGATATTACAAAGGAGTTTCCAGGGATTAAGGCAAACGATCAAGTGAATTTTAAATTAAAGAAGCAAGAAATCCATGCACTTCTAGGTGAAAACGGGGCTGGGAAATCAACATTAATGAGTGTCCTTTTCGGTCTTTATCAAGCAGATGAAGGCCATATTAAAGTGCGTGGACAAGAAGTCGATATCCGTAACCCTAACGATGCAAACGACTTGAACATTGGAATGGTTCACCAACACTTTAAACTTGTCCATAACTTTACAGTCACAGAAAATATTATTTTAGGGTCGGAGGATACTAAATATGGTATGCTCACGTATCAAAATGCACGCCAAAAGATTAAAGAACTTAGTGACCGATATAAGTTGAAAGTTAATCCTGATGCTAAGATAGAGGATATTTCTGTTGGACAACAACAGCGTGTTGAAATTTTAAAAATGCTTTATCGTCAAGCTGAGATATTGATTTTTGATGAACCAACAGCCTCATTAACACCGCAAGAAATTGAGGAGTTAATGAAAATATTAAAGGGTTTAACAAAAGAAGGTAAGTCGATTGTTTTAATTACCCATAAACTTAACGAAATTCGTCAAGTTGCCGATCGTTGTACGATTTTAAGAAAAGGAAAATCGATTAATACAGTAGTCGTTAAAGATACAACAAATGAACAACTTGCAGAAATGATGGTTGGTCGTAAAGTCGTATTCGAACTTGAAAAAACAAAAGCAAAACCAAAAGATACAGTACTACAAGTTAAAAATCTTTCGATTAAACAAAAAGAAGGCAGCAAACTACTCGTAAAAAATGTAAGTTTTAAAGCAAAACGTGGTGAAATTCTTTGCATTGCAGGTATCGAGGGAAATGGACAAACTGAGCTTGTTTATGGATTAACAGGCATGATGCCTATTCAAGAAGGATCAATCCTTTTAAAAGATAATGATATTACTGGATTATCGATACGCAATCGTAGTTTAACAGGACTTTCACATATCCCAGAAGATCGTCAGAGACATGGGTTAGTTTTAGATTTTACATTAGAGAATAACTTGATATTGCAAAACTACTTTACCTCTAAATTTCATCATCGCGGATTTCTAAAGTTTGAAGCAATTCGTGAGAATGCCGAACGGTTAATTGATCAATTTGATATTCGGAGTAGTAGAGGTCCGATTTCTTTAGCTAGAAGTATGAGTGGTGGTAACCAACAAAAACTCATTTTAGGTCGAGAAATTGATCGTAATAACGATTTGCTCATTGCCGTTCAACCTACCCGTGGGCTTGATGTTGGTGCCATTGAGTTTATTCACCAGCAACTCATCGATCAAAGAGACCAAGGAAAAGCAGTTTTACTAGTCTCATTAGAACTCGATGAAGTTATGAACATTAGCGATCGCATTTTAGTTATGTATGAAGGTGAACTCGTTGGCGAACTAGATCCAAGTAAAATTGATGAAAAAGAACTCGGTCTATATATGGCAGGTTCAAAACGAGGTGAAATATCATGAAAAATTTCTGGAGAGAAATATTACGGTTTCTAGCTAAAAAAGCCAACTCAATCCAGGTTTTATCGAGCTTATTAGCCATTGTATTTGGAATGCTATTTGGATTGCTTGTTATGCTTATTGTTAACCCAGCAGATGCTTTTCCTGGATTTTTTACGATTTTAACGGGGCCTTTTCAAGCGGGAATGAGAAGTTTTGGAAACATGTTTTATCGTGCTACACCGATTATTTTTACAGGTCTTAGTGTTGCTTTTGCATTTAGAACCGGGCTATTTAATATTGGTGCTACAGGGCAATTTACTATTGGCGCATATATCGCCGTTTATATTGGTGTACATTGGGGCTTTTTAGGACCGTTTCATTGGGCAGTTGCTATTTTCTTCGCACTTATAGGTGGAGGTTTATGGGGAGCATTACCAGGACTGTTAAAAGCATTCCGAAATGTACATGAAGTAGTCTCATCGATTATGTTGAACTATGTCGCAATGTATCTAATGATATTAATGGTTAAACGGACAGTTTTCTTTGGTGATCATGCACGTAGTTTAGCCATTCAAGATAGCGCAGAACTTCCTAAATGGTTTTTAGGGTCTATTTTTCCTGGTTCAAGTATTAATATCGGGATATTCATTGCCATATTATTCGTCGCAGTAATTCATATCATCTTAAATAAAACAACTTTTGGATATGAACTGAAAAGTGTTGGGTTTAATAAAGATGCCGCAAAGTATTCCGGAATGAATGAAAAAAGAAATATTGTCTTATCCATGGCGATAGCAGGTGCTATCGCGGGTGCCGGTGGTGCTGTATTCTTCCTTGTAGGTGGACGCTACTTACATGTAAATGCTGTCTTAATGCAACAAGGATTTACTGGAATTGCAGTGGCTTTATTAGGGTTAAGTGCTCCTATCGGAGTATTACTCGCTGGCATTTTCTATGGGTTCTTAGAACTCGGTGGATTATTTTTACAAGGATTTGATTTTACAAGAGAAATTATCGATATTATCATAGCAGTAATTATCTACTTCAGTGCATTAAGTCTATTCTTGCAGAAATTTGTTGCATCGTATATTAAACGTAAAACTGAAGAAGATGTAGAGATTGCGGAAGGAGCTGATATCAAATGATCGAACTTATGAATCAATTGAACTTTGCGTTTCCGTATATCATTCGTGCTATGGCGCTCCTTTCAATCGTCGCTTTAGGTGGACTCTTTTCAGAACGAAGTGGTGTCGTGAACATCGCATTAGAAGGTATTATGATTATGGGTGCTTTTGCAGGTGCATGGACTATGATTATCGTCATGAACAACATGAATATTCCTCTTCAATGGAATGCCTTTATCGGATTATCTGTAGGTGCCATCACTGGTATGGTGTTCTCGTTATTCCATGCTTTTGCAGCAATTCACATGAAATCAAACCAGATTATTAGTGCGACCGCATTGAATTTCTTCGCACCAGCATTCGCTATATTTACTGCGCGTTCTGTAACTGGAGATCGCGCACTAAACGTTAGATTAGATTACGCTATTTCAGAGGTACCGATTTTAAGTAATATTCCTATTTTAGGTCCGTGGTTATTCACAAACGCGTATTTATCCACGTATTTAGCAGTAATCATTTTTATCGTTGCCTATATAGTCTTATATAAAACCCCATTTGGTTTACGTTTACGCAGTTGCGGTGAAAACCCTCATGCTGCCGATTCATTAGGTGTCAATATTTACAAGATTCGCTATGCTGGCGTCATGATTTCAGGCGCTTTAGCTGGACTAGGCGGTGTCATGTTTGTATTAAGTTTCTCAACACGTTTTGATGGCGCAGTCGCGGGATTCGGATTTTTAGCGCTCGCGGTATTAATCTCAGGACAATGGAAACCAATTAGACTCATATTAATTGCGTTCTTATTCGCATTATTCCGAGTCATTTCAGAAATCCCTGATGAGTTAGTCGGTATTCGTAACCTTAACTTACCACAAGAAATTTGGCGAATGTTACCGTTTATTGCGACACTTGTTATTTTAGCAATCACATCAAAAGGCTCTGCTGCTCCAAGAGCTGTAGGAGAACCATTTGATGCAGGTAAACGGTAATTTACTTACTTAATATTGTGAATCTTTAGATTAGTCACCCCGCGTGGTGACTTTTCTATTAATAAATAGTTAATCATAAATTCAAATTAAATAACCACCATAGAACATGAGTCAACAAATCATAAATAGTTCAACAAAAAAGCGTAGACTGTTTGATTAAACAATCTACGCTTTTTTATAATACTATACTTTTTTTATGACTCTAAATAAGCCTATTAACAATCCAATCATTGAAAATGATATTGCAAATATTAAACCAACACTATAAGTCCAATCAATATCAATTTGATTTGTATTGCCTAAGACAGTAACTGACACAACAGTGAACTCAGGAACTAAAAATAAGAGTACCGTAGCAGCGCCAAAAAGAAAAATGGATGTTACATGACCGTTAAATGTAAAAAGAAGTAATAATGCGCCTACAAGCGGCAGAGTAAAGGCAATTAGATTTAAAATACTAAAGGCTATTTGACCACTACCAAATCCACCGAGATTAATAAACTCATGTCCGAATGTAACCTGTAATCCGGTATACGTTGAATCACCATTACCAGCACTCAAGGCTGGAAACAAAATCATAAAGCTTGCAAGAAATCCGAGTACAATTGCAACAACACGTAGTTCTCTTGATGAAATTTTATTCATAGTTATTCTCCTCTTATAGATGATCTTATTATTTAGAAAAAGTATCAAATATAAAATTATTAGTAAAACATATTTTATATTTATGAACTAAACATTTACACTTTCACAACGAACATAAGATTGTTAATCGTTGAAGATTATACAATTATGTAAATATATGAATATATATGTAAATAACATCTATAATATAAATATAACACATATAAGAGTAAAATAGTATATAATAAAGATATATATGTATTTAATTATGTAAATAGTGACTAAAACATGTTTAATGACTAATTAATTCATTTTTCAATAACGTTTTTGAAATTATTTATCAAGATTACAACATGTTTTATTAAAGTTAGTACTTCCGCCACTAACATAATTAGATAAAGAAAGGAGATGCTCAAATTGTTGCATTCACTAGCACTTATTGTTATCGCTTTATCAATTATAGTAATTTTACTTTTTGCTTACATGAAAAAAGATAAGTTAGCACGCTTTGTCGCATTCACCATTTTAGCTGCAATCGCACTAGGTATGGCTTTAAACGGTCTTGCAAACTTAATTAGTGACATAGACTTTTTATCATTTATCGTAAGTTTTTTTAGATTTTTAGCTGATATTGTTATATTTATTGAACTTGCTATCATTTTATTCTTAGTGTTCTTATCTAAATTTAAAACAAAGATCATGTTCTTAAAAATAGCGATTATTGTTTACGTAATATTAAAATTACTTATAGAGTTCAATATATTTAATTAAGGTCGCATATAAAATTTCTAACTTTTAAGAGAGTCTAATCGTTTCTCTTTTTAGTTGTTATTAGTACACATCATTGTAATAACGCATTGCTTAAGAAACATTTTTTAAAAAAATCCCAATAAAACACGATTTCAAATTGTTTAAAGAATGAAAGAAAAAAAGGAGGAATAAATCGTGAAAAAATTATTAGCATTATTTATCACATCATTCGCTCTCTTTTCTTTAGCAGCCTGTGGGTTGTTTGAGAATGATGACATTACTGTCGAAGAGGGAACAACATACACATCTATCGATATTAACCCATCGATTGAAATGATTTTAGATGAAGAAGGGATTGTTGTAACAGTATCATACTTAAATGAAGATGCAGAAATCGTTGCAGCTAATCTTGAATTAATTGGGTTACCATTTAAAGAAGCGTTAGAAATTTATATCGATGCAGCAATTGAAGCTGGATACATTGATGTAGACAGTAACGAAAACATCATCACAATTACCAACGATGATGAAGCTGTTGAAGAAGACCTAAAAGCTGATGTTGAAGCAATATTAGCAGAAAGAGCAGTTGGAGCAGCTATCTTCGGAGGCGAAATGCTTGAAGCATATCACGCCTTAGCAGAAGACTATGATATCAGTGTAGGCCGTGCGAGACTTATCTCACGTGCTGTAGAAATTGATGGCGAACTAACATTTGAAGAAGCGTTAGAATTGTCACAACAAGAAATCATGAGTATATTAATTGCAGAACATCGAGCAAATATGGAAACATTTATCGCAGAACGACGTGAAGCAGCGCTTGCCATGCAAGAAGAAATGCGTGAAGGTGCTATGGAACGTGTTGAAGCTCATAGAGCCGATGTCGATGCAGGACTCATCGATGCACCTGATTATGATGCAATCCGTGCGGATGTCGAAGCAAACATAGAAGCCATTCGTGCTGCGTATCAAGACCGCATAGAAGAAGCGCTTCAAGAAGCAAAAGATCGTAAAGACAATCATATACCCAATAACTAAGGATTTTAAGATATTAACAACACATTATTAAAGCATCAAACCTCCTACATTGTAGGGGGTTTTTATTTTTAATTATAATCACTTCATCAAATCTACGCCAAATAATGTATAATTTAAGGTGATGTAATAAGGAACTTCAAAAAAGGTGCTAAACTGAAAACATCAGTGTGTAATCTTCATGAATACTATGATTGGACTTGTAGTAGTATCGATCTTTTTATATACAAAATACTGAGAACTAAATTTTCAGGATTAAGCTTACTTGCACATCGTATAACTTAAAAATCACCGCTTGAGAAATCATTAAGGGTTACACCACGTTAGGAGAAATACTATGTTAAAGAACGCCCATTTAGCAGGAATAGGCTTTAGTTTGATTTTTGGCTTTTCCTACATGTTATCAAAAGTCGCCTTAGAACACATCTCTCCAATGGGACTTATAGCATATCGTTATCTAATGGCATTTTTCGCAATCGAAATGTTAAGACTACTAAAAATCATTCCTATAAACTTAAAAAATAGAAACTATAAAACAATCGCTTTAATTGTTTTGTTTCAACCAATCCTTTACTCCATATTTTCAATATACGGTATCAATCTAATCGCAAGCAGTGAAGCAATCATGATGATTGCCTTAATTCCAGTATTCTCAGGAATTCTCGGTGGTATCGTGTTAAAAGAAGCCCCATCGATTAGACAAATACTATTCATTCTTATCAGTTTCGGAGGCGTTGTATACATCCAAACATCTTTACAAACAGTAGACTCACCCTCACAACCTTTAGGATTTTTATTGGTTCTATTATCCGTGATGTGTGGCGCTATTTATAATGTTAGTTCTAAAAGTGCGTCCAAAACAATGCGTTCAATTGATATAACGTATTACATGATGTTTTTTGGAGCGCTAACGTTTAATATCTTATACTTCACAACTTTAGTTCATCAGGGAACCCCGTTAGATTACCTGATAAATTTAGGAAATCTAGAACTTTTAGCTCCGGTATTATATTTAGGAATACTATCATCCGTAGCCGCATTCTTCCTTTTAAACTACGCTTTATCAAAACTACCCGCACATGTTGTAGGAATATATGCTAACTTAGTAACGGTTATCGGTATCTTTGCAGGATTTTTTATTTTAAATGAAAACTTATATTACTTCCACTTTATCGGTAGCGGATTAATAATAATCGGTGTTTATGGTACTGTATCGAGTAAGAAACCGAAAATGTTAATAAAGGAAGACATATAAAAATACCTCCAAAGTATCTTACTATTTCTAAGTACTCGTAACCTTATTGATTACTTTCTTTTTTTATAGTGTCTACTTTAGAGGTATCATATCACTGTCTGAGGTTTTTTGATTAATCGGTGGGTAAACTCGGTGCAGGTCTTTTAAAAATATACACATCACCAACATCGTATTGATCATAAATCCTTTTTTTAACTAACTCCTGCGCTGTCAAAGGTTGAGAAAAACCTTCTAGCTCATACTCTAAATCAAAGTAGTATCCACCTTGTCGTTCTGTCTTTGCAATAATAGTCGCCTCAACTTCAATTGAGTCACCGTTGTCACAGCTGTAAAGTCCAAAAAATAAGATAAAAATCAAAAACACCCAAAACCCCTTTAACATACTAACCCTCCATCATTATTATAGCTTCATTAAAGCATATAAACGGGTGGTTTGCAACATAATATTTATTGCCTTTATTAAGCGGTATCAAAGACTACTTATTTAATAGTTTGTTACTATGTGATATAATAAGATATGAACCTTTTTAGGAGGAACGACTATGTGGATTTTTATTGGCATTGCAGGATTAATCGCACTTATTTTAATCACTAGTTTTATGCGAAGCGGATATTCAGAACATTATAAAAACCGGACAATGGAAGAAGATAATCATGACCGTGATTTAAGGGTTTTTGATAAAACCTTCCGAAGATAGCAATATAGTTTATTAAGCGATATAAATAATCTCTATATCGCTTTTTTAATAGGATAATTTCAAAGCCAAATTTGATAGTATTTAAAGTATTTATGCTAAAATAATACTATAGAAAACATCATTTTCAGGAGGTAAACGATGAAAAAACATTCAGATATTGGACTAATCGGTATTGCCGTTATGGGTGAGAACCTCGCGCTAAATATGGAAAGCAAAGGATTTCAAGTTATCGTTTCATCACGGAAACAAGATACCGTTGATGGGTTTTTAAATGGACGTGCTAAAGGTAAAAACATCCGTGGAACAACAGATTTAAAAACCCTTGTCAACGATTTAGTAAAACCTCGTAAAGTGATGTTGATGATTAAAGCGGGCAATCCTGTAGATCACGTAATTGAGCAATTAATACCACTTCTCGATAAAGGTGATATTGTTATTGATGGTGGAAACTCGCATTTCGAAGACACCAACCGACGTATGAAACACCTTGAAAGCAAAGGGTTTTATTATGTAGGAACCGGTGTATCGGGGGGCGAAGAAGGGGCTTTATTGGGACCTTCAATTATGCCTGGTGGTAGTGCAAAAGCATGGCCTTACATTAAAGATATCTTTCAAGCTATCGCTGCGAAAATTAACAAGACTGAACCTTGCTGTGATTGGGTTGGACCAGAAGGTGCCGGACATTTCGTAAAAATGGTACACAATGGTATTGAATATGGAGACATGCAACTTATTAGTGAATCCTACCATATTTTAAGAACTTTACTTAATATCGACTCTGACGAGTTAGGAAACATATTTACTAACTACAATAAAACCGAACTTGATAGTTACCTTATCGAAATTACGGCAGATATTTTAAAATATAAAGATGAAGACGGATCACCACTCATCGATAAAATACTCGATGCAGCCGGCCAAAAAGGGACAGGTAAATGGACCGTTAATACATCATTAGATCTAGCAGTACCGCTAACATTAATCAGCGAATCAGTGTATGCAAGAATTATCTCATCAATGAAAGAAGAGCGTCTAGAAGCTTCTAAAGCCTTTTCTCAAACGCCAGTAGAGATAGAAAAAGATCAAACATCCTTTACTGAAGATGTCCGCAAAGCACTATACGCGGCTAAAATCATTTCCTATACACAAGGCTTTGCACTAATACAAGAAGCTTCATCAGAATATCATTGGGATTTAAACTTTGGTAATATTGCCTTAATGTGGCGTGGGGGTTGTATTATCCGCTCTGCATTTTTAGATAAAATAAAAGTTGCTTACGCTAAAAACCCAATACTAAAGAACTTACTTCTAGACTCCCACTTTAAACAAACAATAGAAAACTCGATACAAAGTTTACGAAAAGTCATTGCTAAAGCCGTATTAAATGGAATACCTACACCTGCCTTATCTGCAGCACTAAACTACTTTGATAGTTATAAAGCAGAGAAACTCCCTGCAAATCTCTTGCAAGCTCAACGCGATTATTTTGGGGCGCATACATATGAAAGAACGGATAAACAAAGAGGAGAGTTCTTTCATACTAACTGGACTGGTCGTGGTGGAAAAACATCCTCAACAACCTACAATATATAAAACTAGATATAGTTGAGATGTATGCACATAGATTTAAATATCGAAAAAATAGTTGTTCCAGTTATTTTAAGGTATACTAAGTGATATAGAGAATAGAGGTGGCTTTTTGGAAATATACAAGAATATTATAGACGAGCTCTTTGAAGGAGCATATATTGTTGATGAAAATCGTAAAATACTATTTTGGAACAAACAAGCCGAACGCATTACAGGATACACACAAGATGAGGTTATGGGTCATTATTGCTATGATAATATTTTACGCCATGTAGATGATTTCGGTTGTCAGCTATGTGATAATGGCTGTCCTTTATTCGAGACATTACAAAGCCAAAAAATGAATAGCGCTAAAGTTTACTTACATCATCGTGAAGGGCATCGCGTCCCCGTGCAAATTAAAAGTTTTTTCTTCATTGATCCTTCAACACAAGAAAAACGTGCTATTGAAATATTTACAGATTCGCTCGATGAAAGGATTATCAATCAGGAGTATAAGCAGTTAAGAAAAGCTGTTACAATCGATAATTTAACCGGATTATTCAATCGTCAATTTATCGATTATCAACTTGATTTATGTATCACTGAAAACAGGACGTTTGAAACAACGTTTGGGATACTTTTTATTGACATCGATCACTTTAAAGCAATCAATGATACATACGGTCATCAAGTAGGAGATAAAGTATTAAAAATCATTAGTAAAACACTCCGTGCTAATGTACGTATGGAAGATTATGTGGGTCGCTGGGGTGGCGAAGAATTTATTATTATTTTAAGAAACAATCACCGTTTAGACTTATTAAACATTGCTGAGAAACTCCGTAAGTTAGTTGAAAACACAAAAATAGCAGAAGAAAACCAGTTTATTCAGGTTACGATATCAATTGGTGGATCGAACTATAAAGACAACCTATCGAAAGAAAAACTTATTGAAATCGTGGACAAAAACATGTATGAAGCCAAAAAAATAGGACGTAATAAAACTATTATTACATAAAAGGAGGAATGTATATGGGATTATTTTTTACTGCGTACTTTGTTACAATTATTGTCTTTTTTGCGATTGATATGTTATGGTTAGGAATCATCGCAAAAAATATTTATCAAAAACACATTGGTCATTTACTTAAAAAGAATGTTAATTGGATTGCCGCGTTTACTTTTTACTTTTTATTTATTGCCGGTCTTGTCTTCTTTGTAATTTTACCTGCCCTTGATAGAGATGCCGTTACTTATGCATTACTAGTAGGTGGATTATTCGGCTTATTAACGTATGCAACGTATGATTTAACGAATTTAGCAACATTAAAAGATTGGCCTATAACCATCACAATCATCGACTTAATATGGGGCACAGCTTTAGGTGCTGCTACAAGCACAATCGCGTTTTTAATTGTTCGACTAATAATGTAAAACTCCTAATTTTTTAGGAGTTTTTTTTAGATAAATACGTTAGACATATAAAGCCAAAGAAACTATACCATATACCAATACCAGTTATAAATAAAACCGCAAACACTGTCCATGACATATTTGGAAAAACATTTAATAACACATTATGACGATTCATAAAGAAGTAACCCCAGTTCATAAGCTCATTGATAGGTACGAATGCTAAAATTAGTAAGCCAAGCGGTATCAAAGCAAAAACGCCATCTTTGAAACTAGGTTTATATGATTTTACACTTAGTAAGTAATACGGTAACAGAGTTACTACATAATGATCGATAAAAAACGATTCATTATGGATTCGTATGGTTTCAATCGGCCCAGCGGGTGCAAACACTGGAAAAAGACTCGTTGAGGCATAAAAGAATACAAACCCGTATAACTTAGGAGAAGGTTTAATCAAAAACACTAATACAAAGATAGAAGCCAACCTTGAAAGATAAAATGGCATCGTAGGATTACCATCTAAATAGGGAATCCCATAACGTATCACTTGTGAATACAAAAGGACTACAAAGGCAATAACTGCAAGTTTAGTCTCGTGCTTAATGAACCATTGAGGTTTAAGCAGAATAAGAACAATACTACTAAGCGTTAAGATAATATAAACTCCATAGATTATGTAGGGACTCATAAAGTCAAAAACAATCATTATACCACCTCACGTGTTTATTGATTAAAATGCTTATTTAAGAGATTCCATGAAGATTTCATTTTATCAGGAATCTTAAGTGAAACTTCTAAAAGTTTATAGTCATTGTAAGCGGCGGAAAGACCCATATCTAAGGTTGTTTCAGTTGGATCATATGTTTTAATTTTACGAACATCTAAGACATTATCGTAATCAAAAAAAGGAAAGAAATCGACACTATCTAAACTAACCGAAGTGAGGTTAACAGGAATTATATTCGCTTCAACCTCAACAACATTTGCACAAGCTTTGACCCACTCTTTAAAGCGAATACCTTGATTATCTCCAACATTAAAAATGCCACCTGGAACCGTTCCTTTAAGTGCAGAGAATACATTATGAGCTAAATCCTTAACATAAACAAATTGAATTAGATTGTTTGAATCAGGGTAGTAAATGGGTAAGTTGTTTTCTAATAAATAAAACATAAGTCGTTCTCTTAAAACATAATTATCTTCACCATAGACTAAAGGGGGTCTAAAAATAGTTAGAATATTTTCATTGAAAACCCTACTTAAATAACTTTCAGCTTCAATTTTACGTTTAGCATAATTTTTAAAAGGAGAATCCCCTCCAAGTGGATCAGTTTCATTATAGGGGGCTGATTTAGCGTTGATATTATACACAGCACTCGTACTTATATACACAAACTTTTTAATTGAATCTACGCGTAACGCATTAACAAGAATTTCTGATTGAGCTTTAGTAAATCCTGAAATATCTACGACATAATCAAACTTAAAAGGCTTTAAAACTGATTTCATAAGTTCAGGATCATTTCTATCGCAAATAATCTCAGTGATGTTTGAATCATTAAAAGGATGTGTTCCTCGGTTTAGTACAAAAATAGCATAAGTATTTTTTAATAACTCAACAACATGTTTACCAATAAAGTAAGATCCTCCCATAACTAGCAGTTTCTTCATTAAATCATCCTTTCTGAATATATTCATTATACCATTTTTTAAAATAGCATATTTGGGTTATAATTAAATCAAAGAAATGGGGTCTGGACTTATGATAATCTTTCTAAAATCGTTTATCGTCTTAAGCTATCTTTTTATGATTACTATGAATGTTTTAGCGAACTCACTGCCTTTTTACGGGAGAACAACCGGTGAAATATCTAATAAATATCCTACTTTATTTACACCTGCAGGGTTCACATTTTCGATTTGGGGCTTAATTTATGTTCTTTTAGCTTTACTGGTGTTTCGCATTGTAAGTCTACCGAGTTCTTCATTTAATGCATCAAGTATATATTTATTTGTGATTGCAACAAGCGTTTCATTTATATTAAACGGAATCTGGCTTATTTTTTGGCATCGTGATAATCCGTGGATTTCTACGTTTGTGATTATCAGTATTTTAGCTGCTTTAATTATTGCAACTTTATATACACCAAAAGATCAAACTTTACTTCGTGTCGCTATTAGTGTCAATCTAGGGTGGATCAGTGTGGCTGTAATCGCTAATATTACCATTGCACTATCATCAACAAATATCAACGTACTTTTTTCAGATACTGTTTACTTTATAGCACTGTTAGTGATTGGGATTATTTTAGTGTTTATGATGCTTTATACACAAGGGGATAGTGTCTTTGCACTTGTATTTTTATGGGCGTATTTCGGCATATTTATGCGTCATTTTAATGAAAACAATCAGCTATTATATTTTAGTTCAGCGACAGCTTTAATGATTATAATCACACTTACTTTGGTAACGTTAATCAATCATAGTTTTTCATTGTATAAATAATTGCTTAAATAAAACAGGTAGAAACTTAACACAATTAAAACAGACAAATGGAAGCAATCGCTTCCATTTTTAATATGCGAATGATTTGCATTTGCAGTTAAACATATGTATAATAATACTCGATAACTAATAGGAGGACTAAAAATGAAAAAAATATTGACATATACAACACTTTTACTATTCATGTTTATCATTGTTGCATGTGGTCAGACGCGTGATAATGATAAACCAATCGTCATGACAACACTGTTCCCACAATATGATATTACTAGAGCACTAGCGGGGGATTACATCAATTTAGAATTCTTAGTACAACCGGGTTCTGATGCACATAGCTACGAACCTTCTCCGAGAAAAGTCGTACAAATTCTCGATGCTGATTTGTTAATTTATACCGGGGATGCAATGGAACCATGGGTTTCAAGATTAATATCACCCTCAGTAGAAAAAGGATTGAAGGTGCTTGATTTAAGTAGAAATGTAACACTTATTTACGCAAATGGACATCATCACGATGATGAACATCATCATGATGAGGAGAATGAAATTAATGCATTTGAGATTCTAAACCGAAGAGACAACCAAGCAAAAGTCGCATATGTTGATGGACTCCATTGGCATGGTTCATTACCATTACTCGAACTTGGCGAATCATTATCATTAGGTGCCTATATTGTCTCTGTGGATGAACGTCATAGAGAACTTGATTCAGAAGGCGAAATTAACGGTCTAGTAGTAGCCTTACATGAAGGTGCACAAGAAGGAGTTGTTAGCTTTGGACAACACGGTGATCATGTTCATATCATTGCAGAATCTGAAGGCACAACACAGATTGTATTTCAATGGGTGCACCGTGGTGATATTCGTTACACAACCCCACCGATAACCGTGACCGTCGGGGATCATGATGAGGACCACGAGGACCACGATGATCACGATCACGAAGAAGAAAGTGAAATTGGCGAGTTTGAGATTTTAAACCGACGTGACAATCAATCAAAAGTAGCCTACGTTCACGGAGCTCATTGGCATGGTATGCTTCCTAATGTAGAAGTGGGAGAATCATTGTCACTGGGTGCGCATATAGTCTCCATCGATGATCGTCATAGAGAGCTGGATTCTGAAGGCGCAATCAACGGCTTAACAGTAAGTTTATATGAAGGTGCTCAAGAAGGGATTGTTAGTTTTGGGCAATACGGTGATCATGTTCATATCATCGGAGAAGCAGAAGGTATTACTCAAATTGTTTTCCATTGGGTACATCGTGGTGAAATCCGCTATACGACACCACCCATACAAATCGTTGTAGGGGATTCTGACCATGATCATGGATTAGTGGACCCACACATTTGGGCTGACCCTATTAACTTAGCGATGATGGTTGCCGATATTCGCGATGCATTGATTACACTATTACCAGAACATGAAGAAAATATACGTGCCAATGCGAATGCGTACTTAGATGAGTTAGACCTTATTCATCAAGCTAATCTTGATTTAGTTACAAACAGTCGTTTAAACATCGTCATGTTTGGTGGTCACAACGCTATGGGTTACTTTATGGCAAGGTATAATCTCAGTTATGTTAATCCATATCGTGGGTTTTCAACAGACGCTGAACCAACGCCACAAGCGTTAGCAAACATGATTAATACAATGAACGAGTATGACATTGAGTATTTAGTTTCTGAAAAACTCATTTCACCTCACGTAGCAAACGCGATTGCGGAAGAGACAAATGCAACTATTCTTTATATTTACGCGATGGAAAACGCGCCAAGAGATTTGTTTTTAGAAGGCATAACACTCTTTGATATGATGTGGCATAATATCGAGCAGTTCAAAATCGCTCTAGATTATCAAGAATAAAAATACCGTGAGCCCTGGCTCACGGTATTTTATTACTCAATCGGAATCATATCAGAATCAAACCAAATCAATTCAACGAGATGAGGATAATCAATAAAAGGGTTACGATTGTTTTGATAAGAAAAAATAACGTTATTACGATGTTCCTCAAACCCATCGACAGGATCTTCGAAATGCCAACGAATCAAATAAGATAATACCGACATCTGCGCACCATCAAGTGTATAGTTTGTATCTGGATCATTAACAAGAACATCATCAACAAGTTTGAGATGATCCCACATTACAACCATATAAAACAAGATACGCGCGACATCACCTTTATCTTCATTACCAGGATAATATGTGTCTGTGGTGGTATCAATACTAAATACCTTATTACTTCTAGAACTGTTTACACTCGGTATAATAGCGCGAAGATTATGTAAATCACTCCCAATATTGCGCTGCGAACCAGTGACTCTTGGTATACCTAACCTCGAATTCGGCCATACATGTTCACGATGCCAAGTCGTAGCATCCCAAACGCGTTCAACACTTTGCCGATCATAAATCGTTAAAACTTTTGTATTATTATTCGGATCTACATCAGCCTCAGCTAAAATCTCTCTTGCAGAATCATAGTTTTGTAAAGTTACACCTTCATTTAAGATTTCTCTTAACACTGAAACTAAAGCATCCCCATATAATCCCTCTATACCTGAATAATAACCTGAATAATCAAAATCTAGCAACGATGCATCTCTTAAAACGACTTTAGTAACAACCTCACTTGCATAATTTCCATCGGCATCTAAAACATAGTAAGTAACTTCATATTCACCCAATCTAGACGTATTTACAGTGCCATCTATTTGACATGTTAGTGAGCCTAAAACCACATCCACTGCCAAACAACCTTCACCAGTCCAACTGTCACCATATGAAAATGCCCAAACAAAATCTTCATCAAATGAAATCGTTACGCGCGTGGAATTATTAGGAAACTCTAAATCATCTCCAACAGCAGATATTTGTGGTAACTCAGGTGTCGTAAAATGATAGCGATAAATGATGAAATCATCAACATTTGTACGTCTTGAAGCATTTGGACTACCCAACCGCACAGCGACCGATGTCGTACGATTGACTGCGTAAGTTTCATAAAAATCAGTATCGAACTCCAAAACAAAACGATTCCATGTAGCCGTTGTATTAAGTGTTTCAACTAAAACCCATTCATTGTTATCAAACGATAAATAGACTTCTAATGTACCATTTTGGTCAGCTAAATACTTCCCATAGCTAAACTCAATTCGTGCAATGTTTGTTAAATTCGATTGTAGCTCAATATAACCGTCTCTAATTCGTGCACTCCGAGAGCCTGTTTTTTGGTCATTATCTAATGTTCCCACTAAGGCATCCTCAAACCACCAAGTATGTCCATAAGCTTGAAGTTCACCAGGTGCATACGTCCCTTTACTTAAATCTTCAAAAGTCTCTTCAAAGTATGTTCTTGGAACATCCTCATACCGATAGACGGCAATAATATGATAGCTTTGATCCATAACTAAAGTATAGTTTTTATCTTCAGAGAGTACAGTATCGTTACGGTAATCAAACCAATAAACAAACGCATGCCCAACCATGTTGGGTGCTACTAACTCGACAGAAGATTGCTTATCATAATCGCCACTAACCTCAAAATTATCGACAGCAACATTACTGTACATATATAAACTGAACTTAGAATCTTCAGTATAAACAGCGTTGAACTCACGATTACGGTTTAACGTAAAAGAAAAAGTGTTTTGATAAGATACAATCAAACCTGTAGCTACATCAATCCAATGCTCAAATCGATAGCCAGCCTTTGTTTCAGCAGTGATTGTATATAGCATCATACTGACATAAGGCGCATTCCCACTTACATTTAAAGAGGCACTAATATTACTATTGAGTGATATTGTAAAATAATCAATCTCATAATAAACCGCTTCTAAATGAGTGTTTTTACTAATAGAGAATCGGTAAGGATTTGAATCACTGACTCGTGCGTTGGTGTCAGTATCAACCCAATGGCTAAATCTATAACCCTCTAAAGCTAAAGCACTGACTTCAATTTCGGTGCCTTCAACATACTTTGCTTGATTAGGAGAAACATGTGTCTCAGCACTTGATTCATTACTACTAACTACTAAAGTATACGAGTTTAACGGATCATCTATAGGAGGATCTTCATCAAAATCAAAAAAACCACATGCAGCTAGTATAAACACATTAATAAGCAAAATAAAAAGAAGTAAAATCCGTCTCATTATCTAACCTCGCTTTCTAAAATCATTATAACATGTATGCCTATTTGCAAGTGAATCATTAACTCTAATTAGCCAAAAATATTGACAATTATACTATCAAAGCATACTATTAACATAACCCACATATAAGAGGAGTATGCTCATGAAGAAGCGATCCCTAATAAACTATATACTTTCTCCCCCAAGAAAGTATCAATTACTGACTATGATTGCAATTGTTTCTTTGATGTTCCTTAACACACT
>SKIW01000018.1 GCA_007116245.1 Candidatus Izemoplasma sp. | reverse complement strand
TTCGTGGTGTCCCAAACTCTACTGAATCGATATTAAGAGTATCTAACATTTTTAAATCTTCTCTTGAAATGCTAAAATCAACCGCAGCGTTATTAATTATATGCTCTTTGTTCGAAGAACGCGGTAATGGTAGTATCGCTTTTTCAAGGACATACTTTACACATAGTTGGGCAGAGGTAACATTATACGCTTTCGCCATTTCAACAATCTCTTCATGATTTAAAACTTTTGAACGTCCTAAAGGTGAGTAAGCTTCGACTAAAATATTATGTTTTTTACAGTACTCAACTATCTCATTTTGAGGATGTCCAATATGCAGTTTAATTTGATTTACCATTGGGAGTATCTCACAGTTTTTACGGATGTTCTCTAAGTCTTCAACTGAGAAGTTTGATACGCCAATCGCCTTAATTTTACCTGCTTTATAAAGCGTTTCTAACGCCTTATAAGCGAACACGTTTCCTTCATCATAATGACTAAACTTTTCATCCCATGGCCATGGCGCGTGGATTAAATAAAGATCTAAGTATTCAATTTGTAAGCGTTCAAGCGTACCGTTAAAAGCGTGAATAGCCTGATCATAGTTTTTTATACTCGCATCGAGTTTAGAGGTTATAAAGACATCTTCTCTTTTAATACGCGCAGCTTTTATCGCTTTACCGACTTCCTCTTCATTTTGATAAATCTGTGCAGTATCAATATGTATGTATCCCACATCTAGGGCATCCTTTACAGCCTGATATGCTTCGTCGCCTTTTAAAGGCGCTGTCCCAAATCCGATTTTAGGAATTTTTATACCATTAGAAAGTGCATAAACTTCTTTTAACATAGAAATCTCCTTTCAATGACTCTCTTAATATAATCGTACCATATTTACTAAAACAACTCAAAAATATATCTTAAAAGTAACTATTTTCTTATAACCTTCTTAAGCTTACAACAACGCTTTTATACCCTTTTTTCAAACAAACTTTTAAGCAAATCAAATGACTGAACAGTAATTATATTTTAAAATATGAGTAATCCCAAAAAAATATAAAGGAGGTTTTTCATGGGAAGACTCGATGGTAAAGTTGCACTTATTACTGGTGGCGCTCGCGGTATGGGCGCAAGCCACGCTGAACTCTTCTTAAAAGAAGGAGCGAAAGTTGTTATCACAGACATCTTAGACGGTACAGAAACTGCTAAAAAGCTTGGTAAAAACTGCACGTTTATGAAACATGATGTCACAAAAAGAGAAGACTGGGAAAAAGTCGTGTCAGAGACAGAAAAACTCTATGGGCCTGTAACAGTACTTGTGAACAATGCAGGCATCGCAAAACTGAAACCTTGGGATCAAACATCAGATGAAGATTATGATCTTCACTACCGCATTAATCAACTCGGTGTTTATTTAGGGATGCAAGTGACGGTTCATTCAATGATTAAAGCGGGAATCGGTTCAATCATTAACATCTCCTCAATTGCAGGTATGGGAGGTGGCGCTAACGCAATGCCTTATGTCGCTACTAAATTTGCGGTACGCGGCATGACTAAGGTTGGTGCGATCGATTGGGGTAAACACAATATCCGTGTTAATTCCGTCCATCCTGGTGTTATTCGTACACCAATGACAATGGAGAATCCAGATGTTGATAAGTCGCTTGTTGAACAAATGGGTGAAATGAATCCACTCGGAAGAATCGCAGACTCTATTGAAATTTCAAACCTCGTGCTTTACTTAGCTTCGGATGAATCCAGTTTTTCTACCGGATCAGAATTTATCGCAGATGGTGGACAAATCGCTGGTTACTAACACAAATAAGGGCTTACTCGTTTTGAGTAAGCCCTTTTTTCTATGTTTTATAACGCTTTTCTGCTTTGTTTAACGTGAATGTTGTATACGCCATCGTAATCATAACCGCAAGCCAGTTAATAATCACAATTCCCCACCAAACACCAAAGATGCCCATGCTAAGCACAGTTCCGAGTAAGTAAAAGAGGGAAATCGGTAAAAACTGTCTGAAAACGCCGATATAAATCGCAAACGTCGGTTTTTTGATTCCTTGTAATGTCGCGATATTAATATTAATTAAAACATATGTAAAAAACGCTAAAACCTCGATTCTTAAATACCCAACACCGTATTCAACAACATTAGTATCATCACTAAACACGCGCATTAAATATCGTGCAAAGGGAAAAATTACAACAATCCCTATCGTCATAATGGCGAGTCCTATTAAAATCGCTTTTTTACGAATTTCACGAATACGATCAAACTTCTGTGCACCATAGTTTTGTCCTACTAAAGCGATTGTTGCGACATTAAGTCCTAACGCTGGAAGAAGGGCTAATTGTTCAATCCGTAGGGCTGCACCATACCCTGCGACGGCGTCAGAACCGCCATAAAACATGACGAAATAATTAATGATATAGACACCAATTGCAATTGTGGCCATGCTTATCGATGCAGGAATACCTTGTTTTAGGATTCCAAAAATATAGACAAGGCTAAAGAATGTTTTCTTAAATATCTCAAGTTCGAAGTTTGCAGACTTAAATACTTTATATGATAAATAGATTGTCCCGATAAACTGAACGACAATCGTGGCTATGGCAATACCGACAACGCCGAGCCGTGGTAATCCAAACCATCCGAAAATAAACAATGGATCTAAAATAAGGTTTAAGAAGAAGCCGACGATTAAGAAATTACGGTATGTCTTAGTATCCCCTTGCGCATTCAATACTCCGTTTAACACAAAATTAAAAATAAACAACAAGTTCCCGAATAAGATTGTATTAGTATAGGCAATGCCTAACTCTAAGGGATCTCCTGTAACACCAGAAAATTCAAATAAAAAGGTGGTGATGAATGGTGTAAAAAAGATAACCACCACACCAACAATTAAAGAGAGAAATAAGGCATTTCTCAATAAATTATGAAATTCAATTTTATCGTCTTTCCCTAAGGCGATTGATGATAACGCTGTTGTCCCACTACCAATCCCTGAACTTAAGGCGATAATTAAAAAGAAAATCGGAAACGATAAGGAAAGACCTGCAAGTGCATCACTACTTAAACGCCCAGCATAAAAGGTATCCACTACATTGTATAGTGTATTAAATAATAATCCTATCGATGCAGGTACAGCGATGTTTTTTAAATGCACTAAGATTGAACCTTCTGTTAAGTGATTCGATTTCATAGTAGCCTCATTTGCTTTGTCATAATACTTTTTACGTTATTATAGCATGTGATCAATATTTATATAAACTTAACACATTGACCATGAGGCTCATTAAGATAACAAAACTTTAACTTAATGCGTGTTTAAAGGCTTTTTGTTTATACCCTTCTATAAGTTCATTAATAAGCTCTTTTACACTCACTATTTTACTAACGCGGTGTGCATTCGTTCCTGCAAATGCAAAGCCATGACTCATTTTTCCCAGTTTTGCGTTATAGAGTGCCAGTGATATACAGTAAGGTGCTTCTTCCTTCTTACACGTTATAATGCAGTCAAACGGACATGAAAACGGATGTTTTTTTCCTAGATCAACGGCGTTTAAATAAGCATTATGTATCGCTCTTCCCGGTAATCCCACAGGGCTTGTTATAAGTCTGATGTCTTCTTCTTTGGCATCGAGATAAACTTGTTTAAACGCCTCTGATGCATCGCACTCGTGTGTCGCGACAAACCGTGTTGCCATTTGAACGGCGTCTGCACCTAAGGATAAGAACTTATGGATATCTTCCCCATCATATATTCCACCCGCAACGATTAAAGGAATACGCTTTTGGTTTTCTTCTTCGAATGGTTTTAAAATGTCTATTGTTTCTGGTAAAATCGTTTCAAGTTGAAAACGCTCTTCTTCAATTTGATCGATTTTAAACCCTAAATGCCCACCCGCTTTAGGTCCTTCAATCACGAACCCATCTGGTAAATAGTGATAGTTTTTAAGCCACTTTTGGGTAATGATTTTAGCCGCGCGTGCTGAAGAGATAATTGGAATTAGTTTCGTTTTACTATTCTTTTCTAAGTACCGTGGTAAGTCGAGTGGTAACCCAGCACCAGCGAAGATAATATCGATTCCTTCTTTTATAACGGCTTTTACAGTATCCGCAAACCCAGTCATAGCCACCATTATATTGACACCTAAAACACCTTTTGTGTTTTCCTTTGCTTTTCGTATTTCTTCAATTAATGATGTTAAGTTCGCTTCTAAAAAGTCTTTCCTACGACCCTTCTGAAACATCCCAGTTCCAGCCGCAGAGATAACACCTACGCCACCTTCATTCGCCACCGCGGATGCTAAGTTCGCCATAGAGATACCCACACCCATACCACCTTGTACGATAGGGATAGAAACAGTTAAATCACCGATTTTTAAGTTTTTCATGTTGACCTCCAAAGATGGGAAAACAAAGTTCTTTATTCCCTTAGTTGACTATTATATCACACATAGTAATTTATAACAATAACGTCTTTAAATAGACCTATTTTTTTATATATAAGCTTTCATATATGATATTTAAATTTTTTTCTTGCACAACGTCATATAGCATGATATACTTATTGTGTATTACACTTTATGTTATGCACAATAAGTAAGGAGGAGTCTATGAATGCACAATTTAAAAAGGGTGTCTTAGATTTAATCGCACTCCATGTTATTAGTGAAGGCCCGATGACAACCTATGACGTTCTTGTAAAATTAAGAGATGCTTTAGACGTTAATGAGAATACGATATATCCATTATTAAGACGTCTTGAACAAGACACTTTGATTTCGCATCAAAAACATCAAGGTGATATGGGAGCTCCACGTAAAGTTTTTCTGTTAACGGATGCCGGTAAAACACACTTAGCCACATTAAAAAAAGACTGGTTTGAGTTTTCGTCAGTTGTACACACCATTTTAGGAGGTAAAAACAATGTCTAAACTAACCTTTATTAAGGAACTAGAAAATGTTTTAAACAACAAAGATTTTGAACCATCCGTCGTTAATGAAGTCATCGAAGATTATACTATACTCATTGATGAAGCAATTGAGCGCGGTGAAGATGAAGCGCAGTTCATTACGCGTTTAGGTACACCAAAACAGATTGCAAAAACGTTACAAAAAGATCAGCCTAATGTTATTAAGGTTGATAATCGCTTTATTGCGATTAGTCCATTTATCGCACTCATAATCTTCTTTTATTTAGGGTTTGCCCATAATGCTTGGCACCCTGGATGGTTGGCGTTCTTACTAATCCCGATTACGGCGATTACACTTGAAACAAAAGGGTTAGAACGATTTGTTGCATTAAGTGTATTTATAAGCTTAATCGGATTTATGCTTTTTGGTACGTATATGCACTTATGGCATCCGATGTGGGCACTCTTTTTAGCGATACCCGGACTTGGGTTTTTAACGAGTAAAACGCATCTTCAAAAAGCGTTTGGACTTTATACGTTGTTTGCGGCAGCGTTATTTATCTTTATCGTTCTCATGTTTGAACCCGCGGGCTATTATCATTTCTTGATTTTAGTGCCTATTCCAATTATGGGGCTATTATCCGGTCAAATCGAAATAATTTACTTTACAGATACGCGCTTAAGTAGTCTATTATGGTCACTCTTTATCGTTATTGGATTAATCTTAATTTATGTCTTTATTGGTCTAAATTACGATCTTTGGCATCCAACTTGGTTGATGTTTTTGATCTTACCCGTTGGTGCATTGCTATATACTCAGTTTATTAAAAAAGAAAACGTTGAAGTCGTTGCATACACCCCCTTTATCGCCTTAACAATATTTTTCTTATGGGGTGAGTACGGAAACGCCTATCATTATAGTTGGTTAATCTTTTTAATCATTCCGATTACCGCCATATTGTTTGAGAAAAAAACCTAAAAAAATGAAGCTGCTAAAAAAGCAGCTTCTTTTAATGTGTAATAAGATGATTAAGGTTTGCGCCAAAATGTATTACATTCAGATTTATCTTGAATATTAAACGCGATTATTTTCTTAATCAAATTAACATTGATTTCTTGATTCCATTTAATCCGAACTAATTGTTTTGTATGATCGTATCCAAGATTAACGATTTCTTCAGAAAACCGTTTAACGACAACTTCTTCTGGTGCGAACGAAAAGTGGTTTTTAGAAACACTAAAACCGATTATATACGTACCGTGATCTGTGAACATCGGTTGATTCCACGCTATTTTGGGTTCTAAATTAGGAAAAGTATCCAGTACCCACATTAATACTTTTCTCATAATATCTTGGTGATTTGGATTCGAAATTGCATTTAAATATTCGTCAAATATCTTCAATTTATTTCTCCTTATTTTTTGATACCACTATTTGCTTAGTATTATATAAAACAAGACCTGTAGATACAATTAATAAGCTTCCAAACATCATTGTCATCGCGATATCAAAAGGGGCAAGAAAATACCCACTACTATTAATGATCGAGTACATCAATGCTCCATATGAAATATAGTATAAACTCTCTTGCAACTTATATGTTTTAATAAAAGCTATCCCTGATAATATTAGCAGTATTGCCGTTATAAACTCTGCGATTAAATGCATTGCGATATCATAAGGTGCCGTTTCTAACTCAGGAATCGCATCGCTAATATAAAAGAAAACCCACATTAATATCATGGATGCACCTACAAAAAGATTAAACCCCGCTGTAATTTTAGTCATTTTGTTCATGTGTTTTCCCACTTTCTAATGTGACTATGGTAATAATAAATCCAAAATATAAAACAACCGTATAAACACTAAACCTTTCAACTAATCCAAAGTAATCAGGAGAAATAACCCCAGTTCCAATACCTGAAAAAAGCAATATCGTTATAGCAAGGAGTGTACTATAAAACGCTTTAATTTGATTCGTTTTCTTAAAACTAATAGCAAAAAGAATCATCGAAATCATAGTTAAAACTACTACAAGCGCTGTTACAATCATATGCATAACATCTTGAAAAGTGCCTGCATACCCAGACTCAGATAAAGGAAAAAATGCGTATCCTATCGTTGACGTTGTAAGCATTATAGCAAACAACAAAACCGCGATTTTGAAGTGTTTTTGAGAATCTAGTCTCACTAACCAGTATGCACCCATCATCGCTATTACGCTAAATATTCCGTACAAAGTACTAAAAAATCTAGCGATGCTTCTACCAGGTGCATTATCGGATGTTAAATCACTAATCGCTTGGGATAACCACTGATAGTCTGGATAATACAGTCTACCGATTAAAACATGTAAAAAATA
>SKIW01000065.1 GCA_007116245.1 Candidatus Izemoplasma sp. | reverse complement strand
GATTTTACGTATGGTATTGCCGAAATGTCTAAAGCGATAACAAGTCCTAAAATGCTGTATAAGAAAGCGGATAAAGATATGATAAAAATTCGCTAAAATGAACATCACATGATGTTCGTTTTTTTTTAGAATAGAAACACAATCCATCTAAATATCATGTATAATAAAGTAAGTGAAAGGATGTGGATTCATGAAAACATATCGCATCAGTGTTAAAGACATGGTCACATTTCTTTACGCAGTAGGTGATTTAGCAAGTCAAACGAAGTTAAGAACTGCTCAAGAAATTGGACGAAAGATTCATGATGAACGACAAAACACTTACGGCATTCACGACCAAAAAGAAGTGCATGTTAAAACCGAATATCCCTATAAAGACTATCTCTTATCTATCACTGGATATATCGATGGTCTTTTACAACGTGAAAACAGTATAATCATAGAAGAAATAAAAAGTACCTCTACCGATTTATCACTGATTAATGAAAAGACGTATCCTGCACACTTGATGCAGGCTAAAGTGTATGCATATATTTATGCTTTAAACAATAACTTAAAAAGCATTACTGTGTGGTTAACGTATATTCACATCGAAACAAAAGCAGTAAAAACAATCCCTAAACGCTTTAATTTTAGCCAGCTAAAAAACGCGATGGAAGAAGCAGTAAGTGATTATCTAGAGTGGATAACACTTTATGAAAAACACCAATTTGAAAAGGCACAATCCATCGAAGGTCTAACCTTTCCTTTTAAAGAATACCGGGAAGGACAATACCATTTTATGGGTGCGATTTACCAAAATCTTGTTCGAGAATCGATACTCTATGCTACAGCGCCCACCGGTATAGGAAAAACGATTGGCGCATTATTTTCAGGCTTAAAAGCCATCAATAACCCTAAGCAAAAACTCTTTTATCTAACCGCAAAAAATGCTGGGAAAACTCTTCCCGTAGAAACGGTAGAACTCTTAAAAAAGCACGGATTAAACGTTAAAGCTATCACCTTGAATTCAAAGGAAAACATGTGCTTAATGGATGAGGTAGACTGTGACCCAGATATATGTCCATACGCAAAAGGCTTTTATAATCGCTTAAAAGCGGGACTAGAAGATATTTTTGTTCATGAGGATGTTTATGGTCCAGAGCTTATTAAACAATACGGCGAATACCATAAGATTTGTCCTCACGAGTTCGCCCTTGAAATATCGAACTACAGCGATATTATTATCTGCGACTATAACTATGTGTTTGACCCTAGAATCCGCTTAATTCGTTATTTTGAGGAAGAGTATTACCAACCTAAACTGCTTATTGATGAAGCCCATAATTTAGTTGATCGATCCCGTTCAATGTACTCATCAGAACTTTCTTTAGATGTAATAGAAACGTTAATTAAAGAAGCAAAATCCATAAAACCCTCACCATTAAGTGCACTAAATGCCTTAAAAAAACATATGGAGAACGCCTTGATTGAAGAAGATGTAGAAAAAATCAAACTTGCAGTGTTTGAAGACATCGATGTCACTTTACTTAACCGTATACATCACGCTATGAAAAAACTTGATGATATTATTCAAACGCAAAAAAAACATCCTAAACGTAAAGCCATTCTAGAAGGCTATTTTCAGTTAGCTCAGTTTATGAGAATTAGCGAATACTTTACAAAAGCCTTCCGATATACCATTGAGATTAAAGATCATCAACCGATATTTTCTATTGTCTGTTTCGATGCTTCAACACCGATTCAAGAAACCATTCAAAAAAAGACAAAGGGGACCATACTTTTCTCCGCAACACTTCAACCCATTGAATACTATAGTCATTTATTAACTAAAGGTGATGGCAAATACTTTGAAGTGCCGAGCCCTTTTGATCCTAAAAGATTAGGTCTTTTTGTCGATGTATCGACATCCACAAAATATAACGACCGACAATTTAGTATTAACAGAATTATCGACACCATTTATGCTATGCTCGAATCAAAAAAAGGAAACTATATTGTATTCTTTCCGTCGTATCACTATATGCATATGGTTTATGAAATGTTTGATCATACGGGGTATTCTGTCATGCTTCAAGACCGAGAGATGACGATGTTTGAAAGAAACATCTTTATTGAGAGGTTTAAATCACAAGATGAGAATGCTAAAATCTTATTTTCTGTTTTAGGGGGAAGCTTTAGTGAAGGCATCGATTACATAGGTGAAAGCTTAAGTGGTGTGTTAGTCGTCGGTGTAGCATTACCGGCATTTCATAAACTGAATGAGTTACTGAAAGACTACTATTATCAAGAAGGGTTTAACGGATTTGACTACGCTTATACCTATCCAGGCATGAACAAAGTCATACAAGCAGTTGGACGTGTGATACGAACCCAGGAAGACCTTGGTATCGCGATTCTTTTAGATACGCGTTACAACGCTAAAAAATACCGTTCATTAATGCCCTCGCATTGGCAACCTCATTGGCTTGAAGAAGAGGACTTAATGCAAAACAAACTAGAAACATTTTGGAAAAATGTTCAAACTAAAAATTGAACTTTTGATTAAGTCTTGTTATACTAGTAAAGGATAAATAGAAAGTAGGCGATTATATGGCATTAATTACATGCCCAGAATGTGAAAGAGACGTTTCAGATCAAGCTGAAAAATGTCCAAACTGTGGCTTTCCAGTACAAGATATGAAGCAAACACGCGATCCTTATGAGTTTGCATCGGATCAGTTTGATACTAAACCTTTTAGTCCTGAGGATGAAAAGTTAAGAAATTACGGGTTGTATAGTTTTATTTTAGCAATTGTAAGTTTATTCTTACCGGTTCCGATTGTCGATGCAATTATTGCTGTTGTAGCCATCGTTTTAGCAGTTAAAGGACTTAAAGCATCAAGACGTGGGTTTGCCGTTGCGGGACTTGTAATCGGTATATTAGCGCTTATTGGTGCAGTAACATTATATGCAAGTGGCGATTATTATATCGGAATTTAGGGAAAAAAAGTAGCTGCGGCTACTTTTTAATTTATAGAAACTTTAAAAACATGGAGGGAGAAGCATGAAGAAAACGCTCATTTTTATGACTGTATTAAGCAGCTTATTTTTACTTGTAGCGTGTAGTTCAAATCAATTTGGTCCTTATAGCTTAGAAGACCATCACTTAACGTGGCAAGAACAAAATGATATCTTGTATTATGAAGTAGGGTGTTTTTTAACCGAAAACGATAAAGATCCCATTAAAACCTGGAATGTTTTAGAACCATCATTTGATCTTAGACATCTTCATCAAGGCGATATTGTTATTGGTGTTTTAGCCTATACTCAAGATGACACGATTGATTTAGGTAAAGAAATCATTCAGTTAGACCGTGACTTTGAAGTCCCACAAATAGAAACAACATATCATGGTGACATATTTTTTAATCTACCTGAATCGGCCCTTGAAACAATGATTGGGTATACCCTGTATATAAATGGTGAAGGTGAAGAATTTGATCAAGGCGATGTTGTCAACTACCGTGATTTATTCGATTATATGGACTATGCCATACTCGAAGCCGTGATTCATTATCCAAATGGGAGCTCAATTAAGAGTTTGCCACGGTTAATGGTTAATTACGAAATGATAGAAAATATATCACTGAGTTATGATTCTGAAAACACCGAACCAATAACGTTAGAACTAGATGAGCCAATAATTGGGTATTACTCGCGTACCCTTAACTATTTACCCCCGAAAGTCGTCAGTATTGATGATTTAAATGTAACGATCAATATGCATTACTTTAGATTGTTTTTAAACTTTGATGTCGTGCATTTAATTGGAGAATCTGGCGTTGTTTATTACGTAATTATTGTTTATGAGTAAAAAAAATGTCACGAATTTTCGTGACATTTTTATTGTAATAGTTTCGCTCTTTCTTTTTCAAATTCTTCTTCGGTGATTTCGCCTTCTCGATAGAGACGATTCAGTTTCGTAAGCTTTTGCAAATCATCTGTCTTTTCTTGTTTTGATGCGCCTTTTTTAGCGGCTGGTTTCTTAAGAAAAAACACAATACCAAACGACACTATTGCTGAAACGATGCCGGCTGTTAAAGCAATCATCCCAAAGAGTAAGTATGCAAGAGCATCCCAGCCACCACTAACGAGATATGCGTAAATAATTAATAGCACACCGATTATCGTAAAAATTCCAGGGATGATATACGCATATGAATACCGCTTTTTAGCCAACTTTAAGTTAATCAACCCAATAATACCTAAAAATACTAAACTAAAAACAATCGGTAAAATCTGCTGCACGATTAAAAACATAAACCAACCACCTTTGTATTAAGATAATTCATTATAGCATAATCAATTAATCGATACCGTTAAAACGTTTTGGATATTCACAAATATAACAGTATAATATAACTAATCACGTAAAATGAGGTGTTTATTATGAAAATCATTGATTTATCGCAACCTTTAACAAATGATACACCGCATTATCCAGGGGATAACCCCTTTAAACTACATGAAGCGCAGTTTAAGGATATTACAATCTCAAGTATGTCGACATCTATGCATGTAGGTACCCATCTTGATTTACCTAGACATATGCTCAAGGATAACCGAACGGTAAAGGACATTCCACTGATGGCGTTTATCGGTAAAGCGAGGGTTATCGATGTTAGAAATCCATATCAAAATGGCCTTTTTGATGATGTTTTAGAAAACGATATTATTTTAATAAGAACCGATTACTCAAAAGATTTTTCAAAGCCTGGTTATTACGATAATTTCCCGGTTTTAAAAGATCACTGGGTGGATACACTCTTATCAAAAAAGATTAAACTTTTAGGACTCGATACACCTAGTCCTGATAAAGCACCGTATCCACTTCATAAAAAACTTTTCAACCAAGATATCTTCATCATTGAAAACCTTACAAATCTCGATCAACTGCCTTTAAATAAACCCTTTATGTTTTATGGTGTTCCTTTAAACGTCGCTGCAGAAGGTTCCTTAATTCGGGCTTTTGCCATACTGGATAAAATCACTTAAAAGAAATCAAATAGACGAGATTGAACCTATAAAAAATAGTATAAAACAGTAGGTAAAAGGTGCGATATATGGTATAGTTATTTGTATGTTTTTTGGAGGAATGAAAATGCGAAACAAAAATATAATAAATGTAGCCGTAATCGCGCATGTTGATGCTGGTAAATCGACTCTAGTCGATGCTTTGCTTGGCCAAAGTGGTGTGTTCAATGAAAATGATGAAATTATTGAACAAGTTATGGACAGTAATGATTTAGAACGCGAACGTGGCATTACGATTTACTCAAAAAATTGCGCCATCGAATACAAAGGCACAAAAATCAATATCGTTGATACACCAGGTCATGCGGACTTTTCAAGTGAAGTTGAACGCATTATTAAAACGGTAGATACGGTATTATTACTTGTAGATTCAAGTGAAGGACCAATGCCACAGACGCGCGTTGTTTTAGAAAAAGCCTTAAACGAAGGGTTAAGACCTATCGTTTTTATTAATAAAATCGATAAAAACGAAGAGCGCTCAGAAGAAGTTGTTAATGAATGCTTTGATTTGTTTGTAGAACTAGGAGCAACTGATATCCAATGTGATTTCCCCATTATCTATGGTGTTGCACGCAAAGGCATCGCAACGCTTGACTTAAACACGCCAAGTTCAGATTTAGTACCACTATTTGAATTAATCTTACAACATGTTGAAAGTTATCCTGATAATAGTGATGAACCCTTAAAAATGCAAATTTCTTCGCTTGGCTATGACGATTACCTTGGACGATTAGGTGTTGGACGTATTAACCGCGGGACACTGAAAATTAAAACACACTATACACTCATTAAACGCGACGGGTCTAAACATACAGTAAAAATCGTAAAATTGTTTGTAAATGAAGGATTGACTAAAGTCGAAAAAGAAGAAGCGTATGCTGGGGATATCGTCACATTTAGTGGTATTAATGATATCTCAATCGGTGAAGTATTATGCGATCCAAAACATGTTGAGCCAATGGCGAAACTCGAGATTGAAAAACCGACTCTGGCGATGAACTTTCTTGTTAACGACGGTCCTTTCGTTGGGAAAAGCGGAAAATTGGTCACAAGTAGCCAATTAAGATCAAGGTTATATAAAGAGTTAGAAACCAATGTTGGATTAGAAGTAGAACCGCTAGATGGTATTGAAGGATTTAAAGTGAGTGGACGTGGTGAGTTACATTTATCCATTCTACTTGAAAATATGCGAAGAGAAGGCTTTGAACTTTGCGTTAGTAAACCAGAAGTTTTAATTAAAGAAGTTGATGGGGTCGTTTATGAACCGGTGGAAAAAGTTACGATTGCTGCACCCGATGAACATGTTTCACAAGTCATTAACGCTTTAAATCAACGTAAAGGCACAATGGTTACCATGGATAGTTTAGAGGGGTATACTAAATTACGTTATCTTGTACCAACCCGTGGCCTTATTGGATACCGTAGTGAGTTTATTAACTCAACCCGTGGCCGTGGGACATTAGAAAAATCGTTTGATTCCTTCCAACCTCATGCCGGGACCATTATCAACCACCGCAACGGTGTATTTATCGCTAAGGAGGCTGGTAAAACGATGGCATACAGCTTATTTAATTTATCGGAACGTGGTCGCATGCTTGTTGAACCAAGTACACCAGTATATGAAGGTATGATTGTTGGTATTAACTCAAGATCTAACGATTTAGTCGTAAATCCTTGTAAAAACAAACAACTTACTAATGTCCGTTCAAGTGGAACAGATGAGGCACTTAAACTTCTAGATCCATTAAAGTTTACCTTAGAAGAATCCCTAGCATACATCAATCATGATGAGTTAGTTGAGATTACCCCCGACAGCATTCGACTAAGAAAAAAGATACTTAACGAAAACGACCGGAAACGATTTAATAAAGCGCTTAGTAATTTGTAAAAACCCAAGATATTTACGGTATCATGGGTTTTATTTTGACTTAGTTTAAAGTACATAATAATGGTATATTTCAATCCATTATGGTATAATTTTTATGTAGATATTTAAAAGGAGTGACGCACTTGACATACGAGAATTTTGTAGAAATATTTGGGATATTAGCATCGTTTATTATTTTAATTTCGTTGCTGATGAGTTCAGTAAAAAAACTACGTATAGTGAACCTAGTAGGTTCTATTTTTATGTTTACATACGGTTTTATGATCTCTGCGGTACCTGTTATGATCATGAATGTAGGGATTTTAACAATCAATTTATATTACTTACGTCAAATGTACCAAACAAAAGACTATTTCAAAGTTTTACGCGTTGAAAAAGATGATGAGTACCTTAAGAACTTTATAAATTTTTATGATGCTTATATCCGTGAAGCAATGGGAAGAGTACCTTTAGAAGATAATGATTTCCGCTACTTTATATTAAGAGATATGATTCCAGCCGGATTGTTTATGGCAAGAAAAAAAGACGCTAAAACCTTAGAGATTACCCTAGATTTTGTAACACCAAAATACCGTGATTTTAAAACAGGAATGTATGTTTTTAATCAGATGGCTTCAACCTTTAGAAATGAAGGATATGAACGATTTATTACAGAGACTAACAACCCAAAACATATTAAATATTTAAAACGAATGAACTTCGAGCTATTAGAAGAAAAAGAAGATTTAACCGTTTTTACTAAATTAGTGTAAAAGAAAAACGTTCAAGAGAGAACGTTTTTTTTATATACCACTTCGTGTTAGATTAAAATCGAAATACTCTGGTAAGATTGAATGTCTTGTTAAGGCGATAGGTCGACCTTGAACATCATAAAACAACTCTTCGATCATCAGAATTTTTTCATTTAAGCGCACATTCATAATATCAACTAAAAACTCACCAGCTTCTGTAGACACAATTCGTGCGACTGATTTAGAAGAACTTTTTATCATATCTGTTTCAACGAACTTCGAGATGGCGTCTTTATCGTGAAAATCAAGATTGGATTCAGTTAAAACTTTAGTAGAAACATTATACAAAGAATAACAAGAAATCGTACCATTAACGCTGTATGTCTTATGACAACTCATTAGTAAAGTGCTTTTATCGAGTTGAAGTTTTTTCATTAAGTAGCTATTAGGAACTTCATATAAAACATTTATTAGATTATCGGTAATCTCACCTTTACTAAATGATACTGGTATAGGAATAAGCTTTTCAAGCCCGGTTTCAGATTGACTTTCCCAGGGCATTACGAAGTTTCCTTTTCCTTGTTTATTGTAAATAATCCCGTTTTCTTTTAAGAGAAGTAACGCTTGCCTTAAGGTGCTTCGGCTTACGTTATACTGCTTCGATAAGACATGTTCGCCGGGAAGTTGTTCACCACGTTTAATGTCGTTAGAGATAATTTGATCATATATTTTTTCGTATACCTCTACATATAGCGGCCGCTTTTGTATCTTCATTTAAATCATCCTTCCTCACAAAACATCCGTTTATTATATCATACTAGATTATGTTTTAAAATAGTCAATTTGCTCTAAAATGCGACGAGAGGATGTTTGGCAAGCCATTTTAACATTTTCTCTATTTAGTCTAAGGTGCTGACGATTACGGTAAATAAACTCACCGTTAACCATGACATCACTAACATCTGCAGACGATGCACTATATGCAATGGCTGAGACAACCATTTCAAACTTATCTAGATGTAGGGGTGTCATATTAGCACGATGCGTATCAATCATGGTAATATCCGCTTTTTTATGGGGTTCCAAACTACCGACTTCATGATCAAAATACAAACATTTAGCGGCATTGATTGTAATGAGTTTTAATGCCTCATAAGCATTTAATAAAGTCGGATCATTTTCATGCATTTTTTGCATTAAAATACCTGTTTTTAAGTCGGCTAGTAAGTCAAAGGCGTTATTTGACTGAACACCATCCATTGCTAAAGATATATCAAGGTCCTTATTTTTGAGTTTCTTATAAGGCATGATCCCACTGACAAGTTTGAGATTACTAATAGGATTATAGGATACTTTTACATCATATTTTTTGTAAAGTTCTAAATCATGATCATCTAAATGGATATTGTGGGCAGACAACACTTTACAATCAAGTAACCCTATTTTCTCTAAGTAAGCAGTAGGACTCAAATCGTGTTCTTTAAAAGAATCTTGGTTTTCAACCATGGTTTCTGAAATATGAATATGAACGATGATATCGTGTTCTTTTGCAATATCACGCACTTTTTTTAAGGTCTCTGTGTTGCAACTATAAATTGCATGCGGACCAATACAAGGATAAATTAAGGAATCCTTATCGTTGATATGGTTTTCAATGAACGCTTGTGCCGCAGATAAAGGATCATCCGTCTCAGGTGAAGGACGTGAAAACACTGAAGGTGCAATAAAAGCACGTAATCCCGATTCTTTAGCAGCTTGAGCGACAGCTTCACTGTAATAAAACTGATCAGCGTACGTGGTAACACCGGATTCAGTTAACTCTAAACAACTTAGTTTCGCTGCATTATAAGCATCTTGTTCTTTCATAAAAGCCTCTGCAGGCCACATATATTTCTTTAACCAATCCATTAAGTATAAATCATCCGCGATGCCTCTAAAGAGGGGGGAGTGGGTGTGGGTATGTGTGTTTATAAAACCAGGAAGGAGAATTTTTCCATTGACGTTAATAATATCGCCTTTGGCTTTAGAGACATCGCTAGATTGGATGGATTCAATGGTGGAGTCTTTGATGATAATCATACCATCATGATAAAATGGGGAGTCATCATTCATCGTGATAATTGTGCCGTGAATTAAAGTTTTATAACCCATTTAGCACCTCTTATTGTTTGTCTTTTTCGAATTGATAAATCGTTTCTAGGACAACCTGAATTTCTTTTTCCCAAGCTTCTGCAAGCTTAACATTTTTTTCTTGATAGATAACTTCACCTGTTTTAAGATTTCCAGAGACACCACAAATACACGCTGCTTTAATACCACGCATATGTGCGATGGTGAAAATCGCAGAAGCTTCCATTTCGATATTGGTCACTTTTAGATCAATGAGTTTCTGAATCCATTCAGGAGATTCACCATAAAACGCATCATCAGTAGAACTTATACCGTAAAAAACGTTAGTATCTGAAGCTTTAGTCATTTCGTTTGCGACAGTTTTTAGCTTATAAGTAAAATCTAAATCAGCAACCGCTGGAAACTGTTCTGGAACATAAAACTTAGATGTACCTTCGTTTTTCATCGCAGCTTGAGTGATAATTAAATCACCGATACTAATGCCATCTTGAATCGCAGCAGTACTTCCGATACGAATAAGAACTTTAGCACCTATATTGATAAGCTCTTCTGCAGCGATGGCTGCAGAAGGGCAACCCATACCAGTAGAGGTAACACTGATTTTAATTCCTTTATAAAATCCTGTAAAAGTACGATGTTCCCGATGATTTGCAACGAACTTAGCATCATCTAAAAATTTCGCAACGATGTCTGCTCGTGCAGGGTCACCTGGTAGTAAAACATATTCACCAACATCACCTGGTTTTAACGCGATATGGTATTGAATAGCATCTTTAGTTACTTGATTTTTATTTAAAATTGACATTGTTTTCCTCCTATGTTTAGTGACTATTTTTATCTGCTTTTATGACATTTCGCATACCTTCGACGCCAACTTCAATTGCACGTCCCTCAACATCTATAGGGTAACCACTAGTGCGATTCGTCGTTCCTACATCCGTCGCAGATACTAGTACAGTAGCAACACGAACTCCAAGTGACGCTGCGACTGTAAAGAGTGTTGCGGATTCCATTGAAGTGCTTTCTGCACCGCCTTTTAAATAGGCATTCCAACGATTTATCAGATCATATCCAACAGGTTTCGTTTCTGGTTCAGTTTGCGTGTAAAAAGAATCTTTTGTTATATTGACACCGATTTTCGGGGTAAATCCTTTTGTATAAGATGCACTTTCTAAATGCTTAACCAGTTCATAGGTTGGTACCGCAGGAAACTCAATAGGTAAGTAATGGGTTCCTGTTCCTTCCATTCTAACGATGCCATTTGGGATGACAACATCACCTTTAGACACTTTTGTGGATGTTGAAGCGCATGTACCAATACGAATAAAAGTATCAACGCCTATTTTAACGAGCTCTTCCATCGCGATCGCTGCAGAAGGGCCCCCAATCCCTGTAGAACAAATTAGAACTTTTTCACCTTCAAGATAACCTTCATAGGTTGTAAATTCGCGATGTTGAGCTATAAATTTAGGATTATCTAGATGTTCAGCAATGCGCTTTACTCTTTCAGGACTCCCTGGAGTAAAAGCGTATTTAGCTGTATTTTCTTTAGATAAATGAATATGCATTTGTTGTTTTTCTTCTGACATTGTTATACCTTCTTTCTATTTTTAAAATTAACGCTCACTAACATCATACGGAATACCAATGGCACTTGGTGCTGGTGAAGCGCCTCTTGAGAAACTCAAAACTATAATGGTAGCGACATAAGGTAGCATTTTATAAAACTCACTTGGTATAAAATCTAAATCTCTAACATATACAAGAGAACTATGTGTAGCAGCAATGGTTTGCATTAAACCAAAGAAGAACGAAATCCAAATAATCCGCTTAATGTTCCATTTGCTAAACACAAGCACGGCGATTGCTAAGAAACCATAACCAGATACTTGTGCACTAAATTCACCCGAAGTAGGAATGAAAAAGACAATACCACCTAGACCGGCGAGTGCACCTGAAATAAGAACCGAAGTATAACGCACCTTTTGTACACTGACACCTGAAGATTCAAGTGAGTGTGGATGTTCTCCACTGGCACGTAAACGCAACCCAAACCGTGTACTTCTTACAACAATTAAAGCAATGACAAAGACAGTTAAAGCAACATATGTAGTTATATAAGCACGTTCAAATAATATCGGACCAATGATCGGGATATCACTCAAAATAGGTACTTCTCGAATAACAAACCTTTGTCTAAATGGAATTAATTCACTCGGTGTAACTTGACGTGCAACAAACACCGCTAAAGCTGGTGCAATGATATTTAGCGCCATACCACTAATTGCTTGATTCGCTTTCATACTAACCGAAGCATAAGCATGCATTAAACCAAGCAACATACCACCGGCACTTGCAATAATCATCGCAAGAACTAATACGAATTGTCCATCAATTCTACCTTCAATAAAAAATAAGAACAAAATTCCACAAAAAGCACCAAAAATCATTAAACCTTCTAAGGCGATATTCACAACACCTGATTTTTCAGAGAATAACCCACCAACTGCTACAACGAGCAAAGGCATCGAGAAAAATAACATTTGCTGAAGTAAGAAAATCATGCGTCATCACCTTCATTTCTCAATCTAAAGAATCTGATTGCAAACTTAGCGAAAATTAAGGATAATGCACTGAAGTAGACAATCATCCCGGTCATAACATCAATGACTTGTGGCGCAAACCCATAAAGTTGCATATTTTGTCCACCTACTTGTAAATAACCAAAGAACAATCCGGCAAGTAAAATCCCAATAGGATCTTTCAAACCGAGTAACGCGACTGAAATTCCCATAAATCCTTGCGTCGGCATTGAATCTTGAACATTTATATAGGTGAAAGAATCACTAAGGTACATAGAAGCACCTGCTAAACCCGCTAAAGCGCCTGCGATCATCATCGCATGTATGGTGCGGCGTTTATCGTTTATGCCTGCATACTTTGATGCATCCTTGTTATATCCGACAGCTTTAAGTTCAAAGCCTAAAACAGTTTTATTTAATATAAAATAAATGATAAGCATCGCAATAATCGCAATGAGAAAACCACCTTGTATATTTGAGTGTGAGAAAATAACATCTAATCCGAATTTAGGGATGATATTCGCTCTAGGTACGGGTAGAGATCGGTTGTTTAAGCCATCGTATATAGATGATTTCACGAAATAATTAACTAAGTACAACGCTATGTAGTTCATCATAATGGTTGTAACAACCTCATGAACCCCTTTATACGCTTTTAAAATACCGGGAATGATTCCCCATAATGCTCCGAATATTCCTGCAGCAATTACTGCGATTACCCAAGTAAATGGACCAAAAAAAGTCATGGTAACACCAATATAAACAGCGACAAAGCCACCTATTAAAAGCTGACCAGTAGCCCCAATATTAAAAAGACCCGTTTTAAACGCAAAACCTACTGAAAGTCCCGTTAAAACAATCGGTGTAGCAAAAAATATAACATTCCCGAAGGAAGATAAACCACGACGAAATCCAGCAAAAAGCATTGAGTTAAATGCAGGAAATGCCTGTGAAGGATCGATGACGATTAAAATAATCAATCCAAATAAAAGTCCGGCAACGATAGCAATGAGTGCTGAGTAGACTTGTAAAAGTTTATGACTACGTAAACTATACAGGATTTTTTTCATAACCTTTACCTCGCTTTGAACCAGACATATATAATCCTATCTCTTCATAACTCGTATCTTCAGGGATTAAATCAGCCACGATTTGACCTTCATAAATGACTAAAATTCGGTCGCTTATATTGAATATTTCATCGAGTTCTAAACTCGCTACAAACACTGCTTTACCTTTATCACGTTCAGCAATTATCTGTTTATGAATATACTCAATTGCACCAACATCTAAACCACGTGTTGGTTGAACAGCAATTAATAAATCAGAAGAACGTGAGATTTCACGTGCTAAAATTGCTTTTTGTTGATTTCCACCAGACATGCTTTTAGCCGTGGTTTTCGGGCCTCGACCACTTCGTATATCAAAACTACTAATCAACGCTTCAGAATGTTCAGTAATCGTGTCAAACTGCAACACACCATGCTTTTGAAAACGTTCTTTAAAGTATTCTTGAAGAACGAGATTATACTCTAATGTGTAATCTAAAACCAATCCATGTTTATGACGATCTTCAGGAATATGTGACAGCCCCGACATCGTTCTTTGCCGAATCGATAATTGATTTAACTCTTTGCCATTTAATCTAACTGAACCTTCGGCATTATGAATTAACCCAGTTAATGCATAAATGAGTTCAGTTTGTCCATTTCCGTCAATGCCAGCTAACGAAACAACTTCGCCCGCCTTGACATGAAACGAGATATTATCTAAAAGGGCTTTGTCACTCCCTTTTAAACGGTAAGTCAAATCAGTAACTTCTAGTACTTTATCACCAATAGATGGCTTTTTCTTTGCAATTTTAAAATCAACAACACGACCAACCATGCGTCGGGTTAGCTCATTTTTATCGGTTTTACTAATTTCAAGTGTCCCTTGATACTTACCACCTTTTAACACCGAACAACGGTCTGCGACATTCATAATTTCATCAAGTTTATGAGAAATGAAAATCACCGATTTACCTTCTTTAGTAAATGTCTTGATGATATTCATTAAATCGCTAATCTGTTGTGGTGTGAGCACCGCTGTTGGTTCATCTAAAATCAAAATATCGGCATTTCGATATAAGACCTTCAAGATTTCAACACGTTGTTGCATACCAACTGAAATATCCGATATTAAAGCATCGGGGTCAACATTTAACTTATATTTTTCGCTTAACTCAATGATTTTTTTTCGTGCTTTTTTCGTGCTAATCAATCCGTAACGGACATCTTCAATCCCTAAAACAATATTTTCGGTCACAGTAAAATTCTGGACTAATTGAAAGTGCTGATGAACCATACCTAATCCTAACTCATAAGCATGATTAGGACCTTTAATATCAACGACTTCTCCATTTAACAAGATTTCGCCTTCATCCGGCTTATAGATGCCAAACAAAATGTTCATCAACGTGCTCTTCCCGGCACCATTTTCACCTAAGATAGCATGAACTTCGCCTTCGCGAAGTTCAAACGAAATGCTATCATTAGCTTTGATGCCTGGGAAGGATTTAGAGATGTTTCGCATTGTCAAAACGTTATTCATACTAAATCCTCCCAAACATGAGTGTTAATTATCGATATTTACAGTAGTACGCTCTAAATCAAGATCATCAGGTAATGTAATCGTATGTGAACTCGTTACAACAATTTCACCACTAATTAATTTATTAACAATAGTATCATACATTTCAGCAGTAAATATTTCAAAACGTTCAAAGTTATCAGGGATGCCTACGCCACCTTCAGCAGCAGTAAGTGTAATAGCTTCGCCACCTCTAAACTCATCATTGTAGAATTCATCAATCGCCATGTACACTGAATCTTTTAATTGTTTCAAGGAACTGGTTAAAATAACATCTGATAAACTAATTTGATCAACGTTAGCACCAATTACCCACTTATTATCTAACTCTTCAGCAGCGGTAACGGCATTATTAATTGCGCCACCAGCAGCGACAAAGATAACATCAGTTCCACCTTGATACCAAGATGAAGCTAATACACGGTTTGCAGGAACAGCATCAAAAGTACCTAAATAACGATAGTTTATTGAAATGTCTACATTATCTTCACGTGCTGCATACTCTGCACCTTCAATAAACCCGACTCCAAAACGAATAACCGCTGGTACACTAACGCCACCAAAGAATCCTAAATTGTGTAATCCTTCTTTAACCGCAGCATAACCTACTAAGAATCCCGCTTGTTCCTCAGCATAGAAAATGGATAAAGTATTATCGCCAATATTCATGTTTCCATCTAAAGAAGGTGTAGCATCTAGTAAAATAAACTTAATATCAGGAAATTCATCTTGAGCGCGATAAACAGCTTCAGAGAATGCAAAACCAGGTGTAACGATGATTTTCGCGCCAGCTTCAGCAGCTAAACGAATCGCATCTAAACGTGCAGCACCTGAATTTTCAGCAGGACGGAAATACGTGTAAGTAAGTCCATGCTCTTCAGCATAAGCTTCGACACCTTCCCATGCACCTTGATTAAACGAACGGTCATCAACTGGACCATGATCCGTAACTAAAGCTATTTCATATGTAGTACGACCACATGCAGCTAAAACACTTATGGTAAGAATTACTAATAAACCTAAAGCAAACTTTTTCATTTTTTCTCTCCTTTTTTTGTTGTTTGTCAATACAATCAACTTGTCTGACATCTGCTTTTAGATTAGCATACAAGTTACAGACTGTCAATAAAAATATAAAACGCTTACATAGATTGTAAAGAAATTAGAAGAATACAACTTTAAAAAAACATGTCATAATTACCATAAAGTAAACGTTTTTATTAAGAACCTTTAAAATAATACAACGTTCTCAAAAAAATATTAGGTTAGTCACTTTTTTAAGAAAACTTGACCAGTGCTTATAAATAATAGATAATAGAACGTGTTATATAAAGAACACAATTTTCATTTCGATTAAATCAACTAGAATCATTATGGCAACGAGGTGATAGGATGTTTCAAAGTGAACATATAAGTATTACTGATTGGTTGTTATTTTTTGTTTTAATGGCAATACCAGGTCTTAATGTTATCATATTAGTTATTTTATTGTTGAACCCAAAAACAAATAAATCCATAAAGAACTTTTTACTAGCTTTAGTAATTATAGCTGGATTAATCTTTTTTGGATATTTAGCCGTACTAGGTATTATCGTAAGTCAATTCTAATATGCTTCATAATATCAATATTAAAGAGGGTGTAATTATGGAAAAGAAACGTTATATTGGTAACACTAAGGTTAGTCGCTTAGGATTTGGTGCATGGCCTTTAGGGAACACTGCACATGGCAAGACAATGTCAATAGAAGAAGGTGTAGCTTTAGTAGAAGAAGCCGTTAAACAAGGTGTTAATTTCTTTGATACTGCACCTAATTACGCATTAGGACGTAGTGAAATTATATTAGGAAAAGCGTTAAAGAATCACAGAAACAAGGTTGTTATAAACTCTAAATTTGGTCACCACCCAGATGATTCAATCGATTTTAATGAAAACCGTATTGAGTCTTCTATTAATGGAAGCTTAAAACGCCTCCAAACAGATTACTTAGATTCAGTTATTTTACATAATCCAGACTATGATATTTTGATGGGTAGAACAGGGCATTTTACGATATTAGAAAGACTTAAAGAAAAAGGTATTATTAAAGGATATGGTGTAAGTATTGACACACGCGGTGAACTTGAAACTGTTTTAAATAATCAATCCGTAGATGTGATTGAACTTTATTTTAATGTATTTGCACAAGTCACTAGAGATTTATTAGATACTGTAAAACAGAAGGGAATCGCTTTGATAATTAAAGTCCCACTTGATTCTGGCTGGTTAACAGGAAAATACACGAATAAATCATCCTTTTCTGATATACGTTCGCGATGGACTAAAGAAGATTTAAACAGAAGATATATATTGGTGAATAAGTTAAAAGATTTTCTAAGTGCCGAGAAATTAACTCAGTATGCAATGCAGTTTTTGTGGTCATACGATGCGATTACAACAGTCATTCCTGGTATACGTACTATTGAGCAATTACATGAACATGTTTCGTACGTTAATGAGAAGCTTAACAAAGACCTCCAAAAGAAGCTTGAGACTTTTTACGATTGTTTTATCGCAAACGATCCACTACGCTGGTAAGGTAGCTTAATTAAGCAGTAGAGCTTATAAAAACCTCGATAAATTTCGAGGTTTTTATTGTGATTTTATTCAAACTTATTTAAAAAAATTCTAGTTTATTTAAAAATCTACGAAAACGTTATAGTAAAACGTTTACTGTTATGATATTCTATTTACGAAAACGTTATAGTAAACTTGGAGGAAATTATGCTTACATATTATGAAACGTCTAAATATAGCGGGTATCATCAATTGATAAATGATTATAAAGTGAACATGAGTGATTTTACTTTAAATATAAATAAAGAAAAGAAGTTCCAAAAAGTGCTTGGTTTTGGAGGCGCTTTCACAGAAGCAGCTGCACTAACATTTTCGAAGCTCTCTAAAGTCAATCAAAAGAGAATTATTAAGGCCTATTTTGATCAAAGTGAAGGGTTGCGTTATAACTTAGGGCGCGTTGCTATTCATAGTTGTGATTTTGCACTTGAAAATTATACTTATGTTGATAAAAATGATCTAGATTTGAGTACTTTTTCGATTGAACGCGATTTTAAGTGGGTTATTCCAATGATAAAAGAAGCAGAAAAAGTACGTGGTACTGATATTGCATTACTTGCTTCACCATGGAGTCCTCCAGCTTGGATGAAAAGTAATAACTCAATGAATCATGGTGGTGAACTCTTACCAGCATATCATCAAGTATGGGCGAACTATTTCGTAAAATTTTTAGAGTCATATCATCAAGCAGGTCTTAATGTTTTTGCGGTCAGTGTCCAAAACGAGCCAGCCGCAAAACAAGTATGGGATTCGTGTTTATATACTGCAGAACAAGAAAGAGATTTCGTGAAATATTATCTAGGTCCTACTATCGCAAACAGTGCGTTTAAAGACACGAACATTATTATATGGGATCATAACCGAGATATTCTTGTAGAGAGAACAAAAGTTGTTTATGACGATAAGGATGCAAGCCAATATGTGTGGGGTGCAGGAGTTCATTGGTATGTATCTGAAGCTTTTGAAAATTTGACTAAAGTCCATAAGATGTATCCTGAGAAGCATATTCTATTTACCGAAGGGTGTATTGAGGGGGGCGTAAGATTGAATGATTTTACTTCTGGAGAGCGATACGCTCGCAACATGATTGGTGATTTCAGCCATTATTGTGAAGGATACATCGATTGGAATTTAGTGCTAGATGAAACAGGTGGTCCAAATCATGTAGGTAATTTTTGTGATGCGCCGATAATTGGGGATACGCAAAATGATCAAATAATAATTAATAGTTCTTACTACGCTATTGGTCATTTTAGTAAGTTTGTAGATCCTGGTGCGTACCGTATTGAAAGTACTTCTGACCATCCTTTTGTAAAACAAGTTACGTTTGAGAATCCTAACGGGGATATTGTGGTTGTTTTACAAAATGAATCTGAAGAAGATACAACATTAACACTAAAAATAAGAGCTAGTAGCGATACCATAAAAATAAAACGTCGCAGTATTGTGACGTTAATACTACGAGGTGAATAAAATGACAGATTATTATTATAAAAATCACGATTTTGTGATTGAAAACTATAATCAAAAAAAACCGTTTTCCAATTTCTTGCCAGGAATTGCTGGAAAAATGGGAATACCACTATGGGCTTTCTATGTTAATCGTGGGCAAGGTATCGCTAGTTTTGGATTGCAAGATAAACATCATCCTATATTACCATTTACACCCGCAAATAAAGCCTATGAGTATACTCCGATTTCCGGATTTAGAACTTTTATTAAGTCTAATAACGAAATTTATGAGCCTTTTAAAGTAGATGGAAATCATTTCCACAAAATGGCGATAAATCAGTACTCATTTACTATAACAGAAGTGAATGAATCATTAGGTATTAAAACTGAGGTTAAATATTACGGACTTCCCAGTTCACCTATTGCAGGACTAGTTCGCAAAGTAAAAATAACGAATATATCTAAAGAGAAACGCAGTTACGAAATATTAGATGGTATATCCGAAATCTTAGCCGCGGGTATTCAAAACGAAGCATTTAAATCGGTTTCAAATCTTTTAGCTTCTTGGATTGATGTTGAACATCTAGATCGAAACTTAGCGTTTTATACTTTACGCTCTTCAACGGGTGATTCAAGTGAGATTGGCTCGGTTGAAGAAGGGAATTTCTATATCGGTATGTTAGATTCGAAGCGTATTCGGCCGATTGTTGATTTAGGATTAGTTTTTGGGCAAAATACAGCTAAAACATCAGCAGTACGATTTGCAAATACGCCACTAAAAGAACTCGTTTCTTTACCGCAAGTAACGACAAATCGTATTCCATGTGGATTTATTCCGATTGAGAAAACATTAAAAGCAAATGAAACATTAGCATTTTATAGCATTAGTGGTCATGTTAAAAATATTGATGTATTAAATAAATTGTTAAGTGAGTTTTCTAGTGAAAACTATTTTACTAATAAAGAAAATGAATCTGAAATGGTAGTTGGAACCTTACTTGAAGATGTAAAAACATCATCGAATCTTCCGATTTTTGATCAATATATTGAGCAAAACTACCTAGATAATTTATTGCGTGGTGGATACCCAATTAAAATTGGAGAGAGTATATATCATTTATATTCACGCCGCCATGGCGATTTAGAACGCGATTATAATTTCTTTAGTTTAGCTCCAGAATATTACTCACAAGGTGCTGGAAACTTCCGCGATGTATGTCAAAACCGACGTGTGGATACTAAAATCAATCCTGAAGTAAAGGATTTTAATATTCAACATTTTGCGAGTTTAATTCAACTAGACGGGTATAATCCACTCTCTGTTGGCGGAATATCATTTAATTTAAAAGAAGATGTGGATAAGAAGGCTTTAATCGCAAAACATTTTGATAGTCATTCAGATAAACTACTTGAGTTTTTAGTAAATGCTTATACACCAGGTAACATTGTGAATTTCGTAGAACGACATAGTATTATTACGAAAACTGCGACCGAAGATTATTTGAACGATATTATTATTAATTCAGCTCCGAGTATAAATGCAGCATTTGGAGAAGGCTATTGGGTTGATCACTTTACGTATATTTTAGACCTCGTAGAAAGCTTTGAAAGCATTTATCCAGATCAAATGGATACACTGTTGTATGAAGATAAAAAATACTTGTATTTTGATTCTCCGGTTAGCGTCTTGCCGAAAGAACACAAGATTGTTTTAAACGGAGATCGAAAAGTCCGTCAGTACACAAGTTTAAGGCATTTTGATGAAGAAAAGATTACGCGTTTAAACATGAATCGTTACGGAAGTAATTGGAGTAAACTAGGAAACGAAACGTATCAGTCGAACTTATTTGTTAAATTATTGATTTTAACACTAACTAAACATAGCTTGCTTGATCCGGAGGGAATCGGTATAGAAATGGAAGCTGATAAACCAGGCTGGAACGACGCGATGAATGGTCTTCCAGGTCTGCTTGGATCAGGTGTAAGTGAAACGATAGAACTAGGTCAGATTGTAATGTTTTTACTTAAATACATAAAAGATGATGTGATTGAAATCCCTTATGAAGTTAATGAGTTGTTTAAGAGATTGGTTTCTGCAAATAGCTATTCGGACCGTTTGAAATGTAGACATGAATATCGCGAAGCGATACGGTTTGGATTGAAAGGGAACTTGGAACGTCTTGACTTAAACGAAGTTAAGATGTATCTTGAATCATTAAATAAGCATATTAATTTGAAATTAAATGAGCTTTATGAGTCGTATGATAAAATTATACCAACATTTCTTTATTATGAAGTGACATCGTATGAGGCAATATTAAAAGATGGTAAGCCATTAAAAACGAAAAAAGGTTATGAGTTAGTCAAACCGTTAACTTACCAAAGAAAGGCTTTACCTAAGTTTTTAGAAGCACCTGCTAGACTATTAAAAACGCCATTCTTAAAAACGTCATTAGAGGCGATGTATCAAGCGATTTTAAAGTCTGATATTTATGATAAAGACCTCGCTATATATAAAACGAGTGAATGTATTGAAAATGAATCTCATGAAATAGGACGTATTCATGCTTTTACAAAAGGGTGGTTGGAAAGAGAAAGTAATTTCTTACATATGACGTATAAGTACTTGATTGGGCTTTTAAAAGCCGGTCTATATAATGAGTTTTATGAAGCAATAGAAACAAACTTAGTTTGTTTTATGGATCCAGCAGTTTATGGTAGAAGCACACTTGAAAACTCGAGTTTTATTGCACCTTCAAACAATCCAGATTCTGGTATACGCGGGCAAGGATTCTTTGCGAGATTAAGTGGATCTACTGTTGAAGTATTAAATATGTGGGAAACGATGATGACGGGTGGTAAACCGTTCAGATATGAAAAAGAAGAGTTGGTATTTAAACTAGAGCCGAAGTTAAAACAACAATTTTTTAAAAAAGATGGTAGCATCTCATTTAAGTTCCTTAAAAATACCGAGGTAACATATGTCAATGCTTCAAAAGAGAATACATACGATCGTTGTGAGATTTATCGAATTGATTTATCTACAGAAGACGAAGTGCAAAGTTATGAAACTGATGTACTGAGTGGTGCATTAGCAAGCAATGTCCGTGAAGGGTTTTACAAATCAATAAAAATATATATGAATAAAATATAGGAGGAAAAGATGAAAAAGTTTTTGGGTTTATTCTTAATGCTAACAATGGTTGCTTTACTAACTGCTTGTCGTAATAATGAAGTTATTTGTGACGATAACCAGGAATTAATCGATGGCGTATGTGTTGACATCGATATTACACCACCTGTTTTAAGTGGTGTTACAGACGTAACGATTTACATCGATGAGGACTTCGACCCTATGGAAGGCGTCACTGCAATTGATGATGTCGATGGTGATATTACTGATCAAATTTCACTTACAGGCACGTACAACACTTCAAGGGTAGGAACGTATTTCTTACGTTATACTGTTGAAGATTCAGCAGGAAACCGTACTGAAAGAACACGCTACTTAACAGTTACGGTAGATCCAGATTTAATTGGTGACATGATGGTACCAAATGGTGATTTCTCATTAGGATGGGCTATTTGGACATCAACGACAGGATTAGAAGGCGGAAATGCATCCTTCGAGGTCGTAAATGAAGAGTTAAAAATAGAAATTACTGGGGCTGCAAGCGCCGGTTGGGAACCTCGACTAGAAAATCAAAATATTACTTTTGAACAAGGGAAATTGTATCAGTTATCCTTTGAAGCAAGAGCGGTAGATGCACGTGCTATCCGTGTTCAAATTGGGGAGCTTTTACCTAGTGCACCTTGGTTTGTACCTTTCACAGGAGCAACGGTATTCGATTTATCGAACACTATGGAAGAGTACACTTTTACATTCTTGATGGATAGTGAAACAAATGAAAGAGGCTCATTATTGTTTGAATTTGGTCAAGTTGCAAGTCCATCTGGCAATAATAATTATTTAACAACTGTGTATTTAGACAATGTTGTTATTGTTGAAGTTGATCCAGATGATATCGTTGATGATGTACCCCCATCATTTATGGGCTTAGACGATGCAACAGTTTTCAAAGGTGATGATTTCGATCCCCTTGAAGGTGTTACTGCTAATGATAATATCGATGGGGATATACCTCTAACGCTTGACAATGTATCAGGCACACTTGATACCGATACAGTTGGTGAGTACATATTAACCTATACAGTATCTGATGCAGCAGGAAACGTAACAATTGAAACACGTACTATTACAGTTATTGAACCTATCGTTGTTGATGGTCCTAAACCAGCCGATTATGGATGGCGTGGATTCTATAACTTCTGGGATGATGGTGCTGCCGCTGAAATTGAAGTTGTGGATGGAGAATTGGTCTTTACTGCAACCGGAATTACGAGTATTGGTGCAGAAGAAAACTATAAACTTCAAATTATTCAAGACGCTTTTGCATATATTCCAGGCGCTGAAGATAATGAAGGATCAATGCAGTTTGTTGCTGGTGAAACATATCGTATAACATTCGATGCTAGAGCAACAGTTGCAGGCGAGGCCGTTTTAGCCATCGGACACTCTGTTGGAGGTTGGAATCCTTATTTCGTTGAAGCGTTTGACGTAACAGCGGATATGCAAACATTTACATTTACATTTGTCGCTGATGACGATGCTATTGATTATTCAGTTTTAGCACAATTTAAAATTGAGTTCGGTCTTCTGTTCGCAGATGAAGATGCACCTCAAAGTTTTATTTTAGATAACGTTTTAATTGAAGTTGAAGCTAACGGCGATTATGTAGATGCTGAGCTTATTGTAAATGGTGTATTTGAAGAAGAAGAAGTCTTTGAAGG
>SKIW01000029.1 GCA_007116245.1 Candidatus Izemoplasma sp. | reverse complement strand
TTAACGACATTTTATTAATGACACCAAACTTACCTCACGAAAATATTCCTATAGGTAAAGATGAAAAGGATAATGTTGAACTAAGAAAAATAGGAACGATTCCTGATTTTGAGTTCGAACCTAAACCGCATTGGGATTTAGCGACAGACTTAGATATCTTAGATTTTGAACGGGCCACTAAAATTGCATCAAGCCGATTTGTGGTTTATAAAGGTGCAGGCGCTAGACTCGAAAGAGCGTTAATTAACTTTATGATGGACCTGCATGTTTTTGAACATGGCTATCAAGAGTTAATGCTGCCGTATATTGTAAACTACGACTCTATGGTTAGTGCCGGACAATTTCCTAAGTTTAAAGAAGATGCGTTTAAGTTAGTGGATGAACGAAATTTATATCTAAATCCAACCGCTGAAGTACCATCGATTAATATGCATCGTAATGAAATATTAGAAGCGGAACAGCTTCCGATTCATTATGCAGCATTTACTACAGCGTTTAGACAAGAAGCCGGAAGTGCGGGGAGAGATACAAGAGGAATCATCCGTTTACATCAATTCAATAAAGTTGAACTCATCAAATTCACAACGCCAGAAACATCGTATCAAGAACTCGATGCGTTACTTCAAAACAGTGAGCGGGTTTTACAATTACTTGAACTACCGTATCGTGTAATCGAACTTTGTAGCGGTGATCTTGGGTTTGCAATGGCAAAGACATATGATATTGAAGTCTATTTACCATCGTATCAAACATACCGAGAAATCGGGAGTATTTCAAATGCTGAGGACTATCAAGCACGCCGTGCAAATATTAAGTACCGTAAAAATAAAAACGCGAAACCAGAATATGTTCACACATTAAACGGATCTGGACTCGCGGTAGGGAGAACAGTTGTCGCAATCTTAGAAAATTATCAGCAAAAAGATGGTACAATAAAAGTGCCAAAGGTTTTAGTTCCATATATGAAAACAGACATTATTAAATAGGAGGATATTATGTTTCATAAGCAAAAAACATTTGATTTAAACAAAGAAACAAAGACCTGCGTAATAACGAACAACACAGAAAACAGCCTTGTAAAAGAAGTATTTAAACAATTAGACATCCAATCAGAGGACTTAGAAAAAGGGACTAATGTTATTTATACATTAGGAAAATTACCGATGAAAAAAGTCGTTATAGTTGATGAGGATAAGCTGATAGAAAATACCAACGGCATGGATAAAATCTTTAAACTTAAAGAAGATTTATTGATTCTTGTCGATACCTTTAAAGAGAATATTATATTTAATTTATTTGAAACATTAACGACGGCGAGCTACCGTTTTATTAAGTTCAAATCAAAAGACGATGAAGCTATCGAAAACGTATATTATACAACGGAAAGACAACTTGATGACACTATCCATGAGGGGATTGTATATGGTGAAGCGGTTAACCATACTAAACAACTCGTAAATACACCATATAATTATTTAAATGCCTTTAAACTTGCGGATTATGCTCAAACCTTAGGAGACCTTGAACACGTGGATGTTAAGGTTTATGGTAAAGCTGAATGTGAAGCAATGAATATGGGTGCATTTTTAGGTGTAAATAAAGGGAGTAAAGATGAGCCACAACTCATTCATATACAATACCGAGGAAACAGTCATAATCAAGACATTACCGCATTAATTGGGAAAGGTGTAATGTATGATACGGGTGGTTACTCGTTAAAAACAACGACAGGAATGCCAAGCATGAAATGCGATATGGCCGGTGCAGCAACTGTGTTAGGGGCGATAGAAGTTATCGCAAGACTTAAGTATCCACATAACGTGGATGTAGTTATCGCTGCAACGGATAACCGGATTGGTGATGACGCTATCGTACCAGATGATATTTTAACTGCAGCTAACGGAACAACTATTGAAATTATTTCAACGGATGCAGAAGGGCGTTTAACTTTAGCGGATGCATTATGGTTTGCACAAAAAGAAGGCGCAACAAAAATGATTGATGTAGCGACATTAACAGGCGCTGTTGTTGGAGCACTTGGTAAGGAATACACCGGAGCATTTACAAATAATCAAGCATTTTTAGATACATTAAAGCAAACTAGCGAACAAGCAAAAGAAAAAATATGGCAACTTCCGATTACTCAAGGATACCATGATGAACTTAAAAGTTTTTCGGCAGACATTAAAAACAGCGGAGGATCTCGTCTAGCAGGCGCAAGTGTTGCTGCTGCGTTTTTAGAGAAATTCGTGGAAAACGATGTACCTTGGATCCATCTTGATATTGCTGGGACTGCGTTTGAGAGCAAAACAGGTGGTTCAGGGGTTATGGTTAAAACATTAGCACAGTTCTTTAAAGCATAAAAAAAACCGCATTGCGGTTTTTTTTATGCTTTCATAGCGGATTTAATGGCATCTAAAATGTCAACATAATCTATTTGTTGGTACTCACCCATACGATTTACCATCGATAATGTCAGCTCATCATTCTTATATCTTGGCAGTAAGTGAATGTGAAAATGGTCGACTGTTTGATACGGCTTTTCGTTATTACTTATGATGTTTAATCCAATCGGGTTAAACGCTTTTTTTAAAACGTTTGATAACTTAGGAACGATACTAAACACTGCTTTTGCATCCTCTTCGGAAAGATCAAATACCGAGTTAGAATGATTTTTAGGGACAATCAAAGTATGGCCTCTTGTTCCTTGTGAAATATCCAAAAAAGCATAAACTTGATTGTCTTCATACACTTTGTAAGAAGGAATTTTACCCTCTATTATTTTACAAAAAATACAATCCATTACGAATCCTCCCTATGGCTATGATTTTATTAATTTAATTATATCACGCATATCATTGAATATAAAATCTGGATTTACTTCTTTTAAATGGGATTTTCCTTTTATACTCCAAGCAACACCTGCGGATAGTATACTCGCGTTTTTTCCAGCTAAAATATCACTTTGATTATCACCAACCATTAAAGGATTCTTAGGAAAATTTAAAGCGGCTAATGCTTTCTCTACAGGCTCTTTATCTGGTTTAGGATTTTGCACATCTTCAAGGGCGATAAACGCATCAAAATAAGGATCAAGGTTATAGTGAGTGAAGCTTGGCCAGGCTGCCTCTTTAAACTTAGAGGTTACGATGGCAAGCTTTACCCCTTGTTTATGTAATAATTGTAAAGTTTCAACAACATTTGGATATAAATGGTGGTATTTTTTCTCGTTTTCGGTATAATAGTCTCGGTAAGTCTTAATTAATCTATTTACAAGCTGAGAGTCTTTAGTATAACGAGAAAAAATCGTTTCTAACGGAGGACCGATTTCGTCGATAATTTTATCATCTGATATCGTTAAATCTGGTAAGAGCGTTGCATAAGCATGACGATAGCTTGCTACAATAATAGCGTTTGTATCGATAAGCGTACCGTCTAAATCAAATAAAATAGCATCTATTGTTTGCATATAATCACCTTAAAATATTGTACCATGCTTTCAATGAATTGAGAAATTGGATAAAATTTAATATAATAGTGACGAGGAGTGAATGTATGGCTAATCTAATCGAAGAGTTAAAAAAGAAGATCAAAGGAAAACAAGTGCGTATTGTATTTCCTGAACCAGAAGATCCACGTATAATCGAAGCGGTAAAAAGGCTTTACGAAGAAGACTTAGTAAAACCAATCTTAATTGGGAACCCAGATAGCATCGATGTCGATTCAAGTAAAATCGATGTTATTGACCCGAAAAACACACCAATTTTCAATGAATGTGTACAAAGTTTGGTGGAACGTCGTGCAGGAAAATGTGCGTATGAAGAAGCACAAGAGGTTTTAAAAACACCGAATTACTTTGGAACTATGCTTGTATATTTAAATTATGCAGATGGCTTAGTTAGTGGGGCAATCCATTCTACGGGTGAAACGGTTAAACCAGCGCTTCAGGTTATTAAAACTAAATCTGGCGTCAGTCGAACTTTTGGCTATTTTTTAATGATACGTGGCGATGAGAAATACATTATGGCTGATTGTGCGATTAATCCTAATCCAGACGCGAAAATGCTAGCTGAGTTTGCGATTGAATCCGCAAAAGCCGCAGAAATATTCGGGATTGAGCCCCGTGTTGCAATGCTTTCTTTTTCAACAAACGGAAGCGCTGTATCTGATGAAACGAAGAAGGTAAGAGAAGCGGTAAAAATCGCGAAATCGAAAAATACTGGATACTTAATCGATGGTGAAATGCAGTTTGATGCGGCGTTTGTACAAAGCGTTGGAAAAAGCAAATTTAAAGGTAGTAAAGTTGCTGGACAAGCAAACACGTTTATCTTTCCAGATTTAAACTCAGGGAATATTGGTTATAAAATTGCGCAACGTTTAGGTAACTTTGAAGCGATAGGACCGATTTTAGCAGGCCTTAATAAACCGGTAAATGATTTATCTCGCGGATGTAGTGTTGATGATGTCTATAATACCGCGATAATTACAGCTGTACAAAGTTTAATAGAATAAAGCTCTTGTGAGCTTTTTTCTTTCTATGCTATAATGAGTCAAAGCGGGGTGATACTGTGAGAAAATGTTGGATTATATATAACCCAGTTAGTGGTAAAAAGAAGTTTCAAGAAGCCTTAAATATTGTTCGTAGTCGAATCAAACAATTAGGTTATGAAATAACAATCAAACCAACTGAGCGGCAACGTCATGCCGTTGATTTGGTTAAAGAAGCATGCATTGAAAAGATTGATATGCTGCTTATTTCTGGTGGGGATGGAACCATGAATGAGGTCATTAACGGTTTAGCTGAAAGTAGTTATAAACCGAAAATAGCATATATACCTTCAGGAACAGCATGTGATATTGCTAAAACATTAGGGATTCCTAAAGATATTGAGAAGGCATTAAAGATTATCGAAAACGATCATGCGGTGTATATGGATATAGTGAAGAGTTCTCATGGTTACTTCATGTATGTTACAGCAATTGGTAATTATGTAGATATAAGTTATGTAACGCAAACTAAACTTAAGAAAATTTTCGGTTATGGCGCGTATTTATTTACCGGTATTAAAGAGTTTTTCACGATTCCTATGATTAAAACAGAAATTATACACGATCATGGAAAATTAAAGGGATATTACTCATTAATGCTTGTTGTGAACTCAAAACGCGTAGCGGGATTTAATATAATTAGTAAACCATTGTTAGATGATGGTAAAGTGGATATCGTCGTTTATCGCTATATTCCATTAATTAACAATATTATTTACTTCTTCTCTTTCTTTTTTAACCCTAGATGGTTACCTGGAGTTCAAAAAATTCAAACAACTCATGCAAAAATATATACTGAACATCATCGAAAATGGAATATTGATGGGGAAGCTGCGGATTCTGGGAACCAAGAGGTAAAAGTTATCCCCCAACATGTAAAAATTATTGTAAACGAGAAAAAAACGAAGAAGTATTTTAAGCATCAACCGAGTAATGAGGATAAATATGAATATTAATGAAGTGATTGTCGTTGAGGGCAATCACGATTTAGCTAAACTTAAAGCCGTGGATTCACGGCTTGATGTTATGATTACGAATGGGTCTTCGGTATCGGAAGAAACCAAAAGATTATTGAAGAAACTTAATGAACAAAGAGGTTTAATTTTAATGTTAGACCCAGACGCTCCTGGAGAGAAGATTCGTAAAGAAATAAACGCGTTTGTTGGCCATACAAAACATATTTTTTTGCAGAAAAATAAGTGTATCGATAATATAAAACAAAAAGTCGGAATTGAACACGCCAGTCTTACTGATATTAAAGAAGCCTTACTGAATCACGTTGTTGAGCTTAAAAAACCTGATGCGTTATGGACTATGCAAATGCTTGTAAAGCTCAATCTTACAGGAACAGTAGAGGCTAAGAGAAGGCGTTTAAAAGTCTCTGAAGCATTGAAAATTGGACACTGTAATGCAAAAACATTTATGCATAGACTTAATATGTTAGAAGTTTCGGAATTAGAACTACTTAAGGTGATAAAATGAGTACTAAAAATATTAAAGATACATTAAGAGAAAACCAAATTTCTGTAAAGAAACGCTTTGGTCAAAATTTTTTGTTAGACAAAAACATTTTGAGTAAGATTATTGATGTATCGAACATTGATGAAGAAACATTGGTTGTTGAAATCGGTCCAGGGTTAGGTAGTTTAACAGAAGGCTTAATTAAAAAAGCTAAGCATGTTTTAGCATATGAAATCGATCATCAGTTAATACCAGTTTTACAAAAAGCGTTTAAAGGTGAGAATTTAACATTGATTCATGATGATATCTTAAAAAGAAATATCGATCAAGATATTGAAGCGTTAAACCTTAACTATCAAGCGGTTGTCGTTGTTGCTAATTTACCGTATTACATTACAACACCAATCTTAATGAAGTGTTTGGAAGAAAGTAAATTAATACAGAAGATGGTTGTGATGATGCAGTATGAAGTTGCTAAAAGAATAACTGCTTTAACTGAAACTAAAGACTATAATGCATTAAGTGTTGGGATTCAGTATCGGGCTAAAACAAAACTGGCTTTTAAAGTTCCTCGGAGTGTGTTTATGCCACCACCGAATGTTGATAGCGCTGTTGTGACGCTTGATTTTTATGAAGAACCACCCGTAGCGATTGATTCTGAAAACGTGTTTTTTCAGTTAGTTAAAAGCGCGTTTAAGCAAAGAAGAAAAACGATACTTAATAATCTATCTGTTGAGTATCAAATCGATAAAGAGCGATTAATCAAGCATTTAGAAACATGTGACATTTTTCCTCAGAGACGTGCAGAAACACTTTCTTTATTAGAGTTTGCAACATTGGCTAATTATTTTTATAAATTAGACGATGTAAAAAAGTAATTGTTAAAGATTACACTATGATACAATTATAATAGGAGGTGGCGGCGTGGTTAAAGAAAAAGCATATGCAAAGATTAACCTGTTTTTAGACGTTTTAAGTAAGCGGGAGGATAATTTCCATAATTTAGAAACTGTAATGGCACCCATCGAATTTCACGATACTTTAGTATTTGAAAAAACGAGTCGCGATTCGATAGAGATTATTTCTAATGTAACCATTACCGAGAAACCTCAAGATAATTTAGTATATCAAGTGGCTGAGTTTATGCTAAAGGAGTATGGTATTAACAATGGTGTTAAAATTACCATAGATAAACAAATTCCTATCGCGGCTGGACTTGCTGGTGGAAGTGCAGATGCTGCTGCTACCTTAAGAGGATTAAACAAATTATTTAAACTTAAGTTAAGTCTTCAAGAACTCGAAAAATTAGGCGAGCAATTCGGATCAGATGTGCCTTATTGTGTATATAATAAATTATGTATTGCGCGTGGGAAAGGGGAACAACTCTTCTTTCTTAAAAACGCCTTAAAATGTCCGGTATTAATTATTGTGCCTCACTTTAAAGTGAGTACTAAAGAAGTTTATCATTCTGTGAAGATGGACGAAGTTCCAATACAAAAAATCAC
>SKIW01000083.1 GCA_007116245.1 Candidatus Izemoplasma sp. | reverse complement strand
GTGATCTTTGTTTTAGCGAAAGATGTTTATAATGGCTATGGTGGTAAACTCGGAACAACGGCATTAAGTGGTGCTTTAATCACGGCAATTGTACTCGGAGAAGCACTTGAATCACCGTTACCATTTACATTGAATGAGCAATTAATGATTTTAGGCGTGAGTACCATAGCAGCTATCATTACCTACTCAATTAGTATTCGTTTAAAACAAGGCCCTGTTATTGCAAGTGGGTTAATCGGGGTTGTAGCTGGCGCATTACTGCCGTTAATATCTTTATTCGGAGTTACTTTAGCAATCGTTGCATTCGGAGCCTCTTTCGTAGGTATGAGCAGTCAAAAAAGACTGTACGATGAACGGTTTATCGCGGTGGCTGGAATCTTATTTGGACTCATATATATATTTAGCGCACCATACTTTACAGGAGCTGGTGGAAAACTTGGAACGATCGCTTTTGCTAGTACACTAAGTGTCGGTGGTATTAAAATGTTATACGATAAATTACCTAAAAAAACACAAACCTGTTAATAAAACCCTGATAACCTCAGGGTTTTGTTGCGTATAGAGCTTTAATTTGGTAAAATTTAGCTATCACAAGGGGGTGCTTTAATGCATAAATGGGCAGTTGAGGTCACCTACGCGATTATAAAAAAACAAGCGGTTGTATTAGAATATGAAACGCCTTATACCTTAAAACAGGTTGTTTTTGGTGTGTTTATTGATATTCAAAACGATCTTAAGAAATGCCGGTTAATGTTTTATGACCGCAAAACATTATTACCTATGTATGATGATTTTAACGCACCGTTAACATTAACGCTTCAATTCGAGCATATCCGGAAAATGGAGCGGATGATGCAGTTTAGTTATCATCCCGAAGTTGGTGTGTTAGATAAAGCGATAAGGCTTTTAGATAAACTTCGACAATACGAAGGCTTTAAACGGATTATGGATGACAATATTGTTCATGATTTTCAAACGATACATTTTAAAGATTTAACGGAAATGAATGTAGAAAACGAGATTCCTTTTGAATCTTTGATCATACTAAATGATGGTAATATAAAAATGCCTATTTTGTATTGGAGACTTGCCTATAATCTTAATGAACAAGAATATCAACGTGTTCGTAAAGAGTGGCACCCAGAGTTAAATGTCAAAAGCTATTTTAAAACCTTGCCACCCTTAGCGATAGAAGAAGTTACAATCGAGCGTTTAAAGGAACTTTTAAAAGACGGGTATACACTTGAAGAAGGTTTTGAAAACTTTACAATAAAATCAACGATAAAGCTTCGATTAAAACGACGATTAAACATGTTTTTAAGTTCGGATATGAACCGTCCCATGAGAGCCTATATCAATCAGTTAACACCGCGGAATTTAGGGAGAAAAACGTACCGGTTACCCCATGTATATGAGAACTTAAAAATTCCTGAAAACTTTGCGGCTTACACGAGTTTAAAACACCCAGTGACGTTAATTGACATTGATACTACCACGGATTTTGAACGCTTAATAAATCATTTAATGGTTACGAGTTTACTTAACCATCAAACAGTACTCATTGTTGATCCTTCACATAAAATCCCACAAGAAACGAAGCATTTAGTATTGGATATGCGTACTAAGGAATCGTTTAATCAAAGCATTAACGCATTAAAATCCTTACAAAAACAAAAAACTGAGATTGTGAATGAAACAATCTCTGCTATAGATTATGAAGAAGTCTATCAAGATATACTTCAGGGATACACATGGCAAGATGCGGTATTAATGAACCGTGAATATAAATCAGCACTACAAAAAATCGATGATTTTCATCTTAATGTTTCACTAGATATGACACTAGAAGCATTGTATCAATCTTCACCAATCACAAGTTTACCCTTTTTAAACGACATTATTGTGAGTGAACACGCATTGCTTAAAACTATCAAGCAAGAGACACAAAAAAACCTTCAAAAACTTAATTTAAAGGCATTTAAACGTTTAAAAGATGCAATTAATGAGAGAGATCAAAACATACGGTATTCAACCATGGTTAAACTATTTAAATCAGTAGCAAACGTTCATTTAATTAAACAAGTCTTTAAGACGATTATAGTAAAAGATACTCAGCGGATACCATATCGCTTAAACATGTTCGATCAACTGATGCTTATTGAACCGAATCATAATCATCTAATCGATTTAATGTATGCTGATAAAGTGACGATTATAGATGAACGTTATCAAAAACATTATCTACCCTATCATTACCACGAACTATTACCGTTAAGCATGATTCACGCTAAACATTATCATAAACCTTATCATGTATATGATGCTCTACCAGATGATATTGTAAAAAAACATAGCTTCCGTAAATTAGGGTTACCACATCATCATTATATACCAGTTAATAATCAATCAGAGTTCATAAACCATGTATCAGATCAAGAAGCGGATAGTATATTAAAAGAGATTGCGGTTAGTGAAATGACAGACACTCAAATTTTTACGCCGTTTAATCTACAAAAGAAACATATTAAATCTAAAGTTGAGAAAAACAATGCCTGTCTTGTTTCAACTTTTTATGATCGACCTAGGCGACATTATACAGCGATTTCTTTAACGGTAAACCCACTAACGCCTAATGAGACGTATGACTGGATTAAAAACCATCCTGAACTCGGTGAACTTATAGCTTCATTAGAAGGCACAAACATGGGGTTATACGCGGATTATAATGAAATAATTAAACGTACATCAGCACATGATTTACTAACGGATTTTGTGATGGCTTTAAATCATAAAAAAGAGTTGCGTACAGACAGTATTAATCAGTTTTACAGTATGTTTAAATCCCACTTACTTAAGGGGTATACATTTGAATTAAATGCAACGTCTGATTTAATAAATTTAAGGTTACCAAAAGGGGTTACAGTCTTAGATACGTATGATATTCACAAGTTAGATCAACAACTTATTATCGCTAAGCACCCCTTTACTTGGACATATGATCAAATAGAACACTTGAAAAGAAGATTGCGGGAAGATCATTTCGCATTGTTTACACTTTTACCATCACGGTATGATGCGTATTTAAAATGGCGCAAATCGATGATTTTATCAGGCTTAATTTACGAGAAAAAAAGGTGATAACATGATATCATTAGAAAAAATCAACGAAGCGTTAAACGCATTTGCAGTGTATGTAAAACTATCGCGGCTTCGAGAAAAATGGTCTTTAAGAGATTTCTCTAAAGAGACTAAATTATCACACACGTTTTTAAATAAAGTAGAAAACGTCTCTGTAAAACTAACAAAATCAAGCTATGAAAAAATCACAAGGGCATTTAAGCATAATCTCAGAGAAAAACCTGAATTAGTTGCTTTAATTGAAAGCCGAAAAGTACTGTTTCATGAAGCGGTTTTTTATAATGATCAAGTGAAGATTGAAAAGATTTATGCAGAACTAAAACCACATGAAACCTATTATTTTAGTAGTTTACAACTTGCTGATTATTTATTAATCATGCAAGGCTATGCATATATGAGAAATGTTTTATATAATGAACACAATACTCAGTATGATGAATATTTATACAGTGTTGTTGAAAGGCTTTCTAAAGACCAAGAACCCTTATTTTATATGTATCGCGGACTAAGTAGGTATAAGTTTAACGACATCGACAAAGCATTAAAAGATTTGCTTACCGCGATCGATATAACAACGGACAATAAAATACATGCTTTATCAGGGATGATTATCGGAAGAATTTATAGCGATCAATACAAACTATTTGAAGCAGAACACTATTTTAAAAAAACCCGCATCATATATGAGAGGTATAATCATTTCATGTCATCTGTTTATATTAAAGTATATGAAGCAATCACCCAACTTAAACTTCAACGTTTCGAAAGTCTGGATCGTGATTTCAAAAACTTGTTGTCATTATCAGATCAAATAGTCTTAAAACCGTTTAAAAATCTTATATTAAGTCATTATATGTACTACAAACTAGCATTAAAAGAATATCAAGAAGTCATAAAATTTAGCGACTCAGAAATCGATGAAGACGCCCGGTTTTATTTTTATTACGCTTTCGCAGAACATCATCTAAAAAACACGTTAAACACTGACTTCTATAATGATGTTTTAAAACATCAACCATCCGATGCAGAAGACGAAATGTATCAAACAGGTCTTAGGTTTGTATTATTATTAAACACACAAGGAACGATGAATAAATCCAACTTTCAGTTAGCCGAGAACTATTTTAATAAAGCAATATCTATTAAATACTATTTAGATGCGCAATTGATGTTTCCGTATATCATTGAGTACTATACTAAAACCCGTCAGTATAAAAAAGCACATGAACTTAATCTATTGATGATTAATATCATGCGTGGAAAGTAGGTTAAGATGGCTTGTTTATTTTGTGAAACCAATAAAGAGCTACTTTATGAAGATGATTTAGTGTTTGCTATATATGATGCTTATCCAGTAACTAAAGGACATATATTGGTTATTGTTAAACGGCATATTGAGAGCTATTTTCAAACGACTAAAGAAGAACGTAGAGCACTTGATAAAGCTATTTTTACATTAAAATCAATATTGGATAAAGAGACTATGCCAGATGGATATAATATAGGCATTAACAACGGTCGAGCTGCAGGACAAACCGTGATGCATTTACATATCCATCTTATACCGAGATATAATGGTGATACAAAAGATCCGCGTGGTGGTGTAAGAGGGGTTATCGCGAACCGTCAAAAGTATTAAAAAAACCAAGCTCAGCTTGGTTTAAATTTTAACTTTACAGGTGCTTTTCTCGATACGCCATAAAATATAGATAACACCAATTGTAATTAATACCACCAACATCATTTTCCATAAAAGATTGCCGTTTGGGAATACTATCGGGGTAAAAGCAATACCGACAGCGGCTAAGAAACTTACGACACACGGTGTGCATCCGAAGGTTAATAATCCAAAGACAAACGAGAATGTTGGGATTCCGGTGGATCCTAAAGGCTCTGATTTAGTAAGTCGTAACTTAATTTGCGTCATAGAGACCATAAAACTAGTTAAAAGCGCCATAACGGCGTTTAAAATTATATGAACACTCGTTAGTGATGGCCCTAGCTCAGCAACCATATTGCTATAAGAGTTAAAAGCGAGAATATCAAAAAAACTATATAAACTAAAGACAATTATAAAAACGATCGCCCATAGTCGTAGTCCACTAGGTTTGATTTGCTCATGCCATACTGTTCTTAACATTGTTCTCACCTCTAAAAATAGTCTAACATACTTTATTTGTTTCCATCGAAATTTTGCTTATAATCGGTTTGCATTACGAACAGGAGGATGTTTATGATAACAAAAAAGCATAAAGAAGTTTGTCGATATAGACTGCGAATATACCGTTATGAAAAAGGGTATACATTAAGAAAACTGAGTAACGTTTTAAGTATATCTCCAAGTTTAATCAGCCGTATTGAGCAAGGTACGATAGAAGTATCTAACCATTTATATGAGCAAATGATGACTTTATTCAATATCGATACATCAACATTCGAAGAATCGGTAAAAGCATTTGAAACGCATTCTGATAAACTGCTTCGGCATTTATATTACATGGAATATGGTTTCGCGAAGGAAATCTTTGATACATTTTTTAAACCAGAATCAGCATTTGAAAATTCTCCGATATTTCTAGAGTACTATATTTTAAAAGTAGCATACTTATTAATGACACAACAGGATTTCGATACGATTGAAAAATATGTTAAAAGATTGATTATTGTTGAAGAAGCATTTAAGGGTATATACTTAGAGTTATATTTATTAATGCGCGCTCGTTATGCAACTATGCAGTATAACATCGAAGAAGCAAAAAGCTATTTCGCATTACACCTGAATAGTTCACAGAGTGATAGCTTAAAATCGATGAACCTATATTATCAAGGCATTATGTACGGGTTTAGTTACAAAACGTATCAAAAAGCACTACGGTGTTTTGAATCCGCAAAATCTGCGTTTCAAGATCAAAATAACTTCCAACGGTTGATGGATCTAAAACTAATTGAACAACGTTTGCTTATATATACCAATGATTATCTAAGTTTCGAAGAACTCAATCGTGAAACCTTACATTACGGTGAGATTCATTTAAATCCTTATATATACAATTATTCACTCCAACAAAAGGCGCTTTATTGCATTGCGTTAAGTGATTATAAAGGTGCTTTAGAATTGTTTAATTATTTCAAAATTGATACGATAGAGTATGTTTTTCATAAAGTCTATGTGTTGTTCAAATTAGGGTATTATATTGAAGCACAACACCTTATGAATGAGACTAAAATATACCGCTATGATGCATCATTGAAAGCGATAAATAGTGGGTATGATGCAATGATAGAAATGATGAATACGAATCAAACAGAAGCGATTATAGCGAAACTAAAAATCTTTGCGGATCAATCCTATGATAGTGAAGTCTTTCCTTTAATTAAAATCGCCTTTAAGCTTTATATTTCGGTTTTAGAATCAGAAAGAATATATAAAGAAGCGTATTTATATAGCCATAAACTACTTGAAGTAACTAAAATGACGATGAAATAGGAGGCAGTTATGAAAACATATCGAAAAGAATTATGGTTTAATACCAATACTCGAAGACAACTCATAAATATAACACCCGATATTGAAACAGTGTTAAGGGAAAGCGGTATTGTAGAAGGGTTACTATTATGTAATGCTATGCATATTACCGCAAGTGTATTTATAAACGATGATGAATCTGGACTACATCATGATTTCGAGGTATTCTTAGAAAAATTAGCACCTGAAAAACCGTATACGCAATATCGTCATAATACCTATGAAGATAATGCAGATGCGCATTTGAAACGGACTATTATGGGAAGAGAAGTGGTTGTTGCTATAACTAAAGGACAGTTAGATTTAGGCCCTTGGGAACAGATTTTCTATGGTGAGTTTGATGGTAAACGTCGCAAAAGGGTGTTAGTTAAGATTATCGGAAGTGAATCATAATGGGGTTTATGATTGTTTTAGTTGCTCTTGTGATGGTATTTAAGTCTTATGTCGATTATTTAAACTATGTGTTTTTACGAAGAAATGAGTCTTTACGGGTAGTGTTTCGTAACGGATTATTAAGGTTATTAGTACTGATAACGTCATTTTGGGTATTCGTTAATGAAGTATGGTTAAGCAGTCTACAACAATTAATATTGCCATTGAGTATTGTCTTTGTAGGAACGGTGTTAATTCATCTAAGTACTAAACGATGGAACATTAAAACATTGCCAATACATGTTATGCAAGCCACGATAACTTTTTTTAAAGAAGCCTTTTCTATGTTAATTGTTGTATTGGTTATATACGGTGTTTTTGAGAGTCGTTTATTCTCATCTTTATGGGAGATACTTTTATTTTCATTTACGGCACTCATCTTAATTTATTTAATGTTTTATAAGCTGCTTTTACCTAAAAT
>SKIW01000031.1 GCA_007116245.1 Candidatus Izemoplasma sp. | reverse complement strand
GTTGGTGCTGTGTTTTATTTGTACGCACCGTTTGTGGTTACCATCGGACAAATTGCCGGTGTAAGTCAGTACTCAAGACAGTTTATAATGCCAATCGCAAACTTAAGCCAACTCTTTAATGCGTTAATGCAAGGGATTGCGGGTGCTGAGAGAATCTTTGAGATGATTGATGCTGAAAGTGAATATGAAGATGATGGCCTAGAGGATGTTGAACATTTTGAAGGAGAGATTGTTTTTGAACATGTTCACTTTGGGTATGATGAGGATCAACTTGTTTTAAAAGATATTAGTTTTAAAGCGAATAAAGGGGAAATTATTGCGATTGTTGGGCCTACCGGAGGCGGAAAAACAACGACGATTAATTTGATTAACCGTTTTTATGATATTCAAAAAGGCGATATAAAAATCGATGGTAAATCGGTTAAAGAGATTAAAAAAGATGCTTTAAGAAAACATATTGGTGTCGTTTTACAAGATACCAAGTTGTTTAAAGGGAGTGTTTTTGATAATATTCATTACGGCGACTTCACTAAAACGAAAGAAGAGGTAATCGAGGCATCTAAGCAAGCCGGTGCACATGATTTTATCTCCAAACTACCGAAAGGTTACGACACAGAAGTCTTTGAAGGTGGCCAAAACTTTTCGCAAGGTGAACGTCAGTTGATTAGTATCGCAAGAACGATTTTATCGAATCCTAGCTTGTTAATTCTTGATGAAGCGACATCGAATATCGATACGCGTACAGAAGCTAAAATTCAAGAAAGCATGGCTAAATTAATGGTAGGACGGACGAGTATCGTGATTGCCCATCGATTACAAACGATTGAAAAAGCATCCCAAATCATTGTCATACATCAGGGTCGATTAATTGAACGTGGTAGTCATGAGAGTCTTTTAGAAGCACGTGGTTTTTACCATAGCTTATATCAAGCACAGTTTGAAGCATAAATTTATAACCCTTTACAAAAGTAGAGGGTTATTTTTTTTGTCGGCTAGTGTATAATGATAGAAGGAGGCGATACTTTTGAGAAGAATACTATTTGACCGCGCCGACGGTAAACGCGTTAAACATAAAGATCCAATCTTACGGTTGATTCCTTACATTATGCCTAAGCGGTATGATGCACAGGTGTTTTTTGATGATGATATTATTTTAGAAGAAAGTGAAAATTTAATTAAAAAGTTGCGTAAGGAAGGGCATCGTGTGCTGTTTTTACATATTGTATTGGCTTCTATTTTACGCACGATGGTTGAGTTTCCTAAAGCAAACCGGTTTGTCGCTGGGCGTAAAGTGTACGCAAGGAAAGAATATGCGTATAGTTTTGCGATGAAAAAAGAGTTTAGTTTGGATGCCGATGAAACGATTGTGAAGGTAAAACTGCAAGCAGATGATACCTTAATTGATGTTGTGAGTAAGGTGAATGAGGCGATTGTTAAAAACCGTGAAGTGTCGAATAAAAATGAAACGGATAAAGCGGCGAAGTTTTTAAATTTAATGCCAGGGTGGTTAATTCGTTTTGCGATGTTCATAGTAAGACGACTGGATAATCATCGTTTAATGCCGAAATTTTTAATTAATGCGAGTCCCTTTCATTCAAGTGCGTTTGTGACTGATTTAGGAAGCTTAGGCATAAAGCCGGTTTATCACCATATTTATGATTTTGGAACAACAAGCTTTTTTATCGCGTTTGGGACAAAAGAAAAACATCTTGAGTTAACAAAAGAAAATGAAGTTAAAAAAATCCGTAAAATGGCGATGAGAATCGCTGTGGATGAGCGGATTTGTGATGGTTATTATTTTGCGCAAACGATTAAGCGTTTTAAGTCTCATATTAAAAATCCTGAAAAATTACTAACGAAACCTGCTGAAAAGCCAAAAGATGATGGTATTTCTTAATTTTTTGTAAGTAAAGGTTTACATATCTAGGTCAGTGTGGTAAAATTTTTTTGACTTTGCAAGAAAGATGGTGACACTATGATTAAATTACGTAATTCACAAGCAGCTGTTTATGTGGTCTCAACCACGCTTTTTAACCATGGTATCCCATCAATGATAAGAAACTGAATAGGTCTTTTTCCCTATACATTTAAGTGTCTTTTATCGTGAGATGGAAGGCATTTTTTTATTTGCAAAATCTAACGACAGAACGTAGGTGACTTAATGAAACGAATGAAACAATTTACAAAATGGATGAAAGGGCACGTTTATTTATATGTAATCGGTGTGGTTATATTGTTTTCTTTACAGTATTTCCGTACCTTGCCACCGCTTTTTATCCAACACATCGTCGATCATATTTTTAATGATCTTCCTTCGGCACTTCCGGTATTTATACAACGGATTGTTGAGGGAGATACGATTCAATCCAAACTTTTTATGGTGGCCATTTTTTCTGTAGTCTTCATGCTGTTTAGAGTGGTGTTTATCTTTTTACATCGTGTGGTTACAGCGCTTTTTGCAGAGCGGGTTTCGTATGGTATGCGAAACAAGATTTACGATCATTTACAAAATCTTTCCTTTACGTACCATTCACATGCTGAAACAGGGGATTTAATTCAACGTTCAACGACCGATGTAGATACCTATCGTGTCTTTATCGGTGAACAACTCGTTGAGGTGTTAAGACTTGTCTTTTTAATGAGCTTTGCGATTTATCAAATGACGAGAATGGATGTTACATTAACACTGATTTCGATTGCCGTCGCGCCGATTGTGTTTTTAAGTGCGTTTGTTTACTTCTTATTCGTTAAGAAGGTCTTTAAACGTGTTGAAGAAGCTGAAGGTAAAATGACCACGACATTACAAGAGAGTATGACAGGCATTCGTGTGGTTAAAGCGTTTGCGAATGAGCGTTTTGAAATTGAGAAATTTGATAAAACGAGTGAACTTTACCGTGAAGAAAGCTACACTTTATTAAAACTAATGGCAATCTTTTGGAGTTCGACAGATTTCTTAATCTTTTCACAGTACGCACTGACTGCAGCATTTGGTATTTACTTTACGGTTGCTGGAACAATGGGTGCGGGCGAGTATATAGCGTTTTTAAGCTATGTTGGGTTAATCGTTTGGCCGATGCGACAATTAGGACGAATTATCGGTGATTTTGGGAAGACAACCGTTGCCCTTGATCGTATCGATGAGATTATGGACCAACCGACTGAACATGAAAATGATACTGATTATACACCTGAGATTAAAGGCCATATTCGCTTTTCAAATGTTAGTTTTAAATTCGATGATGATGATAAAAACTTATTGAAAAACGTGAGTTTTGATGTAAATCCTGGAGAGACGATTGCGATTGTTGGTAAAACCGGGAGTGGTAAGAGTACCCTTATTAATTTAATGGTGCGATTATTAGAGAATCAAGGTGGATCAATTGAGTTTGATGGCACAGATATTCGAAATATTAATAAACGGTGGTTAAGAAAACACGTTGGTATTATCTTACAAGAACCTTTCTTATACTCTAAATCGATTTATGATAATATCGGTATTATGAAAAAAACCGCGGATAAAGAGAAAGTCTTTAATGCCGCGAATGTTGCGAGAATTCATGAAGATATCTTAGGGTTTGAAGCTGGTTATGACACATTAGTTGGCGAACGTGGTGTAACATTAAGTGGTGGACAAAAACAACGTGTCGCGATTGCGAGAATGCTTTTAGATGATAAACCTGTCCTCATTTTTGATGATTCTTTAAGCGCGGTTGATACTGAAACCGATATTCAAATTCGTAGAGCCTTGAGCAGTTATTGGAAAAATACCACGGTGTTTATTATCACGCACCGTATTGTCACCGCGAAAGAAGCGGATAAAATAATCGTTCTTGATCATGGAGAAATTGTTGAATCAGGAACCCATGAAAGTTTATTAGAGTTACATGGCTTATACGCTGAGCTTTGGGATATTCAAAGTTCGATTGCGTATGATGCTTATAAACGCATCAAAGGGGGTGCAAAATAATGGCATATTTCGAAGAAGAGACGTATACGGATACGAGTTTTGATATTAATGTTTGGAAGCGTATTTTTACGTATATGAAGCCGCTTAAAAAGTTTATTATCATCGGGGTTGCTTCGGTAATTATGTTGGCGATTGGGGATGTTATTTACCCTTTAATTAATCGTTATGCGATCGATACGATTATTGCGAATCGTGATTTATCACTTTTACCGCGCTTTATCGCTATTTTCTTATTGTATATTACCTTACAATCGTTGATGGTTTTTATCTTTATTATTTATGCAGGAAAAGTTCAAAATCAACTGGCTTATGCGATACGCAAAAGTGCTTTCGACAAACTCCAACAGTTACCGTTTTCGTATTATGATAGAACGCCTGTAGGCTGGATTATGGCACGGATGACAAGTGATTCACGTAATTTAAGTGATATTTTATCGTGGGGACTTATCGATTTATCCTGGGGTCTTTTGATGATGATTGGGATTAGTGTAGTCATGTTTGTGATTAACTGGCAACTCGCGTTAATCACCTTAAGTGTCTTGCCTTTATTAGTGTACTCATCGATTTATTTTAGGAAACGAATTTTAAAGGCTTATCGTCATATTCGTAAGCAAAACTCTAAAATAACCGGAGCGTTTAATGAAGGTATTACGGGTGCTAAAACGACAAAGACACTCGTTTTAGAAGACAGTAATTATCAAGAGTTTGATCGTTTAACCTCATCGATGCGCCGCCATTCTATTAAAGCAGCGATATTTGCAGGACTATACTTTCCAACGATTCTATTTATCGCATCGGTTGCGACAGCACTCGTGTTTTACTACGGGGGTTTAAGAGTCGCCACAACGATTATTACCGTTGGGACATTGTATGTGTTTGTTAATTACGTTATGCAGTTTTTTGAACCGGTGATGCAACTCGCGAATATTTTAGCACGATTCCAACAAGCCCAAGCGAGTGCCGAACGGATTATTTCACTCGTAGACCAAGAACCTGATATTAAGGACACACCTGAAGTGTTAGCACATTACGGTACGTTTAAAGATCCTAAGTTAGAAAACTGGGAGCCTTTAATGGGTGATGTCACATTTGATCATGTGACGTTTAAGTATACTAAAGGTGAAAAAGTTTTAGATGACTTTAGTCTTGACGTAAAACGCGGACAATCGATTGCGCTCGTTGGGCATACCGGAGCGGGTAAATCGACGATTGTTAATTTAATATGCCGGTTTTATGAGCCAACAGAAGGGCAAATATTGATTGATGGACGCCCGATGAAAGCGCGTTCTATAGGCTGGTTGCACGCCCATTTAGGGTATGTTTTACAATCGCCGCATTTGTTTAGTGGCACGATTATGGAAAACATTCGTTATGGACGATTAGACGCAACAGATGAAGAGATTATTGAGGCGTCGAAAATGGTAGAAGCGCATGATTTTATCGTTCGCTTTGATAAAGCCTATGACACTGAAGTTGGTGAAGGTGGCGCACGTTTAAGCGTTGGTGAGAAGCAGTTGATTAGCTTTGCGCGTGCGCTTGTAGCAAATCCGAGAATCTTAATATTAGATGAAGCAACATCCTCTGTTGATACGCAAACTGAAAAAGCCTTACAACATGCGATTGAAACGGTTATGGAAGGGCGTACGACATTTGTTATTGCACATCGTTTATCGACGATTGTGAATGCTGATCAAATTTTAGTGTTAGAACACGGTAAGATTATTGAACGTGGTAATCATGATGATTTGATTGAGCAAAAGGGACATTATTATAAACTATATACGAATCAGTTTCAATCTGGTATCCTTAAATAGCCCTCACATTGAGGGCTTCTTTTTTGTGTAAAGCATGAATAAACGTTCTTAGTATGGTACACTTAAGGTAGAAAGCAAGGTGAAATGATGAAAGTGGTTGTTATTGGAGGCGTCGCCGCTGGAATGAGCATGGCGAGCAAATTAAAACGGTTAAATAAGCAGATCGAAATTCATGTTTATGAACGGGGTGAAGATCTTAGTTACGGTGCGTGTGGGATGCCGTATTATTTGAGTGATTTAATTCCGAAAGAGGCTTCACTTATAGCAAAAACTAAAGATGACTTTGAAAACGAAGGCATTCATGTTCATACGTTACATGACGTGATCGATGTGGATGAAGAAAAGCAAACGATTGATGTCAAACATCTTGGTAAGACACAAAAAGTCGCGTATGATGTTTTAGTAATTGGTAGTGGGGCAAGTCCGATACGGTTGCCCGTTAAAAACCGCGATCTAGAAAATATTATGGTCTTAAACTCTTTAGAAGATGCCCGACAATTAAAGAAAACGTTACAAGATCCCTTAATGCGTAATGTAGCGATTGTTGGGGGTGGGTATATTGGACTCGAGGTTGCTGAGAATCTTCTTGAAATGAAAAAACAAGTACGCATCATTGAACGCATGGAACGCTTACTTCTCCCCTTTGATCCGTTTATGGGAGAAGCGGCAAGAAAAGAGCTTGAATCACATGGCGTAGAGGTTCATTTAAACGAAGAAGTGCAAGATTATGAAGGCGAGTCAAAAGCCCATGCTGTTATTACGGATCAAGGAAAGTATCCTGTTGATTTGATTATTGAAGCTGTGGGTATTAGACCGAATACTGATTTTGTTAAAAATACTAGTATAAAGCGTTTAAAAAACGGTGCGATTATTACCAATGATAAAATGGAGACGAATGTTAAAAATATTTACGCTGCAGGTGATTGTGCTAGTTATCGTCATGTCCTCACAAATGAACCAACGTATATCGCACTTGGGACGCATGCGAATAAAGCAGGAAGAGTTATTGCTGAGCAAATTGCGGGTAATGATGAACGGTTCACAGGTGTGGTGGGCTCAACGGTGTTAAAAGTGTGTGATTTAGAACTTGCTAAAACGGGTTTATCGGAAAACGAGTTGACTAAAGCTGACATTACATACAAAAGTGTTTCCATAAAAGCCAGAGATAAAGCAGGTTATTATCCTAATGCGAATCGCATTGATATTACGCTTCATTACAATCCAGAAAACGGTCAATTACTCGGTGCGCAAATGGTTGGAAAAAGCGGTGTAGCCCATCGCATAAACACGATGGCTATTGCGATTTCTAAAGGAATGACCGCAAAAGAGTTTAGTCAGCTAGATTTAGCGTATGCTCCGCCATTTTCTCCTGTGTATGACCCTTTACAAATCGCCACAAATCAAATAAAATGTAAATAAGAAGAATAAGGAGTGTTAGAATGAAAAACAATGTTGGAAAAGTTGATCAAACAGTACGTTATATTACCGCAATTATCCTTGCCGTTATCGCCATCTTAACGAACTTATGGTGGTTGCTCATCCCTTCAGTTATTCTAGCGTTTACCGCTGCAGTGTCATTTTGTGGTGTGTATAAAGTGTTTGGAATTAATACGTGTCAAATCGATACAGAAGATAAATAGATTCCTTATTTATAGTTTTACAAACTAGGCTAAGGCTTTTAATTAAGCGTAGCCTTCTTTATTTTTTTTACAAGTTGTATTATAACTTACTTGAAAACTAAACGTATTATGATATAATACAATTTGAAGAACTCTTTGGAGGACAAAAATATGAAACCTAAATCCAAAAGCCAACGCGTATACGATTATATTGAAGAGCTCGTCATTAGCGGGGAAATTAAACCTGGTCAACGGCTTCCAAGTGAAGCGAGATTAGGTGAAATTTTAAGTGTGTCACGCGTTTC
>SKIW01000088.1 GCA_007116245.1 Candidatus Izemoplasma sp. | reverse complement strand
TATTTTAGTTACGATTGCCACAGGTAGAGCATTTGAGCTCACTAAACCTTATGCTGAAAAACTAAATATTAAAATTCCATTAATCTTAAATAATGGGGCATTAATTAAACATCGTAACCCTGAATCAATTATTACAAAACACACACTTGATGATAAAACGGTCGATTATTTTATCGATTACGCCAATCAACATCAGTTAGGGTACACCTTTTATGCCGAAGATGGCTTCTACACAAACGATCCCAATCGTACCGCTTTTTATACAACATGGAACGAGTCCCATCCCGATGCACAAATTAAACTTATCCAAGATCCCACAAAAGAAGATTTATTTACACGCTCACTTTATAAAATGCTCATCGTGATTCCCGATGAAGATATGATGTCACAAACGTATACACGCTTTAAAGACCACCCTGATTTTCATGTTACTCAGAGTCTTAACGAATTCTTTGATGTTTTACCTAAAGGCATTAATAAAGGGACCGCCCTCAAGCAATTAATGGAAAGTTATCATCTAAAACCCGAAAACGTGTTGGTGTTTGGTGATAATACCAATGACCTTGAAATATTCAAGGTTGCGATGCACACTGTGGCCATGCCAAATGCCTCAGAAGATCTAAAAGCGATTGCTAAAACCATCGCTTTAGATGACAATAATAACGATGGCGTCGCAAAAACATTAAAACGGTTTTTAGACGAAAATAAAGTCTAAAAAACCACATATAAATTTAAGTCATATTACTTTGTAAAAGTGTTTAAATAACGTATAATATAAGCAGGTTATTCAATCAAGAATAACGTATTTTAGCAAATAATTGCTTAGTAAAAGAGGTGAAACATTATGTTTGATGCAACCAAAACAACAGAAGGCCAATTACCGAGTATCGCGATTCGTGGACTCGCGCCTTTCCCACACACCGATGTCCGTACTGAAGTAGGTCGTGCTGCAAGTAAAACAGCACTTTTAGAAGCCGAACGCAACCACAATAATTATGTTTTATTACTCATACAAAATAATCCAATGGTTGAAAATCCTGGACAAGAGGATTTACTTAGTTATGGTGTCATCGCAAAAATCGGTATTAAAATTAAGCTCCCTAACGGGAACTTTAAAGTTAAATTTGATCCAATCGTCCGTGCTGAAATTCTTAGTATAGAAGAAAATAAGCCTTTCTTTAAAGTGCGTTTTGAAACACGCCCTGCAATGCAAGAAAACGTCGACGAAGAAATTGCGTTAGTTCGCATGATTGTCAAAAAAGTGATGGAAAATGCTCAAAATATCTTAAATAACCCTAAACAAAGCTTAGAAGCAATCCAATCGGGAATTTCAAGTGATAAACTATGCGATATTCTCGCAAGTAACTTAAAAATCGCTGAAAACAGTAAGTTTAAGTACATTGAGACACCCTCGATTGAAAAGCGTTTAAACTATTTACTCCAAGATATTGAAAAAGAGCGTCACATGAGTGAAATTGAAGATAAAATCAACCGTACAGTTAAAAAGAATATCGATGAAAACCAGCGTGAATATTATTTACGTGAAAAACTTCGTGCCATCCAAGAAGAACTCGGGGATAAAGTAAAAAAAGAAAGCGAAATCGAAACACTTCGCAAACAAATACTTGAGAAAAAGATGCCTGCACATATCGAAGAAAAAGCATTATACGAACTCTCAAGATATGAAACGCTTCCCGCAGCAAGCGGCGAAAGCGGTGTTATTCGTACATACCTCGATTTCTTAATCGAGCTTCCTTGGCATGAACAAAGCAAAGATGAAACCGACATTAAAAAAGCCGAAGCGGCATTAGAAGAAACCCACTTTGGACTCGAAAAAGTTAAAGAGCGTATCGTTGAATACTTAGCGGTAAAACTGCTTACAGGTAAAAACCCACAAACCATTCTTTGTTTAGTTGGGCCACCAGGTGTCGGTAAAACATCGTTAGCACAATCCATTGCGGCGGCGTTAAACCGTAAATTCGTTAAACAATCCCTCGGTGGCGTTAAAGATGAATCGGAAATACGTGGACACCGTAGAACATACTTAGGTGCATTACCAGGTCGTATTCTTCAAGGAATGAAAAAAGCCAAAGTCATCAACCCACTATTTTTACTCGATGAAATCGACAAACTTGGCAGTGACTACAAAGGTGATCCAAGTGCAGCTATGCTTGAAGTCTTAGATCCTGAACAAAATGCACGTTTTAGCGACCACTACTTAGAAGACCAATACGATTTAAGCCAAGTACTGTTTATTTCTACAGCGAATTACCTCGGTAATATACCTGCACCTTTACGTGATCGAATGGAAATTATCGAGTTATCAAGCTACACCGAAATCGAAAAATTCAACATCGCTAGAAAACATTTAATTCGCAAACAACTCGCAAACCACGGATTAGGTGCAGACAAAATCACCATCACCGATGACGCAATCATGAAAATGATTCGTGAGTACACACGTGAAGCAGGTGTCCGCCAACTCGACCGTCTATTTGGTTCGATCATAAGAAAAGCAATTAAAATAATCTTAGGCGATAACGTAAATCACGTTAAAGTTGATATCGATAATATTAAAGATTTCCTAGGAAAAGCGAAATATTCTAACCATATGGCAGACAAAGAAAGCCAAGTTGGCGTCGCCACAGGGCTTGCATACACGCAATTTGGTGGCGATACACTGCCTGTTGAAGTCGCCTATTATAAAGGCAATGGCAAACTTGTTTTAACCGGACAACTCGGCGACGTTATGAAAGAATCCGCACAAGCGGGACTTTCTTACATTCGTGCTAATCACGAAAAATACAAAATCGATAAAAAACTTTTCGACGAATCAGATGTCCATATCCATGTGCCTGAAGGTGCCATTCCTAAAGATGGTCCAAGTGCGGGTGTGACAATCGCTACAGCGCTAATAAGCGCTTTAACACATCAAAAAGTTGATCATACAATCGGGATGACAGGAGAAATCACTTTACGTGGTCGTGTCTTACCTATTGGTGGGTTAAAAGAAAAAGCCATCGCTGCACATCGTTCAGGACTTAAAGCCATTATTATTCCTAAAGAAAACGATCGTGATATTGATGACATTCCAGAAGAAGTACGCAACGCGATTAACATTATATCCGTAGAAACCATCGACGAAATTATTAAACATATTATTATAAAATAAGGCAGAAACTGCCTTATTTTTTCATGATGAGGTGAAACCATGATTCAAGATGTCCAAAAACCGATTACCATTGTCGACCCAAAAGATTATCCAGTAGATCAAAAACCAGAGTTCGTTTTACTCGGACGCAGCAATGTTGGTAAAAGTACATTTATAAATACGTTGCTCAATCGCAAAAACATTGCATATGTTTCTTCAAGTCCTGGTAAAACCCAAACATTAAACTTTTATTTAATCAATCAATCGTTTTACTTTGTTGATGTACCGGGTTACGGGTACGCGCGTGTTAGCAAAACAAAACGCGCTTTATTCGGTACGATGATTGAACGGTACTTAAGTGAACGTGAACCATTAAAACAAGCATTTTTATTACTCGATTTAAGACATACACCTTCAAAAGAGGATATTACCATGGTCGAGTTCTTAAACTACTTATCACTGCCTTTCACAATCATTGCAACAAAAGCGGATAAATTATCAAATAACCAACAACAAAAACAGTTGAAAGTGCTAAAAGAGACGTTGCCTCTAGATGAGTATACGGATATCATACCATTTTCTTCAGTCACAAAGTTAAACCGTGACTTATTACTAGAAAACCTTATCGAGTACGTTAAAAACCTTTAATGCCATATCAAACGGTTTTTAACGATAGGTTTAACAATGCTTTATAGGCTTTATCTAAAAAAAGATTAAAACGTATTTTTTCATAAATACATTGATTTTTTTAACTTGCTAAAAGCCATAAGCTATGCTAAACTATCCATAAATACAACGATTAGGAAAAGTAAGTACATATGGACTTTAAGAGAGCCAGTGGTTGGTGTAAACTGGTAGACAATGTATTGAACGTCACCTATAAGTAGGTTTAACGAAAACAGTAATTAAACCCGTTTGCTGCGTTAAAGCATTGAGAGCTAGTTTCTAGAACTAAGGTGGTACCGCGATCACTCGTCCTTAATATTTTTAAGGACGATTTTTATTTATACGAGGAGGGTTTAAAATGGCGTTATCAAAAAAATATAACCATAAAGAGGTTGAAAAAGACCGCTATCAAACCTGGAAAAATGCCGGGTATTTCAACAGCGGAGATCTTACTAAAGAACCTTATACAATAGTTATCCCACCCCCGAATGTTACGGGTAAACTACATTTAGGCCACGCTTGGGATAACACATTACAAGATATTATTATTCGTAGAAAGCGTATGCAAGGCTACGATGCACTTTACTTACCTGGCATGGATCATGCCGGCATTGCAACACAAGCTAAAATCGATGCGCGTTTAAAAGAACAAGGAACGCATCGCTTTGAACTCGGTCGAGAAAGCTTTTTAGAAGAAGCGTGGCGTTGGAAAGCAGAGTACGCTAATCATATTCGTGAACAATGGGAAGCACTCGGTATAAGTGTCGACTATACTAAGGAGCGTTTCACATTAGACGAAGGCTTGAGTGAGGCGGTAACCGAAGTCTTTATTCGTCTTTATAACAAAGGATTAATTTATCGTAAAGAACGCATTATTAACTGGGACATCGAAGCAAAAACAGCGCTATCTAACATAGAGGTTGAACACAAAGAAATCGAAGGGGCATTTTACTACTTCAACTATATCTTAGAAGATCATAGCGACACGATATTAATCGCGACAACCAGACCAGAAACCATGTTTGGTGATACCGCTGTAATGATCCATCCAGAAGATCAAAAACGCAAGCACTTCGTTGGAAAAAAAGTCTATATCCCAGGAACGGATGTTTTAATTCCTGTTATTGAGGATGAGTACGTTGATCAAGAATTTGGAACAGGTGCTGTAAAAGTGACACCAGCGCATGATCCTAACGACTTTATCGTTGGTGAACGCCATAACTTACCGATGCCTTTATGTATGGAAGAAGACGGCACGATGAATGCGATGGCATTTCAATATGAAGGCTTAAATCGTTTTGAATGCCGTAAACAACTCGTTGCTGATTTAAAAGCGAATAAGATTCTCACGAAAATTGAGACCTTAAAACATAGCGTTGGTCATAGTGAACGCACCGGCGTTGTCGTTGAACCGAGGTTATCGATGCAATGGTTTGTGGAAATGAAACCACTTGCTGATACCGCCTTAAGTGAATCTACAGCCCGTTTTATTCCACCGCGTTTCGAAAAAATCTTTAAACGCTGGATGGAAAACATTCAAGATTGGTGTATTTCCAGACAACTGTGGTGGGGACACCGCATTCCTGCATACTATAAAGGCAACGATATCTACGTTGGAACCAACCCACCCGAAGGCTATCTTCAAGATGAAGATGTACTAGATACTTGGTTTTCATCAGCACTTTGGCCGTTTTCGACTTTAGGATGGCCTAACGAAACGCCTGATTTCAAACGTTACTACCCAACCCAAACCATGGTCACAGGGTATGATATTATATTCTTTTGGGTCGCAAGAATGATTTTCCAAGGGCTTGAGTTTACTGATCAAACCCCATTTGAAAACGTCTTAATTCACGGGTTAATTCGCGATGAACAAGGCCGTAAAATGAGTAAATCACTCGGTAACGGTGTCGATCCTATGGATATTAAAGAACAATACGGTATGGATACTTTACGATACTTTCTAACTACCAACTCTGCACCAGGACAAGATCTAAGATTTGAAATCGAAAAAGTGGAATCCAGCTGGAACTATATTAATAAATTATGGAATATCGCAAGATTCATTCTCATGAATCTCGAAGATGCAACGGATTTTATAATACATGAAAACCACCTTCAACTCAAAGACAACTATATTTTATCTAGGTTTGAAGAAACCTTAAAAGAAGTCAATCTTAACTACGAAAAATTCGAGTTTGGAGAAGCCGCAAAATCGCTTTACACATTTACCTGGGATGAATTTGCGAGTTGGTATATCGAGGTCAATAAAATTACCTTCCAACACGGAACGAAAGAAGAAATCCAAACAACCCAAGCGGTACTAGCGTACTTACTACGTGAAATTTTAAAACTTCTCCACCCCTTTATGCCATTTGTGACTGAAGAAATCTATTTAAAACTACCCAATAAAGATCAAACATCAATCATGATTAGCGAATGGCCTAAAACACAGTTCGCCATCAATCACTCAAGCATCAAAGACTTTAACTTTATTCAAACTTTAATCCAACGCGTTCGGAATGTACGTAACGAGTACCATGTTTCACCAACTAAACCGATTACGATTGCCCTTGAAACAAACCAAGAAACGAAAAGCCTATTACTAAAACAAAAACCTATACTCATGACCTTTATGCATCCCGAACAACTCATAATTGAAAAACACATTGCGTTTGATGAAGAAACACTTTCTTTCGCTTATCCAAACTGCACACTCTATATACCACTCGGTAGTTTAGTTGATTATCAAGAAGAACTGACCAAGCAAGAAGCGGAGGCAGAACGTCTTATTCAAGAAATAAAACGTTGCGAAGGAATGTTAAGTAATCCTAACTTCATAGAAAAAGCACCTAAAGTAAAAGTTGATCAAGAACGTGAAAAACGCGCGAATTATGAATCACAACTCATAAAAGTGCGTGAACGAATTGAGGACTTAAAAAAACATGTTTAAAACATTAGATGACGCGCAGCGATGGATTGAATCAGTACATCGCTTTGGCGATAAATACGATTTAAAACGCATGGAAATTGCCTGTGAAATGCTTGATCATCCAGAAAAAGCATTTAAAAGCATCCACATTGGGGGTACAAACGGTAAAGGTTCAACCTTGACCTACTTAAAACATATCTACTTAAACGCAGGCTATTCAGTAGGAACGTATACAAGTCCTTATATATTGCGTTTTAATGAACGAATAACGCTCAATAATGAAGAAATATCAGATAAAGAGTTACTCAAATACATCAATATAATTTACGAATTTGATAAAACCTATTTATCAATCCACCACGATCAAATCTCGTTTTTTGAGCTCGTAACACTAATCAGTTTCTTATATTTCAAAGATACTTTACCCGATATCGCCTTAATCGAAGTTGGTCTTGGCGGAACATTGGATGCGACTAACGTGATTATCCCCGAAGCGGCGATTATTACAAACATCGGTTTTGACCATATGCATGTTTTAGGGAACACCCTTGAAAGCATTGCAAAAAACAAACTAGGCATTGTAAAAAACACTATTCCTTTGTTTACGAACTATTCACAATCGGAGCTCGATACACTCTTCCACTCAACAACCCAAAAACAAAACAGTCCACTATACCATCTAAAAAATGCGCCTTTAAAAGACATTACGTTAGGTCATCCAACAAAATTTACCTTTATGGATGAAAGATACTCCTTAAGTATGGCAGGGCACCACCAAGTTGAAAACGCCGCTTTAGCACTGTATGCTGCTACAGAACTAAGTCAATTAGGTGTTTTTTCGATTACAGAAAAAGCCTTAAAAGAAGGTATCAAAACTGCGTTTTGGCCAGGAAGATTTGAAATATTTAACAATATTGTCATTGATGGTGCTCATAATATTGAAGGACTAACACGTTGCTTTGAAGCGGTTAAAGCGTATTATCCAAATAAAACAATTAACGCGTTATTTACCGTTATGAAGGATAAGGATACTCAAGGGATGTTAAACTTACTCGAAGAACATGTCGATGCCTTATACATTACCGAAATACCGTATCCGCGATGCGAAAAAGCAGCGTTCCTTGAAACATTGTCAAATCATCGTAACAAATATCGCTTTAATGATTTTCATGAGGCATTTGAAAAAGCTAAACCTAAAAATGACAACGAAGTGTTAATCGTTACAGGCTCACTATATTTTATTAGTGAAATTCGTAAAAAGCTAACTTAACAAGGAGGCTACTATGCGCGTATTTATAGGCATTGAACTTGATTACGAAGTTCGTGATTACCTAAAAGCCGTTCAAGGTGTGATAAAACATACTGCATATGAAGGAAATTTTACTAATTTTGATAACTTTCATATAACCATCCAGTTTATTGGTGAAACGTTAACCTCAGATCTCGATCATATAGAAGATATAATCGAAACAGCATTTCAAAATACGACACCATTCACAATCAAAATAGGAGATATTGGCTTTTTTAAACGCGGTAGAAAAAAACTCGTTTACGTAAAAGTCACAGAAGGAAGCGCAAGATTAAAACACCTTCACCAAACAATTAATCAAGCTTTAAAAGAAAACGGTGTGATACTTAAACCCCAAAAATTCACACCACATATTACCATCGCACGAGAAGTCATATTAAAAGATTATATGAACACGTCAATTCCAATGCCTTTACTTACAGAAAATGTCCTAATTAGCACCATTACGTTATTTCAAAGTTCACGTGTTTTAGGAAAACTAACGTACACACCTCTTTACCGGTTTGAACTTCCTCGGTAAAGAGGTTTTTTTATTGTCTTAAAGCCCTTCATATGCTATTATAATGGGAGAAAAGCGAGGTGGTTTTATGGATTTTTGGACTGAATTTATTAATTCGCTTGTACACATATCTGTTATGATTGCGACATTAATTGTGCTCTATATCTTTATATTCATGTTTATCGATTCTGTAAAATCACTAAAAAAAGGAATTCATGAGAAGAACCGTCATGATAAGTTCACCTATTTTTTCTACATCGTTTTTTCGATAGGGTTAATTATCGGAATCACCATTGCTGCATACCGAAGTCTAGACTTATCTCAATTCATTGCGGTTATGGTCTTAATTGTACTTATTATTACTGTACGTATTCATCCGAAACTTCTTAAGTAAGTTTCGGTCTTTTCTTCAAGGGGGTGTTATAATGAAAACCATTTTTTCATGGAGTCTCACACTAATATATGCCGTTATAGCATACCTTTTTGTGTTTGGGATATTAAGCTATAAAGTTCATTACGAAATGCCAAATGACATAACGTATGATATTTCCGCGTTCACGGAATTATCTGTAAATCCCCAATACGCCTATTTAGTCGAAGAACGTTTGTTGGCGTTTGATATACGACTCGCTTTAATTAATCATGCTCAAGAAAGCATTGATATATCGTATTACGCCATTCACGAAGGATTAAGTAAAGAGGTCTTTTTTGGCGCGTTACTTGAAGCAGCAGACCGTGGGGTAAACATTCGTTTTATTATCGATGGCTTTATCGAAGGAAGAGGCTTTAACGACGCTGAATCAATGAGTGTTTTATCAAATCATCCTAATATTGATGTTGCATACTATGAAGTGTTTTCGATAACAGCACCTTTTGCAGTCCAAAACCGCCTTCATGATAAACTCATGATTGTCGACCAAACCTATGGGCTTATCGGTGGACGGAATATCGGCGACCGCTATTATTTTGATGAAGATGATATCGATAAAAAAACCCATGATCGTGATGTTTTAATCTTTGGTGAACACGCACAAGCGGTAGAAGATATGAGCGACTATTTTGATTATTTGTTCAATCATCCATATAGTGACATCATTGATAACGAACTTCCAAGTCATCACACAAATCGCTATATAACAATATACCAAGACTATATCAGTGATAGAGAACTTGAATTACCCACTATCATGACAGATGTTTATAACGATGCCTTTTTAGTAAAAAATGTCACATTTATGCGTAGTCCATTAAACAGAATGCATAAAGAACCCGTCATTTTTAACGCATTACTTGAATTATCAAGAAACTACAATGATATAATAATACAGTCCCCGTATGTTATTTTCAGCCGTCCGATGAGACAAATGCTAGCTGAGTATGATTTAGATAACATAACCTTACTGACGAACCATCCTTATACTAATCCAAATATTTTAGCAGTAAGTGGGTATTTACGTATTCGACAAGATCTTGCGGAATCAACAACACTATACGAGTATCAAAAACCACTTTCATTACATACGAAAACACTTATTTTCGGCGATGAAATCAGTGTGATTGGTTCGATTAATATTGATCCAAGAAGCGCTTATTTAAGCACAGAAAGCGTTGTTGTGATATACGATGAAGCGTTTAATACTTATATGCGCTCTGTCATTGATACCTATCTTGAAGATAGTTTAGAGGTCAATGGAGACTTAAGGTACAACGAAGGAACAATCGAACCGATTGAATATAGTCAATCACGTGTAATTTTAGCGCGAATTATGAAATTTTTAACGTATTTCTTTGATGAAATGCTTTAGGAGGCAATTATGAAAAAACTTACATTACTAGGATTACTATTCATCTTATCAGCATGTGGCTCTAAAGGTGTAACGCTTCGTAATCTTGAGGATTACATCGATCACGAAGAGTATTTATTTATCGATATTCGTAATCCTGAAGAAGCTTACGTGGATGGCTATCTAGACGGCTTTACATTTTTACCTTTAAACGGCTATTTATTTCAAGAAGGAATATTAAGACCCCCATCAATCGGTGGTTTTAGATATAGTGATATTCTTGATGAAACACGTTTACGCTCATACTTAGATGAGACTAAAACAATCGTGATTATTTGTCGTACTGGAAGTCGGACAGAGTATTTTGAAGCGGTACTTAATGCTCTAGGTTATGATGTGGTTAACTTGGGTGGTATTCATCAATACTCAGGGTCCTTATTAAGATTCCCCGATGAAAATTAAAAACACAAAACAATTCGCACACGACCTATGTGATTGGTATCGGCTTCACTACCGTAAACTTCCTTTTAGAGAAACATCAGAGCCTTATAATATATTAGTAAGCGAACTAATGCTCCAGCAAACCCAAATGGATACCGTTATTCCTTATTATTCACGGTTTATTCAAAGATTCCCTACGATTAAGGATCTCGCTATGGCACCACAAAGTGAAGTGTTAAAGTATTGGGAAGGATTAGGATACTATCGTAGAGCAAAACATCTTCACGACACAGCTAAAATTATTGTCTCTGATTATAACGGTGTGTTTCCTAACGAACTCAATGCAATTAAAAAACTGAAAGGCGTTGGCAACTATACAGCGGGTGCTATTCATTCAATTGCCTTTAACCAACCCACACCCGCTATTGATGGAAATGTTGTTCGCGTTTTAAGTCGTGTTACAGCGTATTCAAATGATGTGTCAACTAAAGAAAGTGCGCTATACTTTGAGACGATACTTAAATCCTTAATAAAACACGAGACACCACGTGATTTTACACAAGCGATGATGGAACTCGGTGCGTTAGTATGTAAGAAAAAACCGCTTTGTGAAATCTGTCCAGTTCAAAAACAATGTTTAGCATTTAAACATCATACTCAAGAAGATTATCCGATAAAAAAAAGTAAGAAACCGATTCAACATGAAAGCTATTTTACATTCGTTCTTCAAGATCAACAAAACCAGACTTTATTAATCCGTCGTCCTGATAAAGGTTTGCTTGCGAACTTAATGGCTTTCCCACAATACTTAACTTCTGATATTGATTTAGCGATAAAACGATTTAATGAAGATTTTAATGTTACCGTAAAACACGCGAGTTATCTATTTGATATCGAACATATTTTCAGTCATAAAAAATGGCATCTACATGTATACCGTATAAAAACTGATTCCGATATCAGCTCCCATAACACGTACAATCTTAACGATTTACCTGAAGCGATAAGCAAAGCCCATCTAAAAATAATCGAAAAACTTTAAAGAAAAAACCGCCATCCTTTGTATCTATAAATTGAATGGAGGTTTTTTTATGTTTTTAATTAAAGAAATGCCACATCAAGAACGCCCAAGAGAAAGATTAATGGAATTTGGTAAAGAAGCATTATCAAATCATGAACTCATTGCGATTATCTTAAGAACTGGCACAAAAGAATGTTCAGCGATTGAACTCGCTAGAAATGTTTACTACAAATACCAGGGCTTAAAAGCGTTAAACCAAACCACCGTAAAAGAACTCACACAATTAAGAGGCATCGGTGAGGCTAAAGCGATTCAATTGCTTGCGGCTTTAGAACTTGGGAAACGCTTGAGCGAAGAAGCGTTTCCTAAACATGTCTCGTTTCATAACCCGCAAACCGTCTTTAATTTTATGAAACACGATCTTGAAATGCTTAATCAAGAGATGTTTTATGCGTTATATTTAAATGCCAAAGGTCACCTTATCAAAAAGCAATTATTGTTTGTCGGTTCTCTTTCAAGCGCGATTGTACATCCTCGTGAAGTCTTTAAACACGCTGTTACAGTAAGTGCATCAAGCTTAATCATCGTTCACAATCATCCTTCAGGGGACCCAGAACCTTCAAGGAATGATGAACAAATTACGACACTTATGGTAAACAATGGAAAACTTATGGATATTGAGGTAATCGATCACATCATAATTGGTAAAGGAAGCTATTATTCTTTTAAAGAAAATGCTAAGTTCTAGGCTTTAATTTGCTATTTAGAGCCATTTATGGTATTATTCTTAAGAGGTGGGATTATGAAAAAATATATAACAAAACAACCAGTTTTAAACTTAATCATCGGCATTGTATTATTAGCAGCGAGTATTTTATTAGTCGTTTACCAAACGGAAGTAACGACAATACTAGAATATTTAATCGCAGGTGTCATTATCGTATACGCACTATTGTTTTTCAGACGAAACATTATGTTCTACAAAAACCAAACGGCTAGAGTATTAGTGAGTTCTGAACTACTATTAGCAGTATTCTTTGCAGTACTATTAGTGAGTTTTGATAATTTCACTACAACCATGGCCATCGGGTTAATCCTTTATGTTAAAGGTGCAGTTTTCTTATTAATCCATGTTTATTTAAAGAAATCGTTAACGGTTGAACTTTATTTTGTAAAACTCGTGCTTATTACACTAGGGACATTCTTGTTCTTCACTGATATGACAGTTGAAATAATATTAATTTACGCTTTAGCGGTGCTATTCTTACTTTACGCACTCGTGTTTATTTCTTATGCAATTATGCAATTTAAAGAGAATAAACCAAAAGCAAAACCAACAGCTGTAAGTGATCAGATTGTTCCTGAGCCGAAAAAGCCAGATGTTTTTACCAAAAAAGCGCTCATGGACAAGCACGTTGATGAACTAAGAAATATGTGTAAAGAGCGCAATATTAAAGGCTACTCGAATATGCGAAAAGAAACCTTAGTTGAAAAACTATGGTTATATGAGCATGATCAAACTTAAGTATTAAAATTATCACATTTATCTAGACAAATATAAAGAATATGCTATAATGAATAAGGCTTAAAAGCGAAAAAACATTGACAATCTCACAATGATTTGATATGATTGTGACGCTAAACAGCATACCGCACAGAAAAGGTATTCAAGCATAGTCACCTTAATGGCGAGTCTTAAAATATGAGGAGGTGCTAATATGTATGCAGTGATTGAAACAGGTGGAAAGCAAACGCGTGTTGAAAAAGGCGCAGAGATTTATGTTGAAAAATTAGATGTAAATGAAGGCGACACCGTAACGTTTGATCGTGTACTTATGGTCGGAGGCGAGAAGTTAAACATTGGAAACCCATATGTAAAAGGGGCAACAGTGGAAGCTAAAGTCGTAAAACACGGAAGACAAAAGAAAATCATCGTTTTCAAAATGAAAGCTAAAAAGAACTACAGACGTAAACAAGGACATAGACAACCATATACTAAATTAGAAATAACCAATATCATCGCCTAAAGAGCGAACAAAAATTTATCGGAGGTGACAACATGTTAATAGACATTAGAATGCTACAATGCATGGCGTCAAAAAAAGGTGTCGGATCAACTAAAAATGGTCGCGATTCGCAATCAAAACGCCTAGGCGCTAAACTTTCAGATGGTCAATTCTGTACAGCCGGTTCTATTATCTATCGCCAACGTGGTACAAAAGTTCATCCTGGTGTCAACGTAGGCATCGGTGGCGATGACACACTATTTAGCAAAATTGATGGTGTCGTGCGATTTGAACGTATCGGTAGAGATAAAAAACAAGCATCAGTATACCCTGAATAATCAAGTGGCAAACAGCGAAGATTGTTTGCCATTTTTCTTTGCACCATGTATAATAGTTTTGAACGACAGATAATATGGTGAAATCATGATAAGAAAAGCTAATTACAACGATTTAGATACCCTAGACATGTTAAGTTTAAACGTCATTAACGCAATGCATAACGATGGCATTTTCCAGTGGCAATTAAGCTATCCGAGAAAACGCCATTTTCAAATAGATATCGATAAAGATAGTTTGTTTGTATACGAAATGGAAAACCGTGTTGTCGGTGTGATGGCGCTTTATGAAGAAAATGATCCTCCTTATCGCACAGTTAAATGGTTAAGAAACCATAGTATGGTAATTCATCGGATATTAGTTGATCCAACATGCCAAACACGCGGAGTCGGACAAGCATTACTTTATCATGCGCTGAAAACTTGTCGTGATTTAGGTTATGAATCACTTAAAATCGATACCCATCCAAGCAATTATAAAATGCGACACTTTTTAAAGAAACATCAGTTTCATGAACTAGAATATATAGCACCAATGCATCGAATCGGATTTGAACGATTAATCGAGTTTGACCGCATGAACCGTATTCTTATCTTTGGTAGTAGCGGATCTGGAAAAACCACTTTATCAAAAATACTTCATCAAAAACTAAACATCCCTTACTTGCATCTCGATAGTATTTATTGGGTAAAAGACTGGGCTGCGGTAGATAAAGAAGTCTTCAATCATAAAGTTCGTGAGTTTATTCACAAAAACACCCGCTTTGTGATTGATGGAAACTATACTAATTTTCCTAATTTTATAGAGCGGATTAAACGTTCAGATACAATTATCATTTTAGATTACCCATTGAAAACAAATCTTAAAGGTATTATTTACCGAGAAAAAAAATATAAACACCGATATCGAAGCGACATGGCTACTGGCTGTATCGAAGAAATCGATCAAGAATTTTTAGAATACGTAACCCGTTTCGATACAAAGCAAAAACGGATGCGAGCGATCATCGATCGCTATTTAGGGCAGAAACATATCCTGCGTTTTAAAACACGTGAAGATTTAATGCGTTGGACCGCTCAACTATGAGGTGAAACCATGTTTGTAGATTTAGTAAACTTAAAAATTAAAAGTGGTAAAGGTGGCGATGGCATGATCGCCTTCCGCCGTGAGAAATATGTCCCTAAAGGAGGGCCTTCTGGTGGCGATGGTGGCCGTGGTGGGCATATTATCTTTGAAGGTGATGAAGGCTTAAGCACACTTTTAGACTTCCGTTACAATAAAATCCTTCAAGCAACTGAAGGTGAAAACGGCATGACAAAGCGCATGCACGGTAAAACTGGGGAAGATCTTATTTTAAGAGTACCCGTAGGAACAACCATATACAATCATAAAAACGATAAAGTCCTAGCGGATATTCTTGAGCATGGACAACGGGTAACGATTTTAGAAGGTGGTCGAGGTGGTCGTGGAAACGTTCAGTTCACTACAAGCCGTAATACTGCACCTGAGATTGCTGAAAAAGGTGAACCTGGTAAAGAACTCGATATTCGTATTGAACTAAAACTTCTCGCAGATGTCGGTTTAGTAGGCATGCCAAGCGTTGGTAAAAGCACATTAATTAGTGTTATATCGAAAAGTAGGCCTAAAATAGCCGATTATCATTTCACAACATTATCCCCTAATTTAGGCGTCGTTGGGGTAAACGATGGACGGAGTTTTGTATGTGCAGACCTTCCAGGCCTTATCGAAGGAGCCTCATTAGGCCAAGGTCTAGGACTGCAATTTTTACGGCATATCGAAAGAACACGCGTCATACTACATGTTATTGATATGAGTGCTTATGAAGGCAGAGATCCTTTTGACGATTATAACGTAATTCAAAACGAGTTAGCTTCCTATAAGTTTAACCTTACCAACCGTCCACAAATTATAGTGGCAAACAAAATGGATTTACCAACCGCTAAAGAACATCTTGAATCCTTTAAAGAACGATACCAAGGTGAGAGCTTAATTATTCCAATTAGCGCTGCAACAAACGATAACATCCAGTTTTTATTACAAAAAACCGCGGATTTATTAGATCAAACATCCGCATTCGATCTATATCAAGAGGAAGACTTTATCGACACTGTCAATTATACGTTTGAGGACCCGGGTGAAGACTTCACAATCACTTTAGGTGATGACAACGTTTACGAGTTACAAGGAGAGCGGTTAAAACGCCTTTTTGAAATGACAGATTTTTCAACGGATCAATCCATTAAACGTTTCGCTCGCCAGCTTAGAAGCATGGGCGTTGATGATGCGTTAAGAAAAAAAGGTGTTCAAAACGGCGATACCGTAAGATTATTTGGCTTTGAGTTTGAGTTTGTTGATTAAAATATAGTTAGTGAACGAACCAATATAATTAAACATGCATAGAAAATTAAAACATATTACTTTATATTACAGTGAAAGGGCGTGAAACAATGGAAAACCAAAACGGCGCAAACCTCTACGAACAAATTCTTGCAATTATTAAACAAGGTTCTCCAAAACATTTACAAGATGACTTAAATGCCTTTCATCCTTCTGATGTCGCGGAAGTTTTCATCACACTTACTGAAGATGAGCAAGCGTTTGTGCTCAATTACCTTAATCCACACGTGCTCGCAGAAATCTTCGAACATTTAGATGAAGATGATGCCGCACGTTACATACGCGGGATAGATACACAAAAAGCGGTTTTTATTTTAGAGGACATGAATCCGGATGATGCGGCCGATATCCTTGGTGAAATGAAAGAAACGCACGTTCAAGAAATCCTTGAAGGGATGAATGAAGAAAGCCGTGAAGCACTAAGTAGTTTAGCGGTTCATAAAGAAGATACAGCGGGTGCAATTATGACAACCGACTATATCGAACTTAAAAAAGGCATCGATGTAAAAGATGCTATGAAAGTCTTAATATCAAACGCTAAAACCACAGAAGGAATCCAGCGGTTATTTGTCGTTGATGACTACGATTTTTTAGAAGGTGTCATCGACTTAAAAAAACTCATACAAGCGCGCTCACCTAAAGTCATTGATGATATAATGCATACCGATGTCATTACCGCAAAAGTTACCGATCGCGCAGAAGATGCCGCAAGAATAATGCAAAACTATGGGATTTATCTCTTACCGATTGTCGATGAGCATAATAAACTCCAAGGGGTTATCACCATGGATGATGCTGCGGATATTTTAGATGAAGCAACGGATGAGGATTATGCACGTTTCGCAACAATCAGCTCCGAAGCGAATGTTAATATTTCAGTATGGAGAAGTGCACTTCATCGCTTACCGTGGTTAACTTTATTGTTATTTATGGGGTTAATTATTTCATCAATTATCTCTCAATTTGAAAACACCATCGAAAAAATTACGGTACTCATGTTTTTTCAGCCACTCATTTTAGATATGGCTGGGAATACCGGTACACAAAGTCTTGCTGTCACCGTCCGCGCGTTAAGTAAAGACTATTTTAAAGATAGAAAAACACGCGTGAGTCATGTGTTGAAAGAACTACGCGTAGGCGTTTTTAACGGTGTTGCCATAGGCAGCGTATCGTTTGTGACTACCTATATATTCTTAACGATCCTAGGAGTAACACTTAATTACGGTTCAGCGGTGTCAATTGCCGCAACCGTCGGTGCAAGTGTAGCTATAGCATTGAGTTTTGCGGCAACATTCGGTGCATTCTTCCCGCTTTTCTTATACCATATCAAAATCGATCCCGCGGTCGCAAGCGGTCCATTTATTACTACATTAAACGATATTATCGGATTATTAATCTATTTTGGTATCGCCACTGTCTTTTTACTTCAGGGGGTGTTATAAATGGCTAAAATACCACTTGTTAAACGAAATAAACCCAAAGAAATTCTCAGTTTAATCCGCCATGAGACCCGCTTAAAAATTTTACCAGGTAAGCTCGATCGTTACCACCCTTACGACTTAAGTGAGGCCTTAACCCAACTTAATGAAGAAGAGCGTGAAAAACTATACTTAAATCTTAAACTAGAAAAATTATCGGATGTCTTTGAAAACCTCGATGAAGAAAAAGCCGCAATCTATATTCAAAGTATGGATAAAACGTTAGTTGCACAAATCTTTGATACCATGGAACCCGATGATGCTGTCGATATTTTACAAGAGTTATCCGAAGATGAAGCGATTGAAATACTCGCACTTATGGAAGATAAAAAACGCGAACGCGTAAAACGCCTAGATCGCTATAAACACTCTTCTGCAGGGTCGGAAATGAACTCCATGTTTATCTCATTTCACCCAGATATGGACGTAAAAGAAGCGATGAAGAAACTTGTTGCATATGCGGATGAAGTTGAAGTCATCGAAACCATGTTTGTGGTTGATGACCAACATAACTTACTTGGGATTGTCGACTTAAAAGAACTCATTGTCGCAAAATCACCTAAAAAAGTGAAAAGCATCATGCGTGAAAAATTTTACTCAGTTCACGTTGAAGATGATATTCAAGAAGTGGTTAAAGATATCCAAAAATACGATACCTTAGCGATGCCTGTCCTAAACGATTTAAACCAAATAGAAGGCGTTATCACCATGTATGATGCTTTAGATATCATCGATGAAGAAGCCCATGATGACTTATCAAAACTCGCTGCGGTATCATCAGAGTACGATATGAGAGAATCAGCCTTTAAAGGCGCGAAAAGACGCTTTCCATGGCTAGCACTCTTACTAATACTCAATATTTTAGTCTCAAGTGTTTTAGCATCCTTTGAAAGAACACTTGAAGCTGTACTCGCACTTGCACTCTTCCAACCGCTTATCCTAGGGATGGCAGGGAATATTGGAACGCAAAGCTTAGCGGTCACTATATTAGGGATTAGCCGTGAAACATTAAGAACAAAACTAAATATCATGCGACATCTTACCCAAGAGTTCTTAGTCGGACTCTTAAATGGGGCTATATTAGGCGTTCTCGCCTTTGGAATGGCCTATTTTGTTCTCACGTTTTCTGGAATCGGAACACAACCACCACATTTAGTGGCGATGGTCGTAGGATTTAGTATTTTTAGTGCACTAGTCATTTCAGCGTTCTTAGGAAGCTTAATCCCGATTATTTTAAACGCGTTAAAAATCGATCCCGCTGTCGCAAGCGGTCCGTTTATTACCACCATCAACGATATTACGGCATTAATTGTGTATTTCGGATTAGCGACCATTCTAATTCTTCAAATTTACGCATAGTTAGCACACGAACAAGATAGGAGAATGCCTATGTATAACTACATCATCGGTAAAATAACAGAAATTGAACCAACCCAAATTACCCTCGAACTAAATGGGATCGGTTTTTTAATCATCATGCCTAATCCTTACAAACTTGAGGTTAACTCAACTCAAAAGATTTATACTTACCAACATGTTCGCGAGGATGATATCACTTTATTCGGATTTGAGTCGATTGAACAGAAAAAACTCTTTATCTCGCTATTAAGTGTAAAAGGTATCGGTCCAAAAAGCGCGCTTGCTGTATTAGCCAGCGCAACAACCGCTGAAATTGTTAAAGCCATTGAAGGTAGCGACGCTAAATACTTAAACCGTTTCCCCGGCATCGGGCCTAAGGCAAGCCAACAAATCATTCTCGATCTCAAAGGTAAAATCAATCTTGGCCCTATGACATTAAAACGTGTAAGCCGCCTAGATGAGGTTGAAGATGCTTTACGCGCACTCGGATACAAAGTAAAAGAAATCGATCGCATCGTAAAAAAACTCGATGCATCTAAAGACACCGCAACCCTTATTAAAGACGCTTTAAGACTTATCGGACAGTAAAAAAGACGCTCAGCGTCTTTTTTTATGGACTAAACAATACTTTAATCTCTTCATGACTCAGCCCGTTTGAGATAGCACTCATCAATAAAATCCGTGCTTTAGGTCCATTAAGATTGCCGCCAAGGATGCACCCAGATTTTACTAAATCCTTTCCACCACCTAAATAACCATAGGTATCTAAGACACGCCCCCCGTAACAACGAGACACGATAACCATTTCAACACCATTGCGACGTGCATTACGAATAGCATCCATCATAACCGCAGGAATGTTTCCCCGTCCTAAAGCTTCTAAAACAATCCCCTTAGCGCCATTCTCAACACAGAAATCAACTAAATCCCCATTCATCCCGGCATACACTTTGATTAAATACGTGTTTTCATTAAAACGATTTTCTAAACGGTAATCTCTACGTTGTGTCGTTGATCGAAAGTAAATCACATCGTCATCATCGATAATCCCTAAAGGACCAAACTCAAAACTCTTAAATGTATCCAAATTCAAGGTATGTGTCTTAACGACTTCACAAGCAGCATTAATTTGGTAGTTCATCACCACCAACACACCCTTACCTATCGATTCCGGTGACATCGCCACTTTAATACTAGAAACTAAGTTCGTTAAACCATCATACCCAAGCTCACTCGCATTTTTCATTGATCCTGTTAACACGATCGGTTTTTTACTTGAAGCAACAACATCTAAATAAAAAGCCGTTTCTTCAAGTGTATCGGTACCATGTACAACGACAGCCCCACAAAACGCATCATCGATTAAAATCGAATCAATCAATGTTTTAAGTTCAAACATTTTTTCCGGAGTAATAGAAGGACTCGGAAGTTTAGAAAAATCATAGGGTACTAAATTATCAAACTCAGTGACATCACTAAGTGTAGAAACTAACTCACTAGGTGTAACACTTGGAACGGCACCTTGAAGTTTAGAATTAACCTTCATTGCGATCGTGCCACCCGTAAAAATTAACGCAACGTTCTTCATGATATATCACCTCAAGAAAATTGTAACACACAATATTCAATCTCAATGCATGAAATGAACAATGCCTAAAAATTTTGATTTTTTAGAGTCATATTTTATTTAAGGCATTTTTAACAAAAAGTACTAAAATATCTTTTATACATTTCCACCTTAATCAACACGCAGAGCTTAACAAATACATATAGACAAGTTAACATAATATATATTATAGGAAGTAACGAAAAGATAACGAAACCCAGTTCTTTTCCCAGAACCGGGTTGGGTTTGACTATGTTGAGTATATATATACCGCATATGACCACCTTTAGACTATTCTAAACGTACTCAAATAAACACGATGACTATATTTATTTACACCACCTCTTTTGCTTGAAAATCTCAGTAAAAAAATGCGCTCTCTTAAGTTTTTATTTCTCAGATAAGTACAAATATCATCCAAACACGAAACGCGCTTAGAACGCAAATTTTCATGGATTCTTAATATCTAAACGTTCAAGGGGTTTAATCCCTAGTTTCAATAAATGCGCATAAGCTTCAGCAATCGCCTCATCGTATATTTCTTTAGGACGATGCGCATCCGCACTGACAATCACTCGGCACTTCTTTTCTTCAGCTACAATCTCCCAAAATTCTTGACGAGGATAATAATAACGTATACCTTCTTTAGTACTACGTGTGCCTTTACGAATCCCATTGGCGTTATACTCTAACACCATATTATGCTTCACAGCTGCGGTCACGATCGTCTTTGCGACATGTTTAGCTGTTTCATCAAAGGTTGGATACGCGTATAAATACAAATCAGGATGCGCAACCATGATAAAATGCCCTGATTCGATGCCTGAGACGATTTCTTTTTGATAGGTTAATATATCCGTTTTAGTGGTTAAAGCGTATGAGGACGTAAATTTTTGCGTTTTACGACCAATATAATGTTGTCCTAGAATTAGATAATCTACCTGTTTCAGTAATTTCCTATAATAATCACTGTTTAGATCAAGATATTCGCATTCTAAGCCTTTATATAACGTTATTTCTTTTTGATATTTTAACGCTATCGCCTCTATTTCATGTATATATATCGGTAATTCATTAAAAGACATGCGTAATTGATCCTCTAAAAGCAAACTCGGTGCATGATCTGAGAATCCTAAGTGCTTTAAATTTGCGTTTAGCGCGGTTTTTACATAATCTTCAACAGAACCCTCTGCATGATTACAAAAGCGATGATGCGTGTGATAATTAGCGATATATGCCATACAAACACCTCTTCTTATTAATTATAGCATATGCTTCTTATGACAGGAATAAAGTGTCTTATCATGATATAATGTTTTTGAGGAAGTGATACTATGGAAAAACCTTTAGCATACCGTTTAAGACCGAATCATTTTGATGATATTGTCGGTCAAGATCATCTCGTTGGCCAAAACGGTGTTCTTAGAAAGATGCAAGCACAGAATGTCTATACAAGTGTGATATTATACGGTCCACCAGGGACCGGGAAAACGAGTATAGCGCAGGTGATGGGCAATGCTTATGGTTTAAACACCTATACATTTAATGCGAGCACAGACACTAAAGAAGCACTTAAAACGATTGTTTCGCATGCGAAACATTACGGTGCGTTTCTTATCGTGGATGAAATCCATCGGATGAAAAAGGATATTCAAGATTTTTTATTGCCGCATGTTGAAGATGGGACGATAACGATGGTTGGTTTAACTACGAATAATCCGTATCATAGTGTTAATGCGGCGATTCGTTCTAGAGCACATGTGTATAAGTTAAACGGGTTAAGCAAAGAGGATATTTATGCCTTCTTACAACGGATATTAAGCAAACATAAAAGTGAGTTTAGTGCTACGTTCAGTGAAGAAACCTTGCATTATATCGCACAACATAGCCAAAATGATATACGTGGTGCGATTAATCGCCTAGAACTTTTAGATCGCATTCATCCAAAGGAGATTATTTCTATTGAGATTGCTGAAAACGTGCTTCAAAAACCGACGTTAAGCCTCGATAAAGACGAAGATAACTACTATAATATCCTCTCAGCATTCCAAAAATCGATTCGCGGGTCTGATGTTGATGCGAGTTTACACTATTTAGGGCGCCTTCTTGCGATGGAGGACCTCGATAGTATTTTACGTCGAATGACTGTGATCGCTTATGAAGATATAGGATTAGCTAATCCTAGCGTGTTTTCTAAGATGCATGCGGTGACTGAGGCGGTTCATCGTCTCGGCTTACCAGAAGCCCGTATTCCCCTTTCTGCGATGGTCATAGATTTAGCGTTATCACCTAAATCTAACGCTGCAGTAGCTTCAATTGACGCAGCGTTAAAAGATATTGATGCAGGAAAAACCCCGAAAATACCGAATCATTTGATTAATATTGATAATTTTGAAGCAAAAGATAACTACTTGTATCCCCATAATTATGCGGATCATTGGGTAAACCAATCGTATTTACCTGATGAACTACGCGAATCACGGTATTATACCGCCTCAGAAGTGGGTAAATATGAGCTTGCCTTAACAAAGCGCTATAAAGAACTTTTAGCGCGTAAGAAAGCGAAGTCTAAGTAATGCGCTGGGTATATCGAGTGCCGTTAATCATACTCGGAGTAGTCACGATTCTTCTAGTTGTAATCACGGTAATGAGTTGGGTTAAAGGGATTAGACTCAACACTCAATTTGAAACCCATGAAGTGAGTGATTACATTGTTCTTGAGGTTGAAGGGTTAAACATGGCGTATCGAGAGTATGGTGCGATAGATAACCCTGTTATTGTTTTAGTTCATGGGTTTTTAGGAAGCAGTTATGATTACCGTTATTTAAGTGAAGCCTTAGCGGACGACTATTATGTGATCGCCATCGATTTAATTGGCTTTGGTGGTAGTGATAAGCCCGCTGATTTCGATTATTCAAGGGAATCACACGCCACAATGATTCATGCTTTCTTGCAAGAAAAAGACATCGATCGCTATATATTAGGGGGTCATTCAATGGGAGGTGCGATTACGTTATACTACGCACACCTATTTCCTGAAAACGTCGAAGCAATCATGCTTTTCGCGAGTGCTGGTCTTAGTGAAAACTCACCAAACGCTTTACCAAGGCTATTTTATGCGCTAATATTTAAGAACTATTACTTACAAAGACTAGGATTTAGTAGCGTTCATTATCAAAAAGAGTACCAAACCGCGGCGTATTTTGATCCAATGTTCTATTTTACCCGCCAAATACCGTCAAAAACACTTCAGGCATTCTCGTTATCAAGCGATACCATCCGCATCAATGATTTTATTGATGATATTGAAATTCCCGCGCTCATTATTTTTGGAAAAGAGGATAGTTGGATTCCTTATCAAGTAGGAGAAATGCTTGATGAACGGCTATCTAGTAGTACTTTAGTGTTGCTTGAGGACACAGGACATATTCCTTTCATTGAGTCAACCGAAGATACTTTAGAGGCTGTTCTTGCGTTTCTTGAAATGATTGAATTAATCTCTGAGGATTGAAAAATAAAGGTTTTTTTATCGTTTTTTCCTATTAAGCGTGGTGTACACCGATAAAAAACGTCTTTAAATGGCTCCACATAAACGTTTATAAGAAAACCACCAAAAATTGGTGGTTTTCTTTAATATGGTATCGTTAATGATTTATATAGTTCATA
>SKIW01000071.1 GCA_007116245.1 Candidatus Izemoplasma sp. | reverse complement strand
CCGATCAACGTTATCCCGGCAAAACTAATACTAAAGACCAACGTATTTAACGCATCAATCGCAGCTTGTCTTTTAACACGCGTCTTAGAAACCTTGTACGTGTCTTGGTTACTTTTATCGAAAATCTTTAACACAAACCGTTGAATATTAAACACCCTAATAACATTAAGCCCCGCTAAAATATTTGATAGTTTAGTATTTAAACTGCCTAAATGATCTTGTACACTCCGGCTAACACTGCGTAAACGTTTAGCATATAAAATATTCGTGATAAAGGTAATCATCCCGGCAATTAAAGCTACAATCGCTAAACGCCACTCAATGAAAAACATCACAATACCAGCCCCAACACCGTTTATCAGTTGAATCGCAAAGACAAAGAATAATTGATCATAGACTTTTTCAACCTCAACAATATCGTTTGTGGCTACAGAAGAAAGCTCTGCACTATGTGTTTCCTTAAACCGTTTAATCGGTAAAACCGATAATTTATTAAAAACTTGTCTGCGTATTTCACCCGTCGTATAAATCGCGGCTTTCGCTTTTAAATACGAAAATAAAGGAATAACCGCAATCAACACTAAAATCATAATTGAAAACCGAATAATCGGTCTAATAATCTCAGTAAATTCACCGACTTGTATCGCATTAAAGAGCGCTAAAAACAAAAGCGCGATCTGTACTTGAAACGCGAGTAATAAAAGCGCAAACCCAACAACACCGACAACATATAAAGCCCGGTAGCCTTTCATAAAACTAAATAAGCGACTAAAGGTTTTCGTTTTCATACGTACCCTCCACTTCCTCAATAAGCTGTTTTTGGTAGAGTCTCGTATACACGCCACCCTTTTCAAGTAAACTCTCGTGTGTTCCTGATTCAACCACTTTCCCCTTATCAATCACATACACTAAATCCGCATCTTGCACCGTCGATAAACGATGCGCGATCACAATCGCGGTTTTATCTTTAGAAATCTTATTAAAGGTTTCTTGAATCAGCGCTTCTGACTCCGTATCAAGCGCTGATGTTGCTTCATCGAGTAAGAGAATCGGAGCTTTTTTTAAAATCGCTCTCGCAATCGCTAAACGTTGTTTCTGCCCCCCTGATAACGTACTTCCCATCTCACCAATCATCGTGTCATAACCTTCAGGCATCGCTTCGATAAAATCATGGGCATTCGCTTGTTTTGCGGCTTCATATACTTCTTCATCCGTCGCTGCATAACGCCCATATCGAATATTTTCTTTAACCGTATCAGGAAATAAATACGTATCTTGTGAAACCATCGCTAAATGATCACGTAAAGCATTTAAAGACCATTTCTTTTGCTCATAACCGCCTAATAAAATCTTCCCTAAATACGTATCATAGTACCCTAAAATCAGTTTAGCCACCGTGCTTTTCCCACCACCACTCGGTCCGACAAACGCCACTGTTTGTCCGGATTTAACACTTAAACTAAGTTTATTAATCGTTACATCCTCAGCATCCTTATACTGAAAACTGACACCCTTAAACTCAACCATCGGAGCACTTTCATTTACGTCAAACCGCTCCCCATCAAGACGCTCATCCTCAGCATCTAAACACTCAAAAATCCGTTCTGCAGAAACGATATCACGCTTCGCATCACCAACCAAAACCGCCATTTGGCTGAGTGGCATTGTTAGAAAATTAAGCAAATTAATAAACGCTAACAAACTCCCTGGTGTCATAGAGCCTTGTACAACAAAATACCCACCAAGAATAAATGTAGTCACAAAAGGCACAATCGAAAACCCCATAGAAAACGATTCTAAAATCGCTTTTCGTTTAGCGAGTTGTTTCCCGCTTTCAATGCTTCCTTCGATAAAGACATCGCCTTTATGACGCATCGTCTGTTCTAAGTTGTACGCTTTAACCGCTTCAGAACCTTTAACCATATCAATCGTTAACGCATTTACATCACCAAGCTTAGCTTGAACGTTTTTACTCGACGCCGCAATCGGCTTCATTAACAAACTCGACCCAATCACTAACACCGGTACTAACACTAACGAAAATAACGTTAACTGCCAACTAAATACAAATAATAACACCAACGCTAAAACGCCGGTTAAGGGAATCTCAATCAACCTAGGCAAAGTGTTATTCGTAAAGTTTTTTACCCTATTTAAATCATTGGTCCCACGGGATAATAACTCCCCAGACGATCGTTCCTGTAAAGACTCAAACTGCATATACGTGACTTTTTTACCAAAGGCTTCGCGTAATGCCATAACACCACGCTCAGTATACACACCAATCACGCGTGTTCTTAAATACGCTAACACAAAGTTAACCGCAATCATTATTATCGAGACTTGTAAGAAGAACATAAATACCGTGCGGTCACCATCGACCGCTGCATCGATGATCATCCGGATTAAATAACTAAACCCAACAGTAATCACCGAGTAAATAATCGTCACAAATAAACCTAAAATAAGCAACCTTCGTTTAGGGAATAACCTAATTAACCTAGAAACACTTTTTTTCTGCATAAAAACCTCCCTATACTACGTAATTGTCGTTAAACCGTTAAATCGAGATAAAAAGTAAAGAATAATGATTAGGGGAATAATTAAGCTTCCTAACACAACCACCCAATCATGTTTTACAATAATCGAACCATTGTCTGCTTTTTCAAGTGAGGCATTGATAGTATCTATTTTCATTGCTTTAGCGGCCCCAAAACAAATCAAATACACAAACAACACCGCAAATATTCCATCGGATACAAAATGATCACCAAAACTCACTCTAGAAATAATCATTGAGACCACCGCCCAAATCGGTACATATATCCCTAATATTACTTGAATATACCGTTTCCACGTCGCATTCACAGGATGCACCACAAAATAAAACACCATAAACACCGCCGCCATACTAACATGACCACTCGGAAAACTCATATCGAACTGTCCCCAGTACGCTTGAGCGATTTGAAAAGGATAATAAAACACCCCTTCATTAACATACTCATGCGGTCTTGGTCTAGCGAAAATGCCTTTTAATACCACACTATTAAAAAAACCAGCCCCAAGCAAGGGTACAAACGCTAAATACAGACCATGTTTACGGTAGATTCTAAACTGTTTAAATGATTCGCGTTTACTAAAAGATAAAAGCAATAACACCAGACCGACATACACAGGAACAGAAAAAAGAATTGCATTCATCGGAAAATAAAAAAACTGTAAATACCGACTCCCCTGTCCGACCCATTCACCATTCCCTAAATACATAATTTCGGTCACGCGTTGATCAAGATCAAAGCGCCAAAAAAGCAGTACTAAAAACGCACTGAGTACTATAGTATATCCACAATGAATAAAGAATTTTCGCATATCTATACCTCAAATAAGACTTCATTATTATTATGCCATAATCCCTTAAAATCTTTAAGCACATTCTAATATTTGATTAATATCATATAAATTTTCACTTATAAAGCATAAAAAAAAGAGATTAAAATCCCTTCTTTTGACCATCATAAGGTGGTTCTTTTCCTTCTAAAAACTCATCAACACTCGGTCCTTTTAACGTTCTTAAACGCCATAATCCGTAAATATAGCTCGTGATCAAAACGCCCACTAACAAAGGAATCCCTGCAAATGTACTAAATAACACTAACCCTTCAATATTACCACTCGCATATAAGGTAATCTCAACACTTCCGCGTATTGATAAATAAAGAAGCCATAACATCGTAACTTCCTTATACGCTGGATAAACATCCTTCCGCCAAAACCATTCTATAGGAAAGCCTCTTGTTATATGACTAGCATAGGCTGCTAACGGTTTTTTAAACACCAAAGACAGTCCGACAATAATCACAATCACGACATTCCCAATCATATCCGGTAAAAAATAATTCGCAGCGTTTTGATTTAAATACGCAAATACACTCGCAAAGATTACCCCAAGCATCCCCAATAACGCATACCACCATTTTTCCTTACGCACTAAACGGTAGACATTTAACACCACTGCAAACACCACCGCGACAATTAACGCTTCGTTGAGTCCTCTAAAGCTAAGCATTAAATAAAACACAATCGGTGGAAGTAATAAGTCAAGTGTCTTACCTCTTAATACAAGAACAAGTTCGCCGTATAACTCTTTAATGACCGCTTTCATTATTTAACCTACTCACACCATGTTTACCTAAGAAAACCTCTGGTACATCTTTTGATTCAAGCAGTTTAAACAAGACATAAAGCGCCCCTGTAAAAAACCCTAAAACCATTAAAGCCACAATCCAAACGATACGACTTACCCACGATGTCTCTCTCACAACAATCCACATCGCGAATAAAACAAACCCAACGTATAAATCAACAATCGAAACAATACCCCATGGATTGTTTAAAAGCACACCACCATCCTCAAAAAAATCACCGTTTATAAAACCATTGAGTAATGCCACGCTCATGGCTACAACACCTAGTACTGCAATAACCTTCGCTATTTTCACAAAAACCCCTCCTAATAAATAACTTAATTTATTATACCTTAGAAACTAAAAAAATACTTTATTAGTACACCAAATAAAAACGCCAAACGGCGTTATTCATCATCTTTTGTTTGCCAGTAATAAATCGCAATTTGTGTGCGATCTCTTAAAGACAGCTTATCCAATATAATACTAATCACATTTCTTACTGTTCCCTCACCGATATACAACCTTCTCGCAATCTCTTTATTCGAGTACCCATGCGCAATTAACTCCATACAATCGTTCTCTCGCTCTGTTAATAACGCGACCATCTTTGCCGATGTAAACTCTTTTAAGGCTTCCTCACTAATAATCGCTTGGCCATTAAAAACATTTTTAATCGTATGCATTTGACGCTTTACTTCATCGCTCTTTAATAGATAGCCGTTCGCTTTAGCATGTAACGCTTGATGAACATGCCTAAAATCACGGAACGTCGTTAACATAATCACTTTAACCTCCGGCTTAAGTTCTTTAATCTTAGCACACGCTTCAATGCCATCCATCACCGGCATACGAATATCCATTAAAACAATATCAACCTCGTTTACCTTAACAAAATCCACCGCTTCTTTCCCGTTTTCACAAGTCCCCACAATCTCAAAATCAGCATCACTTGAAAGAATAATCTCAAAACTCTCCGTAATTAATGTATCATCATCAACGAGAAGTATTTTCATCGTAAACACCCTCCTCTAATCGCAAAGGTAAAACACAAATCAACGTAAACCGATAACTATGATTAATACTTAACATACCGCCTAAGCTTTCAATGCGTCGCCGCATATAATGCAATCCTACACCTCTTTGATGTTGTGATGTTTTCACACCATCATTCGTTATCGTTAATCGAACAATCTTTTCATCGACATAAAGGGTTATGATCACGTCATTCGCATCGGCATGTTTTTGGATATTGGTTAACGCTTCTTTCAACACCGATAAGAGTGCCTGCCAATGCGTCGCTTTAAGATGATTGACATCGCCACTTTGAGTATAGTTCACCTCTGCCATCTTAAAGCTATGAATCATGTTTTTAAAACGTTCTAACCCATACACTTCTTCAGGTTTAGTATGATGTACCGTTTCTTTAAGACTTTCCACAGCCTTTTCCAAACGTCCTTTAACCGCTTTAAAAGAGGTCTCTTCTTGTTTAACCTCGTACGCTCTTAAAGCGAGCAACGCCCCTGTCAGTTCATGGCCTAAATCATCATGCAGTTTTTGAGCAATACGATCTCTTTCTGTTAAGACACTCATCCTCGATATCTCATCTTGACTATCTAAGAGTGTGTGGCGTTCTTGTTCTAGCGTATAGTTTTTAACGCGTAAAGCATCGAGTTCTTTTATCGTTTCTAATTTATCGCGATTCCAGCTATAAATTAAAACACCACCAATGATCGAAACAATCATTAAAAAGAGTGATTCAATCCCTAGAAAATCAAACCCCACCCAAACGAGTAAATACCCCAAAAGAATCCAAAACTTTCCTACATAAAGCAGCAACATCATACTTGGTAACACTAAAAATAACGCAATATCATAAAACCAAAATAAGCCTAAATATAATAAAAAATCAATATAAATAAAACGACTCATGCTATTAAAACGCAAACGGACAACCACTAAAACCAAAGACACTATCCAAAGGAAAAAAACCGCAGGTTCCTGCGGTTTAATAACCAATAACATCAAACAATAAAGAATCCCTATAACAGCATATAAAACACTCTTTGGTCTTAGAAAGGAATGCATCACTCAAATCTCCTTTTAGAGCCTATCGTTAAGAATATTATAGCAAACCCTAATAGAATCAACAAGCACAGCATCACATAATTGAAGTTCATTTCCGTCGCTTGCTCTAGTCCATATGAATACCAGTACGTCGGTAACACCACAGCCACTGTCCGTAAACGATCAGGAAGTAATGCTAAAGGAAAGGTCATTCCCCCAATTACCGCCATTAAGTTTGCGGCAATACTAAAGATGGCGATTGATGTGGCATAGGTCTTAAACATCGAATGCCAAAACAAGGAAAAACAAATAGCCATAACGGTAAACATAAACATTAAAAGGTACGCCCAAACATAAAAACTAACCGGTGCCGTCCACTGAATAAGTGATAATAAGAAGAAAAACGTAAGCTGAATCATCATCACGATCATGTATGCGGCTAAATGACCGACTAAGTAATCACGATGACTAATCGGTGAAGCCGCAATTCTAACAATCGTTTTTGATTGGCGATCTTCAATGACTTGTTTAGTCAGTAAAAACGCAACAAATAAAATCACTAACCCAAAAATACCGTAAGCTATCGTAGGTGTTTGCATTCCCTCTGGTTGAGGTAAAAAGGCGAGTACGATAGGAAAAGAAATCATTAAAACTAACGTTAAACGCTGTCTTAAAATACGTTTTAATGCAAGCTCAAATACCGTTTTCATATAACCGCTCGCTTACTTAGACGGTATACCAATGATCCCACAACCACAATCGCCACACTCAATAAACCAATCCCTAATAAAGCTTCTTGGTACTTTCCATTGATAAAGCCATATACCGCGTAATGGGTCCACGCTAACGGGCTAGAATACTTTGATAAAAATGTCGCCAAATCACTTTCTGGTAAGGGAAAGAAAAATCCTGCTAAAACCATACCGGCAATAATATAAATCGTAATAAGTGCTTGCGCCGTTGACGCTTTTTTAAGTAAAAAAATACACATCGCTGCTAGAAGTTGTGCAAACAACACACCCATAAAAAGCACCAACAAGACAAATCCCCAATTAGGTACTACCGCACCAAAAACAATGACCACAAAGACTAATAAGACCAGCGATTGCAAGAAGCTAATCATGATACTAAATACAATATTCGCAACCACAAAGTTCATCGGATTCACTGGAGCCGCACGTAAACGATCTTTAAAGGGCTTAAAGAAATCATGTTCAATGCCTTCAAATGTGTAGGCTGCACCAAACCCTTGAAACATAATTATATAGACTATCCCAATGAAAAGAGCTGATTCCTCAACACTCGGTGCACCTTCGATACCACGGTTAATCGATACCATAAGGGAGATTAACACCACCGGTAATCCTATTAAAATAATATGTCCAATATAATCTCTTAGAATTCTTAATAAATAAAACCGATACATCTAACTCACCCCACCATCACGCAATGTTTTTCCTGTTAGCATTAAGAACACATCCTCAAGATTCGCTTGTTGGTTTTGAACATTGATAATCGTTAAAGAACTTAAAACGCCTAATATCTTATCTAAAACACT
>SKIW01000020.1 GCA_007116245.1 Candidatus Izemoplasma sp. | reverse complement strand
TATTTTCCGAAATGGTATAATTATATTATTACAAACTTTAGACCGCTTAGATGGCATGAGCAAGAAGAACCTATTTGGCGAATACTAGATCGTTATCAAAGACACAAGAACATAGATAAAAAAGATATGGAATCGTTAATAAAAAGTATTAAGGAGGATATCAATGTATAAAGCTGCAAAAGATCGTTATGAAAGAATGACGTATAACCGTGTAGGAAAAAGTGGGTTAAAACTACCCCAATTATCTTTAGGATTATGGCAGAATTTCGGGGAAGAAAAGCCGTATGAAGAGGTTAAAGAAATCATCTTAAAAGCCTTTGATCACGGGATTACGCATTTTGATTTAGCAAACAACTACGGCCGACCTGCGGGAAGTGCTGAGCGTCATTTTGGGAAAGTTATGAAAGAGGCATTATCACCATACCGAGATCAATTAATCATCTCAACAAAAGCGGGTTACGGGATGTGGGAAGGACCTTATGGTGATTTCGGTAGCCGTAAATACTTAATGGCCTCTATCGATCAATCACTTGAACGTATGGGGCTAAAATATGTTGATATATTTTATCATCATCGTCCTGATTATGAGACACCGCTAGAAGAAACGATGAAAGCATTAGCTGATATCGTTCATCAAGGTAAAGCACTTTATGTAGGTATTAGTAATTATCCTGCAGAACGTGCGAGAAGAGCGGTAAAGATCTTACGGGATTACGGGGTAGAAATGTTAATAACGCAACCGCATTTTAGCATGCTAGACCGTTGGATACAAAAAGAGGGTCTTGTGGATGCGATGATTGATGAAGGGGTTGGCATTATTCCATTTAGTATTCTTTCACAAGGGTTATTAACCGATAAGTACATCGATCAAATTCCAGAAGATTCGCGTGTAGCTAATCCTGATATTTGGTTTTTAAATGAAGAAAATATTACAAAAGAGTTGCGTGATAAACTAAGAAAGCTACAGTCGATTGCGAAAAAGCGAAATCAATCACTTGCGGAAATGACGATTGCATGGACGTGTGCTCAAAAAGGTATTTCTTCTGTTTTAATAGGGGTTTCTAAGTTATCGCAATTAGAAAGCAATTTAAAGGCGATGAAAAATATATCATTTACGCAGCAAGAATTAGCTGATATTATCGCGATACTAGAAGAAAAATAACCGAGAGATTTTCTGTTTTTTAAAACCGATTTCATATTTTGAAGTCGGTTTTTTTCTTAATGCATAAGACGTTTTATTATACGAAAAGGCACAAGTCAATATCGAAAAGTAACGTAATAGATATGCGGTTAAGTTGAATAAAGGTTTAGGACACTGTAGAATAAAGTAGTATGAGTATCATTATTTAGGTACGTAGTATTAAATATCATGGAGGGTTTCGATGAAAAAACTAATCTATTTTATCCTTTTTCTAACGATATCTTTAGCCGTAGGGATTCATTTTGCGACAGCTTCAATAAATGAGGTTATCACCAAAGAAGATTTACCACAAACAGTCTATCAAGATGATTCATCATTTGAATCAGCGCATAATGCATTGCTAGACTTTTTTAATATTAACAGTGACCAAGATTACTCTAACATTGAGCTATTTATGAACTACATGATTTACGATTCAATTAAAGAAAACATGAATGATGAGTATGACCCACTAAGTGATTGTGAAACAGAGGCTTGTATGTATATACTCGCTACAGACTACGTAACTGTAGATTACATGTTTGCGACATTAAATGAAGATGATCAGATTGTCTTAACCGTTAGCGCAAAGCGGTTCAACTATCCTACTGTCGAAACAGCCGTTCATTTAATATTTGATGTTACTATTAATGAACTTCAAGCGAGTTTTACTTTGACATTAAATCACGCTAGACTTGCTGATCGAACAATCTCAAGAGAACTTTTAGATAGAATTATGACCTATGTAGATAAAGAAGCAATTGAGGATAGTGTAACGTATGGCGAGCTTGATCTTGATACGTATTCATTTACAGTCTCATTACTCGATATTAACTAAAAAGTATATAAAACAAAGGCACTCATCAATTGAGTGCCTTTAGTATTTAAGAAACACGGTTATCAGGTTTATCAAATAATTACGCTAAGATTTTTTTTACCCTACCGACTATCCCGTCCATTAGTTGAACCTTAATACCGTGAGGATGCGATTGTGAGTTTGTTAAAACTCGCTTAACTAAGCCTTCAGTTAACACGCCTGTTTTCTGTTCGTGTTTTTGAACAACGGCAACCCGTAATCCAGGTTGTATATCTTTTCTCATTGGTACACTCACTATTTTCACCTACTTGTTTTTGCCCAAAATCATTATAACATAGATTTGTATTTGATCTTCATGAACGATTTGTGTCGTTTGTCATTGCTTGATTTTTTTAAAAATCAGCAATTAAGTGCTATTATAGTAATGAATATAGTCCAACTTACGTCTAAATTATTGTCGCGTTCTTTTTTATAGTCCATCGATATTTATTGATTAAGGAGGCATAAGATGAAGTATCTAGGTGTAGTCTTAGTCTTGTTAGCCGCGATGTTCTGGGGCTTTAGTGGTGGTATTTCTAATCTATTAATGAATAAAGGATGGCATCCCTTAGTCGTGTCATTTTATCGTGGGTTTATAGGTTTAATCTTTTTCTTAATTTGGTATCTTTCGCATTTTAAGCAAAACACAATCAAGTCTGTACGATTTTACTTTTGGGCGATTTTAGCAGGAATTGGTGTTGCTGGGAACTTTACATTTTATTTACTAAGTATACAAACAACGAGTATAAGTGTTGCTGCCACGTTAATGTATACCGCACCCTTATTTGTATTTATAATCTTACTGATTTTACGATTAGAACATTCTACATGGTTTAAATGGCGTTGTATTTTCGGGGTTATCCTAGGTATCATTTTGCTTACTGGAGCTTATAATATTGATACATTATCCGCAAGTTATTTTGGTATTTTAACAGGATTGACTTCGGCACTTGCATATGCTTTGTTCATCTTCAGCTTTAAGAATGCTTCAACTATCGGGAACACAAAAGCGACATTAACCATCGCTTTTCTATCATTTTGCATCATAATGATACTTTTAATGGACAAACCTGAAGCTATCACGGTATTAACATCGAGTGACATAGGATGGTTTCTTTTATTAGGTGTCATAGGTGCAGGGGTATCGTTTACGATTTACCTTATTGGTTTACAAAGCACTCCGGCTACCACAGCTTCAATCATTGCAATGGTTGAACCGGTTACAGCGTCTTTATTTGGCGTGTTTGTTTTTGAAAACTATCTTTCGATTGTTCAACTAATCGGCATGGTGATTATCCTTGTTACAGTAACCTTGCTTAGTGTAAAGCAAGCGAAGTAAAACATGGGTATTATTTCTTATATTCAAACGAATGTTATTACGCATTTAGAAATAGACTTCTAATCGAAAACGGAGGGAATATATGCTATATTACATTTTGCTTATTATAATCATATCTAGTTTTACATTTTTTGTGTACGGAATCGACAAGCGTAAATCGATTAAACATTCAAGAAGAATTTCAGAGAAAACACTGTTATTATTATCGCTATCTTTTGGTGCAATGGGGGCGATTATTGGATCGGCTGTATTTAAACATAAATCAAAAAAGTTTAAGTTTAAACTTCTAAATGGGATATTTCTTTGTATTCATATATTAATTGGTGTATACTTGTACAAATAGGCACCAATGATAAGATATTAAAAGCCAGTTACTTAAATTGTAGGTAACTGGCTTTTCTCTTATTCTTTTAAATCATTCATAAAGTCTTTCCAAAAGTTTTCAAGGCGATCATAGTCTACGACATATTTCGCATTTTTTGTTTTCGTTACTTTAATCACTTTAGCTGTTAAAAAAGCATTAAGATGATAGGTGACTGTTGCGCTAGATACGCCTAAAGAGGTTGCTATTGCTTTAGTCGAAGTAATACCGCTTGCAATATGTCTTAATACTTCATAGCGGGTTTCATCAGAGAGAGTTTTAAATACTTTAGAACGGTTTTTTCGTGAGTTTTGTTCGAATTCTGCGATTTTTTTAAAACCAGCTTTCATATCAAGACCCCATAAAATAACGCGTGTTTCACCAAAAGTCATTATGCTGAATCGATAAGGATTAACAAATGATGTCATGACAATGTTATTGTCATCGAGGACATCTTTAGGTACGATTCCGTAGGTCAATTCTTCAAAAGCTGTATCCGTATTCGATATTAAAGGTTGCATAATAGTTTCTTGAAAGTTCGTTATTTTTTCTTTGTGCTGTGCTAAATACTTATCAAAAATCGGTTTAATTTGATTTATAAGATTAGCATAAACTTCTAGATAATCTTTAGGATTCTCAATCAATAACATTAATATCCAACGATGATTTTCTGTTGTCGTTGTTTTACGAATTAGATTCATTAAATCATCACGGTTACTAAGAAGTCTTTCAGCCTCTAGTTTTGCTTCTTCATCATTGGAATCATCATCTTGCTCTACTGTTAATAATGCATAAACTAAGTTTTTCTTTATTGTAAGTTCGTCATCTTCCATGATGGTTTTAAGATAGTCTCCGTAATCACTATAATTCATAAATGAATATGATCTAAATAATAGTGAAGGAAAATCGTAATTACTGATGGGCTCATCTGAGTAAAAGCCAAGTAGAGGATCCTTATAAGGTTCTAAATCTTTTTGCGCAGATTCGACAAAACGAATGTGAGCATCATGGTCCAAAAAGGTGTTCATGACCTCGTCTTCTAAAACAGTGTTAAGTTTGTAGATTTCTTCTGGGACAACATAAAGAAGCTTTGGAAACATACATAAGTCATAAAGATAGGATGCGTTTTCTTCAAATTTAAATTTCATATTATTACCCTTCCAACTGTATTTAGCGAAATCGCTATTTATAATTCGATTATAACTTAAAAATATAGATAAATCAATAACAAATTAGATAAATATCTAAATATATTAAATAATACGCATAAATTAGACTAACATAAATAAAAAAGCTACAATGTATAAACCTTGTTTGGTTTAAACTTGTAGCTAATAATTTCTATTACGCTTTTTCGATATAAGCCACTGCCACTGTCCCGATTCCTGCATTCATCGCAACAACCGTTGAAATGTCCATGACATAAGCGGGTTTCATACCGAGTAAAGTCTCAAACATCGCCGCGTATTCATCGGCACGGTCTTGAGCATTGGCATGTACGATAGCATAACGTTCTATCCCTTGCGATTTGTAGACTTCGCTGACATGTTGATGAATCTTCTTCGTCGCTTTACCGAGCGATAACGCTTTTTCTAAAATAATCCCTTCACCGGTTTCATCAATTGAAACCACCGGTTTTAGATTTAGGATTTTTCCAATGACACCAGTTACTTTGCTAACGCGACCAGATCGCACCATGTATTTTAATGTTTTAACCGAGACTAAAATCTTCGTTTTTGCCCGCATTGTTTCTAACATTTCTTTTATATCTTCAAGACTTTTTCCTGCTTCAATCCACTCTTGTGCTTTCATAACAAGTAATCCTTCAGCCCCTGAATTTTGTCTAGAGTCAATCACTTCAATATTAGTTTTACTATTTTCAAGACTTTTCGCAGCTTGCTTGAAGACATTGTATGTTCCACTCATCTTATTTGAAACACTTAAGACAACAATATCATCGTAATAGCTAGACAAGAAAGAGTAGAAGTTTTCAACTTGCTTTAAGTTTGGTTGAGCACTGGTTGGGTAAGTCGTAAGGGTATCCATAAATCTGTAAAAGTTTTCTGATGAAATCGTGAGTTTATCATAATAATTAGAGTCTTCAATCATTAAACTAATTGGAATCACATGAATTTGATTATCGTCGACATACGCTTTGGGTAAATCCGCGATAGAATCCGTAACTAAAGCGATTTTATGTTTGCGATTATGAACGATTTCATGTTGCTTTTTCATATCATCGACTTTTTGCTCGAGTATCGCACCATAATCTCTTAATTGATAGAAGACATCCTGTGGTTTATCGGTGTGAATATGGACTCTAACTGTTTTCTGATTTCCAGCAACCACTAAAGAATCTCCGAGAGGTTTTAAGTGTTCTTTTAGTGATTTATGCGATACATCTGTGCCTTTAATTAAGGCTTCGGTACAATAACGGAATGTTTCTGCGCCAAAATCTAGATGTTCTGTATTAACCGTTTCAATACTTTCATTTAGTTCTAAAGGTAAGTCTTTACCGGTTTTTACGTATAGGGTAAATCCTTCAATAAAATAAACAAACCCTTTTGCACCAGCATCGACGACATCTGCATTTCTTAGTTGCTTCATAGCTTCACGGGTTTTTTGTAGTGAATGTTTTAAGTCTTCTAAAGCCGCTTCTAATAATTGTGTAAAATCAGTAAACGAGTCCTTTAAACTATTGATTTTCTCAGAAAACTCACGCATTAAAGTTATCATTGTTCCTTCTACCGGTGTTTCAATAGCATCATAAGCAAAAGGAATTGCGGCTTCTAACGATTGAGAAAACTCATTTAAATCAATTGATTCCTTATCGGATAAACTGCTTAAAAAGCCGTTTAGATACGAAGCAAAAATAATACCTGAGTTTCCTCTTGCGCCGATCAAAGCCGCTTCAATAATACTTTCGTAGGTCTTTTCATTGGAACTATCAAGATTGCTTTTACGTAAAATCGATTCCATTAAAGATGCAAGGTTGCTACCAGTATCACCATCTGCAACTGGAAAGACATTGATTTCATTAAGATGATTTTTACGACGAATAACTTCTTTTGCACCTGCCATAAAGGAATGGTAGAAACGTTCTTTATCAAGTGTAAGTGTAGTAGACATAATTTGCTCCTTTAACTATATGTAGTTTTAAAAAATTTTATCATACTTTGTAGTGGTTTGCATAGATTACACAATAGTTTATAGTATAAGCAATTACTAACTACGCTAGAAGTATTCCTAAAAAGATAAACCATGCGAGTATTGATTTTCCAAACAAACTCAGCCAGATATACATACGTTCACCATAGACATATTCTTTCCATGGGCCGATTTGTTTATATTGAAAATATTGATTAAACGCAAACAAATTAAAGGTTATGAAATAAAACAATAGGCCAGGGATTACAAACCATGGAAGTAAAGACAAGTCACCATTATTTAGCATGTAAATAACAATGAGAACCCAAGGTGCTATTCCAGCTATCCAGCCAAACCAATGTGGTGTCCAATCGGTTTTACTACGATTTAATGGGTTCATCTTTTCCATTAGTAATCCAAAAAGATTCATCAGTGCATTAATGATGAAGATTAGAACGAGTGCTTCAATGGTGAGTAGCCCAAACATAGTAGCTAAAAGGACAATCATGATTGAAGATGATAAGGCGTACTCATACCATCTTAAAGCGTTGATGCCTTTATTAATCGATGAGAGGTAGTAGTCTTTGAAAGGTACTGCGATTAAGAAATGGAATAATGCACTTAATAATAGAAAAATTGAAACCAGTATACCAAACGGCAAGTCGAATAGTGTTTGTGTGCCTGGGGCATATCCTCCAGATTCAAGAACTTCGAAAAAGCGCCCAAACACCGTGGGTCTAAAATTCTTAAATACATCTATCGTTAATGCGAGTATTAGTATAGTGATTCCCTGAATAAGATGTAATAAGCCCATTTTTTTGTTGAATGTAATTAAATTATTTTGCATAAAATTCTCCTCCTATTTATAAAAATTGTATCACTTAGACAAGTTTAAATGATTTTTTATGCTTCAAAACCGGACAGTATTTTTAAATGCAGTATATCACTTTTTACCTTTTCTGAAGTAAAATCAATATGTATAATCAATGGG
>SKIW01000036.1 GCA_007116245.1 Candidatus Izemoplasma sp. | reverse complement strand
TTACTAATCGCACCTGAAAGCTTACGCATCGCTTGACTCATTAATCGTGCTTGTAATCCAACATGGGAACTTCCCATATCACCACGGATTTCTGCTTCTGGGACAAGTGCTGCGACACTATCAATTACGACGATATCAATCGCGCCACTACGAATCAATGCTTCTGTAATTTCAAGCGCTTGTTCTCCGGTGTCAGGTTGGGAAATAATTAAGTTTTCGATATCAACACCTAAATTTCTTGCATATTTAGGATCTAAAGCATGTTCTGCATCAATAAACGCTGCATACCCACCAGCTTTTTGAGCTTGCGCGATTGCATGGAGTGCAAACGTTGTTTTACCTGATGATTCAGGACCAAAAACTTCAATAATACGACCCTTAGGGTATCCACCGATACCAAGTGCTTGATCTAGCGCTAAAGAACCACTTGAGATCTTTTCTAAATTACGGTTTCCACTTTCTGAACCAAGTAACATTACAGATCCCTTACCATGGTTTTTTTCGATATCCTTCATTGCTTGATCTAAAATCTTTTTACGATCTTCTTTTGCCATAATTTGCCTCCTATTCACTCTATATAATAGAGCTTAATTGTGACATTTTCTTTTTTTATTTCGATGCTAATATCGCGGTTTTATTTTTCCAAAAATAGTCTATCCCTGAAATGATCGTTAATGCTACACCGATATAAAGGATTATTAACCCGATCATTTCAATATGAAAAAGTAGTAATACAATCCCTAACATGGTCGTCACTGTTTTATATTTTCCAAGTTGACTTGCTGCGATAACCGTGCCTTCGTTAACCGCAACTAAACGTATCCCTGTAACGATAAACTCTCTTGCTAAAATGATTAGGACAATCCACATTGGGATAAACCCGATATCGAGTAATATTAGTAATGCAAACATCACAAGCAGTTTATCTGCGAGTGGATCTAAGAATTTACCGAAAGTGGTAATCATATTGTTCTTTCGCGCTAAATATCCGTCAAAGTAATCTGTTAATGAGGCTAACATAAAAATACCAACTAATATATAACTAAACGTATTTAGTGTTGTTGGTTCAGTATCTAAATAATAAATCCCAACCATAACGGGGATTAAAAGGATACGTAATACAGTTAATTTATTCGGAAAATTCATACGCTCACCTCAAAAAGTATTATAGCATATTCTTACCTTACTAACAATAAAAATAAGCCTTATAAAGACGCTTTATACTCGACTGGATCTAAATGTTGTGGTGATGTTTCAGGAACCTTTAAAGCTTTTTTACTCAACGCGTTTTGACTAAAAATCATTAATCCAAAAGCAATAACAAATAGCATCGCCGAAAGGTCAAAGATCATTCTCGGTGAGTAATCATAAATAAAGCCCGCTACTAAAGGACCAATAATCATTCCTAACGCAAAAAAGGTCTGTCTTACTCCCATGATTGTACTATAACGATTATCTTCTGCGTTTAGTGAAATATAGTTTTGTTCGAGTGGTTGATAGATTGACTTTAAAACGATATACGCCATATATCCTGTGTAGAGTGCTAATAATATCGCTTCGCTACGAAAGACAATAAAGACAATAATCGCAGAGATTAATTGAATCCACTTCATAAACATGAAATCTTTTTTCAGTTTAGAAATCATTGGTACAATAACGAAGTTCGTAAAAATACCTACTAAGCCTGTTATAAATACGAAGATACCTAGTTCGTTTGTCGAGTATCCTAAATCGATTGTAAAGTAAACATCAAGATATTTAGTTAAGATGGTTGCGGACATCGTTGCCAGTGTTAATGCAAATAAAAACGCTAATAATGATTTATCCATTTTAGTGGCATCTTTTAAGCTTGTAAAAAACGTGCTTCGTTTCGTAACGACTGAGGTTTTAAACTCCTTCATTGTTAAGAACACAAATAATGCGTATATACTATTGGTAATCGCTTGGATATAAAATACTTCTTGTAAATAAAAGCTTCCTAAAAACCCGCCTATCCGATATCCGAAAGTCGTTCCTAATGCGATTAATGCTGCACTGATCGATAAGTATTTTGTTCGTTCTTCTTTCGGTGCTAAAGAAATAACATGTGCTAAAAATAGTGTCACAGAGGCTGACACACTAAATCCCGATAAAAACCTAAAAAATGTCATCCATACTAAGTTCGTTGTCGAAACAAACAAAACTTGGCCAAGACTATACCCTAATAGACCAAGCACGATGAATGGTTTTTTAGAACGAGAGTCTCCTAAAATTCCCCAAATAGGTGCACCGACTAAAAGCCCTAAACTCATCGCTGAAAAAAAGAACCCAAACATAAAACTTGGAATGCCCATAACATCCACATAGCGTGGTGTAATAACATGCCCAAGATTATGGATTAGCCCTTGTATGAAGTAATAGCTTAATGTTAGGATGAGCGCTTTTTTCATGATTCACCTCTAAGAAAGAAGAAAACCCTAGTTTTCTTCTTTTACTTCTACATTATGATAGACGTTTTGAACGTCTTCACACTGGTTAATTAAATGCATAAATTTTTCGAATTTTTCGTAGTCTTCGTCACTCAACGTTATTGTTTCGTGTGCAAACCAACCGCTTTCTGAATCAACTACATCAGCATGTTCAAGGTTGCTTAAGGCGTTTTCTATTTTATCGAGGGCGTAGCCATCGGCGCTGATTTCTACCGCCTCATCAACGTCTTCAATATCTAAAACATCGATATCTTCTTCAAGTAAACACTCAAGTACAGTTTCGATATCCACACCTTTAACGGTAATATACGCTAAATGTTGATACATGTGTTCCACTGAGCCGTTAACACCAAGTTTTGAACCGATTTTTGTGAAACAGTTACGAACTTCACTTACTGTTCGATTAATATTATCCGTTAAGGTATCGACGATAAAACTGCTTCCAGAAGGACCAAACCCTTCATAACGTATTGTGGTGTATTCTTCGCCGCCACCACCCGCTGCTTTGTCGATATTCCGTTTAATTATATCCATTGGAACTTGTTGTTTTTTAGCTCTTTCAATTAAATGTTTTAGTGCTAGATTCGATTCTGGATTAGGTCCACCGTTTTTAGCACACATATAAATTTCTTTGCCAAATCGAGCATATAGTTTTCCTTTTTGTAATCCTGTTTTCATCATTGACGCTTTTCGTACTTCAAAACTTCTTCCCATACTTTAACCTCTATTTATTTAATCTTGTTTGGTTTGGTTCTAAGAGAACTTTTTTGTTTTTATAAAGGACGCCTAAAGCACGTTTAAAAGCTGCTTTACTCATATTAAATGTTTCCTGGATAGCTTGAGGGTCGCTTTTATCGGTAAACGGCATAATACCTTGATGTGCTTCTAAATAATCTAAAATGCGTTCAGCATCTTTATCTAGCATAAGCTCTTTTTGCTCTAGTGCGGTAGCGTTGTAATGTGCTTGATCTTTTACAATCTGAATCGTTAACTCAACGTTTTGACCCAGTCTAAATCGCTCGCGACTATGTTTGTAATAGACAAAGATTTCATGTCCTTCTTCCGAGTATAGTACCCAGCCTTCATCAGCAAGATATATCACATGCGCCTTAATCTTTTCGTTCTCTTCCAGAGTACGTGTAATCTCAAAGTAATCACGCATTTTAAACCGACTAACAGGTTTTGCGAGCACTTGATTTCTACCTGAACGTAAGTAACAGAATAGTTTGTCTCCGATGTGTGGCCAATCACGTTTGAGTATCGGTAAATCGTCTTTAGACACTAACATGTCTTTATCTAATCCGACATTTACAAATACACCGAGCCCAAATTTGATCTCGATTACAGTGACCCAACCAGCTCGATACTCATCAATATATGGTTGTTTCATCGTCGCAACCACTTTTTTTGCTTGATTCATGTATACGAAAACTTCGAGTTTTTCACCCATCTCTAACGGTTTCGTTGCATCTTGTTTTAATAGCCTTAATGTTGCCGTTGCATTTTTAATCGTGTAGTACTCTGGATCGATTTTAATAACTTCAAATAATTCATATGTTCCGAGTTTCAACTCCATGTTGAACACCTCCGGATGTATTATATCAAAATATCCTTGAAGTATCACGTATTATGTTCACTATTTATATTGCTTTTTACAAGGCGATTTGATAAAATAAAAACGCTGACGATACGGAGGTGAGATAGTGGCAAATTCTAGACAACAAATTAAACGTGCAAAGACTGATGAAAAAAGACGCTTAGCGAATAATACTTTACGCTCTAGCTTAAAACGTGCGATGAAACAAGTTGAAACGTTTGCGAGTGAGGGAAATAAAGAAAAAGCGTTAGATGCTTATAATACTGCAAACAAGAAACTCGATAAATCCGTTAATAAAGGAATCCATAATAAACAGTACGTTGCGAGACAAAAATCGCGCTTATCAAAAATCGTTGATCAAATTTCAAATTAAAACGCCATTATACTTGAATGGCGTTTTTTTTATATACTTAAGATGAATAGTTCTAAGCCGGTTTTTTTATCTACTCGACCGGTTTTAATATGATAGTCTAGGCGTTCTAAATGACGTAAGTGTTCTTTAACACTGTTCATGTTTACTGCTTTAGCATTTTGGAGCATATAATACGCACGACCACTAGAAACACGGTAATAATCTTGTACTTCTTGTTGGGTTTTACCTTGCTCAATTAACGTTTTTACATGCAATATTTCCCGGTATTTATGAATGATGATATTTAAAATTCTTAAAGGATCTTCACTGTATAAGACTAAGTCGTGGTATACATTTAGTGCTTTTTGGGTGTTTTTTTCTAGCAACGCATTGGTAATTTCGTAAACGTTATCTTCAATATTTTTTGTAATAACTTTTTCAATCATCGCTAAATCAATGCGGTCAGTATCATGTGCGTACATTAATAGTTTTTTCATTTCTAAATACGCAAACTCTGTCGAATGATCGACACGTTTTATAAACTCTTTTAATGCGTCATCATCGATATGCATTGAGAGGTTGCCAACTTGGCGTCTTGCCCAAGAGACTAAATCTTTCGATGTTTTTAATTTACATTCAACCACGGTGTAGTCTTTTAAGGCTTTTACAATCGAATTTTTTGTATCTAATGTAGCAATAGGCGCTGTAATGACTAAAAGCGTACTCTCTGTTGGGTTTTTTAAGTATTCTAGAAGTTGTCCAGTTTGATGGTCTAACGCTTTTTTTTGCTTTTCTTTACCTAAGAAAAAAGCGTTTTGACAGATCACCATTTTTTTATCACTCATAAATGGAATCGTCATCGCATCATTAATCGCTTCATTTAACAACACCTCATCAAGATCGTATGTGGTTGTATTAAAATCGTCAAACGCGTGTTGTTTAATGGTTTGTTTAATTTTACTTTTTATGTAAAAGGTGTCTTCGCCATAAAATAAAATAACGCGTGTGTCCAAATCCATCACCTCGTAAGTATTATAGCATATTTAAGGTGAAAAAGGCGTTCTTTTTATTCGTTTATTAAAAACATACTCAAAGATGATCATCCCTTCTTTATCGGTACGATGAATGTTAATATCATGTTTTTTTAAGCGATTTAATGTATGTTCAGAAGGGTGTCCATAGTTATTATACTTATGTGCCATTATGACTGCATCTTCTGGGTTAACATGATTTAAAAAGTTTGCATGTGTTGATGTATTAGAACCATGATGCGCAACTTTTAATAGGTTTGCGGATAACGCGTACTCGATAATCGTTTCTTCTCTTTCGATTTCGATATCCCCCGTCATTAATATTCTATCTTGACTCATTATAACCATCATCGCTATCGAACGGTTGTTTTCACTTTGATGGGGAAATTCTAAAGGGTATATAAAGAACGCGATATTTCCACACTCAATCCAGTGATTGTCATAGTTTTCTTGATTAGAGTTTGTGATGGTTGTTTTGACTGAAAACGCCTTTGTTAGATCATCATATGCACCATAATGATCTTTATGCCAATGCGTTAATATTACATAGTCTAAATGCGTTATATGTAACCGATGCAGGTGGTGATTCAACCGTTTAAAGTTATCTTCGTTGCCTGTATCTATCAGGATATTACAGTGATTAAAACGATCCGTTATAAGTGTACTATCTCCATTTACTTGAAAAAAAATCAGTTGTTGTTTGAAGCTGATATATGGGGTCATATGGATGAGTGACACATAGACAATAAATAGGGTGATGAAGTATTGACTGAAACGATTTCTTAAGTTTGCAAGGGAAAATCCTAATACTATGTAATACGCTACAATCTTTAAGGGATGATCAAAATATAGTCTTATTTGCCAATTGAAGTATTGGTAAACGATGTTGACAGTTCCTTCAAAACCCATAATTATAAGGGTTAAAACCGGTTCAATAAAAGGTATCAGAAACGTCATATATATTAATGGCAAAAGTAAAAACATGGCGTAGACTACAAAGATTAGATTAAAAACAATGGTTAGGGGATTAAAACTATAGTGAAAGGCTGTGACGATCGGAAGACTACATAAGAAGGCGATGGTACTTACTTTAAGCATTTGCATGATTCGGGTACCTTTTTGAAGTTCTGACTGTGATAAAAGCAAGCCTATACTCACAATAAATGTGAGTATAAACCCTGTTTGCACATACGCTAATGGCCGATGAATCAGTAGCATAACCCCAATCCATGAAGTAATATCAACCGCTGTAAACTGCCATTGATATCGTCGGTTTAGGTTTAAGGTAATATAAAGCAAGCTCGCTCGTAATACTGAGGGGGCAAATGTCGTTAAGATACCATAACTAATTAATACCGTAAGAACTACATTAAACGCATGTTTTTCAGAAAGGTTCAAGCGCTTCAGTGTTTTATCAAGTGTTGTTGCTAATAATGCGATATGCAGTCCAGATATTGCGAATAAATGAGTAACACCAAGGCGTGATGTTTGATAATGGAGTGATGATTCGATTTCGTCTGATTCTGCAAGAATAAATGTTTTTATGTATGGTTTTGTATAATTGAAATTAGTGTTTATATAATTTGAGACCACTTCTTTAAAGTAATATACATTATATGTTTGAGCAACCTTAGATACTTCCTCAGCATAAAACACCCCGCTAATTTTTCTACCGTAAAGAAATTTTCGGTAATCAAAATCGCCTATATTAGCAGGACGATCAATGTTTGCTTTACGTCCCTTGAAATGCACAATATCACCAGTAGAAAAGGCCTCGATATTATCATAGTATAAGTAAAACTTCGTATTTCCGTTACGTAATAGTGCTCTATTTGAACGATCTTTATAAAGAATTTCCCCGCTTGAGAGGTTTTCTGGAAGTTCTACTACATCATAGTAATAGCGGCTAATCATATACGTCATGAATCCTATTAGTACCCATGTAAACAGCCTTTTTTCTCTTTTAAAAAGAACGATTAAGTACATCAGTACAACAAGGATTATCCAAGTGTAATAAAGTATTAAAATACATAATACAATGCCTATTAAAACATGGTGTGATTGACCTTTAAGGACGGATAAACGGTTTAATCGCATCGAATGTTGCAAGACCTATGCCTCTCACGTTCATGATTTCTTCAATCGTTGTAAAATCACCATGCGTATTTCGATAATCGATAATCGCTTGCGCTGTCGCTGGACCAATATTGGGTAAGGTTGTTAGTAAATCAAGCGGTGCATTTGAAATCGATATTAGCGATGAGTCTTCGTCGTTGTGAGTTTCTTCATCATATCGGGGAATGATGACAACTTGGCCATCTTTTAGTTGTTCAGCCAAGTTATACGCTGTAGGATTTGCGTATTGTGTTAACCCTCCTGCTTGTTCAATGAGTTGATAAAGTCGACTAGTGTTTGATAGTTTGTATACTCCGGGCACACGCACTTCTCCTTTGATATCCACATATATAAACTCACTTTTTTGGCTGTGTTCTTCGGGTGTATTTATGTTTTCATTTACGGGTTGTGGGATGCGTTGTCTAAAGATAAACCCGAAAATAAGCATAAGTATAACAACGACACTTAATATAATATTTGGAACGGTGAACCATTTGGGCATTTAAAAACCTCCTCTCTATTTAATAATAGGTTTGGAGGTTTAATTTTCTTTTTTAATGACCCATATTGTTCGCTCTTCTAATGGAATTAAAGCAATCACGTTAAAATGCTTAAAGACATCTTTATAAAATGCTTCTTTGTAACTTTTTTCGATATGCGTAGCAAGATCATCTTCAACGTATATTTGATGTTCAATCGTACAAGGTGCGATTTTTTTAGCTGACCAAATAATTTCATGTCCTTCAAAGTAGATTGTCTCTTGATAACCATTCAATGTTTCGAGGTAATCACAGTGTAATGTATCAAAAATTAGATACCCTTGTGTATTTAATGATTGATAAATATTGTTTGCTAACTGATAAACATCTTCCTCATTTTTCAAGTGGTTAATAACATCGGTTGGCAAAACAATTAAGTCAAACCCTTGCGGTATTTTCTCAACGGCATCTTGGTGTAAAAACTGAATATCGAGTTTTTCAGTACCTGCGTAATAACTTGCAATCTCTAACATACTTTCACTAATATCCATCGCCGTCACACTATAGCCTTTCCGTGCTAAATCACGCGATAGTGTGGCGGTGCCACACCCGATTTCTAAAGCGGTTGAAGGGTGTGTATATTTTTCGATCAAATCGAGGTATATAGCGTAAAGCACATCATCGATGATATGCTCATAAAACCGAGCGATGAGATCGTATGAATTCATAGTTTTTCTACCGATACAGTCGGAATATCTAACCACATTTTCTCGATATTATAAAACTTCCGTTCATCCTCAGTAAAAATGTTCACGACCACTTCTTTTGCGTCCATTAAAATCCATGCATTTGAATGGGTTCCTTCAACATTAGGCATATCGTATTTCGCAGCCGCTAAATCGTTTTTTAGATGCCGAATTGCGGCTTGAAGTTGACGTGTGTTTGTGGCTGTCGATAAAATGAAATAATCAAAAAATGGGCTGCGTTCACGCATATCGTAGATAATTATATCTTTTAGTTTTAAGGATTCGAGTGCTTCAACGACAACTTTAATTTTTTCCATGTAATCCTCCTTTTTCTTTGTAATATTTTCTTGCTTCATACGCTATTTTAGGTATGAAGCCTCCGTTATGTTCATACAGTGTGATTGAATCGTTTATGGCTTCATAAATGGCTAAATCTATATTGTTAAAAGCGATTTCTCGTGCTTTTACACAAGAAGGATACATCCGATTGGGTTCTATATAATCACTAATGAATATAATCTTTTCAAGCAAGCTCATATTCGGTCTTCCGACTGTATGTGATTCTATCGCTTTAATGATATCTTCATCGGTTATTCGATACTTTTCCTTAGCCATCACTGCGGCACTAAAACCATGATAAAGCGGTTTGGAATATTCTTGGATGATTTTTTCACTGTAATGCTTTCGAATGAGTGCCTCGTGAAAATCGGGAGACTCGTATTTAGTATAATCATGAAGTAATGCTACAATACGGATTTTATCTAGATCTGCACCATATATTTTTCCGAGTTTTAAGGCGATATTTTTAACACCGTATATATGGTTTAGCCGATCAACCCGGTGTTTGTATAGCGTGACAAGATCCTCTTTAATTTGATCCAGCATTATATCAAGGCCTCCCTCTCATAAGCGATAAGCTGTTGTGGAAGATACAACGATATTTTAGTGAATCCATTTACGGTTATAATCGCTAAGCCTGGAATGACAATATCACGTTTGATTGATTTAATATTGTAGTCACGTTTAACAAACAGTTGATCTAATGGTTTATCCGGGGGGTTAAGTAAGCCGCCAAGATGCTTTTGATGGAACGTTTCTGAATCTTCGGTTTTCCGTCGGTGTAACACGGTTTGATCACTTGTGTATACTGTCACCGTTGAGCGTTCTTTAGGATAAATATCCAATCTCACTAACCCAGAAACAAACAACGTTTGTGGTTCTTTAAGTTGAAACGTTTTCGGTTTGATTTCTTTTTTAGGCATAACCCGCGTGCTTTCCTCAGGTGTTAATAGTTCTGAAACATGGTTTTTATTATATAACCCTGGTGTATCGTATAGGGTTTGATTTTCAAAGGGAATCGGAATAAATCCTTGTGTTGTTCCTCGGTGGTTCGAGACTGTAATTAAGGATTCTTTATACTCACTTGTCGCTTTAATAAAGGCGTTAATTAACGTGCTCTTACCAACGTTTGTCGCACCAACAACATACATATCTCTACCTTGACTTAAGCGTGTCATTTTATCGAGTGCCTCATCAATACGAACTTTTTTTAAGGCGCTAACTAAAATAACATCTCTCGCAGTTATCCCACTATCCGCTAACCGTTTTTTTATGCGATGAACGAGTTTTTGATCGTTTGTGCTTTTAGGTAATATGTCTCGTTTATTCGCGAGGACTAACACCTCGTTATTTCCAGTGAGTTTATGAATTTGTCCGAGCATAGATCCTTCAAGATCAAAAACATCAACCACCATCACGATTAAAACATTGAGTGATGCAAGTTGTCCGATTAGTTTATGATAAGCGTCTGCGGTTAAAACATTACTGTACTGCTCATTGTAATTTCTTAAACGAAAACAGCGTTGACAGAGTGTTGAAACAGTCATATCTTTCGGTGTGTAGTAAGGGGCTGAAGGGTCGTTGTTTTGTAGTTCTCCGCCGCAGCCTATACAAATTGTTTTCGTCATATTTTACCTCTTTCCTAATTTTAATTCTTGATATTTTTGTGGGTATTTACGTTTGATTTTTTCAAGCATTTTTTTCTCTATGGCACGGTTGAATTTCGTGTACCATCTTTCACTACGCTTTTTAATGGGTTCAATAAGGCAAACTGAATAACCCATTCTTTTTGCACCAAAGACATCGGTCATTAATTGATCACCAATAACGAGCACTTCTGATGGATTAGGGGTTTGATTCACTTTTTTTAACGCTTTTTTAAATCCTGATTTAAGCGGTTTTTTTGCTGAACTAATAAAGGGTAAGTTAATCAATAATGAAAAAGGCTTGATGCGTGATCGTTGATTATTAGAGATAATCACCACTTCAAAACCCAGTGTTTGAATTGATTCAAATAATTTAATGAGTTTCACATCTGGGATATCGATATCATAGGGAATAAGCGTATTGTCAAGATCCACTAATAAAATCCGAATTCCAGATTCGTAAAGTTGTTTGTAATCAAGACTGTAAACATCCGTTTTATAAAGATCTGGAACGAAGTATTTCGTTTTTAAGAACCATGTGATCATAACAACCTCCTTATATGACTAAAATTATACTCGATTACAGTTGATTTGTCACGTTAATCAATGCGTTAAATCCTTCGTATATTAGTGTTTTATGCCAAAGTTCTAGTTGTTTTTTGCGCGCTTTATGATCTGGCATGATGGTTGTTAAGTAAGCGTAAAAATGCTTGCTGTGATTCGGGTGTTTTAAATGCGCGATCTCATGTGCGAAAATGTATTCAAGTGCTTCTTTAGGATAATGAGCTAATTCTAAATTTAATGTAATATGTTTTTTAGAAGGTTGACAGGAACCGTACTTTGAAGTCATATATTGCAGTCGAAACTTAACTTCTTCTAACTTTAATGAGTCATCGAGATGGTTGAAGTGTGTAATTAAAACGTTAAGTTTTTCTTGAAACGTGATTTTTATGATGTTTAGAAGGGCATTTTCTTGATTACTAGTAGAAATGTCTATTAATTCTGATAATTGTCTTGGTTTTCCAAATAAGAGTATTGTCTCACTATTAAGTAAAAGGTCTTTAAAATTATGTCGTGGTTTAAGTTTTAATATCGCTTCTATATGATGCTTAATCGCTTTTTCAATCATTTTACTTGAAGCGCGATACGGGGTGGTAACTTTAAAATGGTGCTGTCCGATCGCGTGAAATATGACTCTTTTTTGATTTTTGCGTTTTACAATGTCAAATTCAAGCGTTTTTCCTGAAACCTCGTACTTTAACGCCACGGTGTGTCTACCATTTTAAATAAGAGTTCGGCGCTTACCTCAGAAGCGTGTTTTAAAAAGGATGAAAAGTTATCAGATTGAGCATCTTCACCAATAATATCAGAGATTGCACGTACGATTAAAAACGGAATATTTTCTAATGTTGCGACTTGTGCGATCGCCGCGGACTCCATTTCGATAGCAACGATATCATTGTAAACATTAATAATTGGTCTTAACGGATCTTGTGCCACAATGAACTGATCGCCTGAGGCAATGGTTCCCACTGTATAAGGTCTGTCTTTCAATATTCTCATAGCGTGGTTTAGCAAACTTTCATCTGCTTTAAACCGTAGCGGTAGTCCAGGTACTTGTCCGCGAACATATTCTGAAAATGCTGTAACATCAAAATCGTGATGAACGATGTGTTTTCCTAAGACTAGTCCACCATGAACAGCCTGTAATCCTCCAGCAACACCGCTGTTAAAAAGACAGTCGAGTTGAACGTGTTCTATTAACTTAGTTGTTGCGTAAGCGGCGTTGACTTTTCCAACACCACAACGGATAAAGTATAGATGGTTATTTTTGTGTTTAACATCATATACTACTAAGTTATTTAGTTTCGTTTGATTGAGAGATTCAAAGTATTTTTCGAATGCTTTTAGCTCTTCATCCATCGCGAAAACGATTCCTATATTCAACGTAATTCCTCCTTTGTACGAAAAAAAGAATGACAAGCATTCTTTATTTCACGTCTACAATGTTTACTTTAATTTCTTTATTTTGTTCGGTTTTAAACGACACGCTATCGCCTTTTTTGCGACCAATTATCGCTTTTCCAACAGGCGATTCGTTTGATATTTTGTTGTTTAAGGGGTCGGCTTCTAAGGTTCCAACTAAACTGTACTCAGTCACTTTAGCACCGTTAACTTCAAGCCAAACACGCTTACCTATGTTAATTTTATTCGATGAATCTTCTTTAATTAACTCGGCATTTTTTAAAATATTCTCAAGTTCTTTAATACGTTTTTCGATTTGAGCTTGTTCTTCACGGGCTGAATCGTAGTCTGCGTTTTCACTTAAATCCCCTTGCGCACGCGCTTCTTTTAAAGCTTTTAGGTTTTCTTCTCGACGCGTGGTTTTTAAGTACTCAAGTTCTTCTTGTAATTTATCGATACCGGACTGGGTTAATTTATATTTATGATTATTTTCCATGGTCGTCCTCCTTTGTTTTAATGATTGGTATTTTAACATGTTTTAGTGATGGTGACAATAACTATTTTATTTCTGCTTTGCGGAGCATATCGTAAGGTGCTACAGGAAATGGTACACGAATTTTTAAACGTTGTTTTGGATGGCGTGCTACATCAATAACCTCGTTATCTTCATTTTTAATCGTCTCAACGTTAAAACTAACCGGTGAAAAACGCGGACTGAATATTTCGACTAAATCATGGGTTTCAAAGTGGTTCCGTTGTTCAATGACAGCGATTTTTGTTTCGGGATTGTAATCTAGTACTAACCCGATAAAATTTTGTGTCGGTTGTTCACTCCGTAGATTGTATAATTGTTCATCGGTGGTTGTCATTCCAGCCATAAATCCATGACTCGTTAAACGGTTTTCAGCTTTACGGATTTCTAATAAGTAATGTGGTAAATCAACGTCTAAATCATCACAAATATCATCGATTAATTTTCGGTAAGTATGGACGACTGTCGCTATGTAATGTACACTTTTCATTCTTCCTTCTATTTTCAAAGAATCGATACCGATGTCGATAAGATGTGAGATATATTTAACCGTTTGAAGATCTTTTGAACTCATTGAGAAGGGGATCGATGTAACGATCGGTGAATCATCTTCAAACAACTCATAGTTCCATCGACATGAATGAGCACATCCACCACGATTCGCATCACGATCTGTCATGGTGTTTGATAATGTACATTTACCAGAATATGAAACACACATACCCCCGTGAATGAACACTTCTAAATCGCAGTCTGTTCGGTGTCTTAATGCTCTAAGTTCGTCTAGACTTAACTCTCTTGCTAAAACGACACGTTCAATCCCACGTTGATGCCAGAAGTTAACTGATTCAGCGTTGGTTATCGATTGTTGGGTTGAGACATGGATTTCTAGTTTTGTATGTTTTCTTGCAATATCAATAATGCTTGGTGAAGCGCATATAATCGCATCCACGGAAGCTGCTTCGAGTGCTTTTAAGTAAGGGATTAAATCATTAAGATCGTCTTCGTGAGGTATGATGTTTGTTGTAACATAAACCTTTTTTTGGTATTGATGGGCAAACTCGGTTGCTTGTTTGATTGTATCGATATCAAAGTTGGATGCTCGAGCCCTTAATGAAAACTGTTTCCCGCCTATAAACACTGCATCAGCGCCATACATTAATGCTATTTTTAGTTTTTCTAAATCCCCCGCTGGAGCGAGCAGTTCAGGTTTTTTCATAAGGATTCCCCCTTAACAGACTGCGTACGTTTAAAGTAAAACCCTTCGTCATAATCGTTTTGATATTTCTCTATTAGTTCATTTGTGACAGTATTATCAAGTGCTTTTCGGTAATCTTTGACTGCCGTTATAAACTGCTTTTCGTCCATCAATATCGAGTCGACTACAAAAACACTTAACACGTTTTTCAAACGCTCAATTACAGTAAAACTTTGTCTAGGTTTCTCGCGAAATATATGGGTACCATAGTAATCTTGATAAATCGGATAATGTTCATCACGAATTTCCTCAACAATCGTTAGATTGCGACGATCTTTTATGGTATCAGGATCCGCATCTTTAGTATGTTTAAAGAAATTTTCTATTAAAGGACGTCTTGAGTGAAACATATTGATATAACCATGTCCGTAAAACAGAATAGGTAATGATGCTTTTTTCGCGATTTTTTCGATGTCTTCTATTAAAACTTCACGGGATAATACTACGGCTTTAATATTTTCATTTCGCCAAAACGCAATATCGTAAGAATGGGTCGAATAGGTTTCGGGTGCGTAAATTAGTTTATTCGTTAAATCATTTTTTTCAGCATGCATAAAAACAGCAAGATCGGTAAAGATAATCCCATCAAGTTCAAGATCTTTAATACTTTCAATCGCGTGTTTTAAGATCTCAATGTGTTCATCATGGATGATTCGATTAATCGATATATATATTTCTTTACCAGATTCTTTTAATTGTTTTACGATATTTGAAAGTGTCTTTAAATCAAACGTATGATTCATGCGGTGTGTTAATCCTTCTATCCCTAAGATAAAAACATCTGCACCAGCATCGATCAACGGTTTAATGGAAGCTTCTTCTGTTAATGTTACTGCAAGTTTCATTGCCTCACCTCTTAATACTTAAACTCATGCCATCGCCGATAGGGTAAATGGTAGTATCGTAATCCTCACGGTTAATAATATAGCGATTAAACTCATCAATTTTACGTGTGAGTGCACGTAAATTACGCGACGTTGTGTGTTGTGTTGAAACCATGTCGTGAAAAAGGAGATTGTCGACTATAATGATGCCCTTAGGATTAAGAAATCTCTCATATTTTTCAAACAGTTTACGATTTTGCGCTTTTGCAGCATCGATAAAGATTAAATCAAACGTTGTATTAAACGCGAATTCTTCCTCTACCGCATCCCCAAGATGCATGGTGATTTGGGGATTATAAGATGTATTTTTAATAATCTCTCTCGCTTCATTAAAAAGCGTTTGATTACGCTCAATAGTATTAATCTGGATAGTATCATTTACACTTGCCATGCCAATTGTACTATAGCCTATTGCGGTTCCTATCTCAAGGATTTTTTTGATGTCCCGCAACTGAATGACTTGCTTTAAAAAAGCCAATCCTTCAGGTTGTATTATTGGGATATGTCGTTTTTCCGCTAAGTGACTTAAGGAAACCAAAACGGGATTGGTTTCCTTAAGGTTTACTTCACTTAAATAGTGTTCTTTAGGACTCTTCTTGCTCATCTAAATATTCTTCTAATTTAGCTTCAATCATATCCCATTCTTCTTCAGTACGAATAGGTTCAAGTTTACCACCATCGGTATCATTCTCATCATATATTGCGGCAAATACTTCATCACTGTCTCCGGGTTCTTTATAGATGACGTATGACTTCTTTGTTTCTTCAGACATAAAGGTGAATAGTATCTCGTAATCAAACTCGTTCCCTTGTTCATCTTCAACGCGTAATGTTCTGTCTACCATAATAGTGACCTCCTTTATTTTTTTGCATCGAGGTAGCTTTGTAGTATAAAAATAGCGGCCTCTTCATCGATGCGTTTTTTACGATTCTTTTTTTTCGTTTGGTTCTTTATTAAGTTTCTTGAAGCTTGTTGAGTACTAAGTCTTTCATCCCATAAAATTACAGGGATATTAAGGGTTGATTCTAATAATGTCTTAAAGTTTTCAGAAATCTGACCTTGTGCTCCAATTGTGCCATCCATGTTTTTAGGATATCCTAAAACAATTTCTGTAATCTTCTCATTCTCGGTAACTTGTTTAACTCTATTTATCGCTTTTTGATACGCTTCTTCTTCAAAGCGATAATTATCGATGCCTCTTGCTAAGGTTTTTGTTAAATCACTGATAGCAATCCCTAATGTTTTAGTTCCTAAATCGAGCCCGAGCACTTTCATGAAAGTGCCTCTTCAACAAAGCGGATAACCTCATCTACTTTGGTGATATTTTTCGCTCCCGCTTGAGCAAAGTCAGGTCTTCCACCACCGTTACCATCCGCTTTTTGAGCAGCTTCTTTAACAAGGTTGCCCGCATGGACATCGGTATTAGATTTAGCGATAAGAATAAGTTTGTCATCCAAAATATTAGCGACGAAGACAACGCCTTGTTTTAGATGGTCCATTAAACGATCAACAAGCGTTTTTAACGCTTTAGCATCAACGCCTTCTGTCTTTAAGACTATTCTACCATTTTTCGCGGCTTTAAGGTAGTCATTAATGTCTGCGAGTGAAGCTTGTTCCTTTGCATCTTGATATGTTTTTTCGAGTGTTTTTACCGCTTTTTGTAGGTGGTTGTAATATTGTCTTTTTGCGATAACGTCTTGATATGAACCGATTACCTTTGATTGTTCTGGACGATTAAACGTTAAATAATAGCCTTCGTTACGTGCCTGTTTTAAGATATTTTCTGCTTTATCAACAAGCATTTTTATGTTTTCGTTAAACCCCTTTAAGAAACTATCGATTTGATCAACACGTTGTTTAGCTAATGCGGTAACTCGGTATATTCCTGAACCTTTTGATTCAACACTTGCAATCGCAAATTTCTCTATTTCTAAAGTGTTAGAAACATGTGTTCCGCCGCATAAATCAAGCGTTTCTCCCATATGTATCATTCGGACTTCGCTTTCATATTTCTCACCAAACTCAGCAATAGCACCTCTTTTTTTAGCTTCCTCAACTGTCGTATACTCAATGTTTACAGGAATTGCTTGTTGAATACGTTGGTTTACAGACTTTTCTATTTTTAATAGTTCTTTATCTGTTGGCAGTTCAAAATGGTTAAAGTCAAATCGCAAATACTCAGGACCAACCATGCTTCCTTGTTGACCAACATGGTCGCCGAGAATTTCTCTTAATGCTAAAAATAGTAAATGTGTTACTGAGTGATGTGCCATGGTTAAACGTCGTTTAGTTTCGTCAACCTCAAGTGTGACTTTATCGCCTTTACTGAAAGGGGATGTCTCAAGAACATGCAAAGTTTGACCGTTAGGAAGCTTTTCAACATCAATAACTTCATACGATTGGCCGTCAAAATGAATCAGCCCCTCATCCGATACTTGTCCCCCGCTTTCAGCGTAAAAAGGTGTTTCTTTCGTCACGATTCCTTCATCAAATACACGGATGACTTCTGACTCTGTTTTCATCGTGTCGTATCCGATAAAGGTTGAAGGTTCTTTAAAGTTTAAGAAAGCTTCATTTTGATCTTTCATTGACGTGATTGCTTTTCGTGCTGAACGTGCCCGTTCTTTTTGGCTGTTCATTTCTTGATTAAAGCCTTCTTTATCTACTTTAATCCCCTTTTGCTCAACATACTCCTCAGTTAACTCAACAGGAAATCCGTAAGTATCATATAACATAAACGCGTCTTTCCCACTCAATATCTTCGGTTCCTTTTTTAAGATATTTTCAAGAATTTTTTCGCCTTGATGTAAGGTTTCTAAAAACTTCAACTCTTCCTTTTCTACAACCTTTTTCACAAAAGGTTCAGTTTTTCTTAAATACGGGTATGTCTCTTCCATCATCATTACTACCGTCTCAACAAGTTCTTTTAAAAACGGTCTTTCAATGCCTAAAGTGCGTCCATGTTTAACCGCGCGTCTAAGTAGACGACGTAAAACATAGCCGCGGCCTTCGTTTGAAAGCGTTGCACCATCACTAATCGCAAAGGTTACAGTACGAATATGATCGGCGATTACTTTAAAAGACATTTGTCCATTATATGGTTTATTCGCGATTTTACTAATATGCTTTATGACTGGAAAGAAAAGGTCGGTTTCAAAGTTGGTATCTTTGTTTTGAATAACACATGCCATTCTTTCGAGTCCCATACCGGTATCAATGTTTTTACTTGGCAGTTCGGGATACTCTTCTCGTGAAAGGTTATCTTTAGCATTAAACTGTGAAAAAACAATATTCCAAATCTCAATATACCGATCGTTTTCGATATCATCACGGATTAATGATGTGTCACCTTCTCCAAAAGCGCTTCCTCGATCATAAAATATTTCTGTACAAGGACCACAAGGACCCGTTCCGATTTCCCAAAAATTATAGTTAGTTTCAATAATACGTTCTTCAGGAATGCCTACTGACATCCATTTTTCTTTGGTTTCTTGATCTGTAGGATACACTGTAAAATAAAGTTTTTTAGGGTCGAAGCCATAATACTTTTCACTCGTAAGCAGTTCGTATGCCCAAGGAATGACTTCATCTCTGAAATAGTCACCAATTGAGAAATTGCCTAACATTTCAAAAAATGTATGATGCCTTGCGGTTTTTCCGACATTTTCAATATCGTTAGTACGAATACATTTTTGAGCATTGACAATTCGAGGATTCTCCGGTTTCTTAGAGCCATCAAAGTAGCCTTTAAGCGGCGCAATCCCAGCGTTAATCCATAGTAAACTCGGGTCATTAATCGGTACTAAGCTTGCGCCTTCATCGACTTTATGCCCTTTCTCTTTAAAGAAGTTAATCCATACTTTTTTAATCTCATGTCCTGTTAAATAATTCATAATTCACCTCTATCAATAAAAATCGCCCTCAAAAATATCTTTAAGGACGAAAAATTCCGCGGTACCACCTTAGTTCTAAAAACTAGCACTCTTCACGATAACGCTGTGCAGCGGATGTATTTTCATACATCTCTCAGAAGTAGCTTCAACATTGACTATCGTTTGTTTACACCAACCACAAACTCTCTTTAGATAGTATTATGTCTACTGTTCTTCCTCAACAATTTACTTTATTATACCGAACTATTGTTAAAAATGCAATTGGAAAGAACTAATCTTCATCCATAAAATCATACGGTGTGAGTTGTCCCATTTCTTCTCCGAGGGTTGTAAAAGGCATGCTATCATCGTAGATTCGTTTTATGTTATCGCGTTTTAACGGTAACGGTTCTTGTCGTTTTTTTAAGGGGTTAGGAATTATATCGTGTAGTTTATCTTTGAGTTTTGTTAAACGTTCGTCTTCAATCGATTGAATCGCATATGGTAGACGGCGAATATCCCCTAAGATGATTATGCGTTCTTTAGCACGCGTGATGGCGGTATAAATGAGCTTGCGTTTTAACATTATACTATGTTGTGCGAATAGCGGTAGTATAACAACCTTGTATTCACTCCCTTGCGATTTATGAATACTCATAGCGTAGGCGTGTGTTAAATTATTTAAGTCCTTTGATTTATACGTGACTGTTTGTTCGATAAACTGTACAGTTAATTCTGAAGCTTCTTCATCGATTTGAATAATTTTACCTTGATCGCCATTCATAATACCATCTTCGAGTTGATTGACCAGTTGTAAGACTTTATCGTTCGTTTTAAATGTCCGTTCCCCGTGCTTTAGTGATGGCGCATCTTGAGAATTATAGTGTTCTTGAATGAAACGGTTAGTTTCATCAATCCCGGTATCGCCTTTATACATCGGAATGAGCACTTGAATATCTTCATTTAGGTTATAACCTAAATCGAGATGGTAGTCGATAATCCGCTTTAGTCTCGGTAAATAGTTATTAGATTGTTCGTTAAAAATATAACGATCTGTTTTTTGCGCTTGGAGGTCTTCTGGAAGCGCGCCTTGACGAATAGCTTGGGCGAGTTCGATAATACTTGATCCCTCTTCTTGACGGTGGATAACGTCTAAACTTACCATCGGTATGATATCCGCATCAATTAAATCTTTAAACACTTGACCCGGTCCAACACTCGGTAGCTGAGCGTCATCTCCTACAAAAACAACATGTGCGTAATCAGGAATGCTTTGAAGAAGTTGTGAAGCTAAGAAAACATCGATCATCGATGCTTCATCGATAATAAATAGGTTCCCATCGAGGGGATGATATTTATTATGTTGGTAACTACCGTCATAACTGTACCCTAGTAATCGATGGATTGTTGTGGCGTAGTATCCTGTGGATTCTTTGATGCGTTTTGCGGCGCGTCCAGTAGGTGCGATTAAATGTATTAATGTGCTTGTATCATCGTTTGGCTCGTTTAAATTATGGTACTTATAATAAACATCCACAAGCCCTTGTATAACTGTTGTTTTACCTGTACCGGGTCCTCCGGTAAGGATAAAGCTTTGGTTTTTTAAGGCTTCGATAATGGCTCGTTGTTGGGCATTTGTGTAATGAATGTTCGCGCGTTTTTCGAACGCAGTAATAAGTTCGAGGGCTTTTCCCTCGTCAATATTTAATGGTTTAGCGATAAGGCGTTTTATTTTGGATACAATTTCATGTTCTGCTTTTTGGATTGAACGAAGTGTGATTGTATTGTCTTCTAATACAAAATCTCCAGCATCGATTAAACGTTGAAGGGCTTCTAAAACAACCGATTCATCAAGGGGTTCTTCATCTTGATTTAACCGTGCTAAAATGGTCTCTAAGAATATGTCTTTTTCTAAAAATGTATGCCCGTTTTGTAGTGTTAATGTTTTAAAATAGTGAATTAAAAGTGCTTTTACTCTCAGCGGATGGTTTTGTTCGAAACCAAACTTACGAGCGATGTAATCAGCTCTTTCAAAGCCGATTCCATCGATATCATCAATCATTTTATAAGGGTTTTCTTGTAAGTTGTGCATGGTTTTTTCTTGATAAGTATTAATGATTCTCATCGCTAGGCGTGAACTAATGCCATAGCTATATAGTTTAATAAGCGTTTGTTCGTTTTCTTTATGTGCGTTAAGACCTTCATATAACACTTGCTTAATTTTATCATTCATTTTGGGTACTTCATCGAGGCAATCGGGGTTCTCGATGATTTTAGAAATGGCTTTTTTACCTAGTTTTTCAACAACTCTTGTGGCAGTTTTTTCACCGACACCTGTAAAGAGCTCACTTGACAAATATTCGATTAATCCTTCGATATTTGTGTCGCCAACTTTTTCATAGGATTTTGCACTAAATTGTTCCCCGTATTTATCATGATATGTTAAAGCACCATAAAAGCGATACGCTTCCCCTTTTAAAGGACGTGGAAAATAGCCGGTCACTGTCATGATCGACTCAACGAGGTCATTGAATAATCCCTTACGCACATTTGTTTCTGTCACTGTTATTTTTATAATAGCGTATGAATTTTCATCATTATAAAATGTGATATATTTGACAATCCCATCAATGTAATCCACGGTACCACCTCTGACTAATTATATCATATAAACACGCTTTAATCGGGATTGATTGTCGCTAAAATGTAAGTCTTTTTCACCTAGAAAAAAAGCGCGTTAGCGCTTTATAATTTTCTCGATTTCTTCAATTTCCTTAGGAATATCAGCACTGAGGTTTAATGAGCCGTTTTTCGTAACTAAAATATCATCTTCTATTCGTATTCCAATACCTTCTTCAGCTACATATAAACCTGGTTCTATCGTTAATACCATACCTTCTTGTAGAGGGAGATCGTATAATCCTACGTCGTGAACATCAAGGCCGAGGAAATGACCGATAGAATGATAGTAATAGTTTTGAATGTCTTCATCTTCTTTGATAAGACCGATTTTTTTAGTTTCTTCAATTAAGCGTTGTTTCGCAAAGTCGTTTAGTTCTTTCCAAGTAACCCCTGGTTTTACAAACTCAATCGCTTCTTTATTCACAGTTAAAACGATTGAATATAATTCTTTTTGACGCTTTGTGAAAGTTCCGTTTATCGGATAGGTTCTTGAAATATCTGAAGCGTAATTATTATGTAATGCCCCGAGATCGAATAAAATTAGTTCACCTTTTTTTAAAGTATCAGTGTTTTTTATGTAATGAAGGACAGTGGCGTTTTTACCGCTCGCAGCAATTGTATCAAAAGCACATCCTTCACTCCCGTCAAAAGTAATTGCATGAACAAAATCGGCAAAGAGTTGGTACTCATATTCGCGTTCTTGTATATTTTTAAGTATAGTGTTAAGGCCAACTGCTGTATGTTTAATCGCTTTTCTTAACTCGTTGAGCTCGTCCTCTGTTTTAAACATTCTTAAATAGGCTAAATGCTCATTGATATTCTTAATGGTTAGTTCTGGGTAATTATCAATTATCGTTTTAGCTTGATTAATCGCTTTAGGTTGAACATCGAAAGACGCGTGGTATAAATCAAGATGTAGTTCTTTCGGGGGGGTTCCTAAAATGCTTCGTGCGTAGTTCATGGCTTGGTTAAATACTTTATCAAAGTCTTGAACATAGCGGATGTTTTCTAATGGTATTTGCGAGCGTTCATGTGCTTCTTCTTTAGTCATACGCGCGCCTTCCCACTTAATAATTAAATCGGTGTTTTCTTCAATAAATAAAAAGGTTTTAGTGTCTTTTTCACCTTTTAACATTAACAGAATCATCGCTGGTTCTGATAGATTCGTTAAGTAGAAGAAATTGCGTTGTGCTGTGTAAAGATAATATTGATCCAGTGTTCGATGCGGTGCTTTACCGGAATAAAGAACAACCGCGCTTGCTGGATTAAGTCGCGCGAATAGTTTTTCACGAGCTTGTGCTGCATGTTGAATCATAGTATCACCTCGAAAACATTATATCATGGAAACGAGTATTGTAAAACACGTTATTAGGTTTGTCACGTTAACTTAAAATCATTAAAATATGCGTATCGTTAGGTGGCTGTTATGCGTTATTATATGTACTTGGCAATTCTCTTTTTTAGTTTAGGGTTGCTATGGATAGTTTTTACTCAGCCTATTAAATCGGATTATCGGTGTTACTAGTTAGCATCCTTCTGTTTATCTTATTTTTCGTTTACTTACAGCGATAGCTGCTTTATAAAAAAACTCAGGATATCCTATAAAAAAAGCCACTCTCAGTGGCTTTTAAAATGTTATCGAATCGATAAATATTTAATTGTACGTACCATTTGAGCAACATAGCTCATTTCATTATCATACCATGCTAATACTTTAACGAGTTGTCTACCATCTGTATCTAATATCGATGTCATTTGTGCATCAAAGAGAGAGCCGTATAACATCCCGATTGTATCACTCGATACGATAGGGTCTTCTGTATAACCTAATGTTTCGTTTGCAGCCGCTTTGACAGCATTATTAACTTCTTCGATAGTCACATTCTTTTTAAGTTCTACAACAAGATCAACTGCCGACCCTGTCACAGTAGGAACACGTAATGCCATACCATCTAAACGGCCGTTTAAGTGCGGTAAAACAAGCCCTACCGCTGCGGCAGCACCGGTTGTTGTAGGTACAATGTTCTCTGCTGCGGCACGTGCACGACGTGCGTGAATGCCTTTAGAGTGTGGTCCGTCTAACGTGTTTTGGTCATTTGTGTAAGCATGAACTGTTGTCATAAATCCACGATCGATACCAAAACTATCGTCTAAGACTTTAACGATAGGTGCTAGACAGTTTGTCGTACATGAAGCTGCACTAATAACCTCTTCTGTACCGTCTAAAATATCATGGTTTACATTGAATACGACTGTTTTAATATCGCCTTTAGCTGGTGCACTAATAACCACTTTTTTAGCACCGGCTTTAACATGTTTAAGCGCTTTGTCTTTTGATGTAAAAAATCCTGTACATTCTAAAACAACATCGACCCCTAGTTCTTTCCAAGGTAAATTTTCTGGATCTTTTTCGGCATACACTTTTACGCGGTTACCTTCGATAATTAAGTCATTTTCTTCGAATGAGATATCTTGTTCTTTATAACGACCTTGTGCGGTGTCGTATTTTAAAAGATACGCTAAACTCTCTGCGTCCGTCAAGTCGTTTAAAGCTACGATTTCGTAGTCAGTATCTCCATACATCATTCGGAACGCTAAACGGCCAATTCGGCCAAATCCGTTAATTGCTACTTTTACTGCCATAATAATATGTCCTCCTATGTTTTTATCATACAAACTAATTATAGACAAAAACCTCTTAAAACACAACAGATATCCGTGTGTTAAAAACGTTTTCAATTAATGTAACCCTTTCCAAAAAGCTGTAATACTACTTTAAGTGCTGATTTTCTTTAAATCTCTTTAAATAAAAGAAAAACACCTTTCGGTGTTTTTAAGATTGTTTGGCGATTTGTTTTTGTTTTAACTCTTTAAAATACAGTTCGAGGGCATTCACATAATCACAGTCTTCGCCTTT
>SKIW01000084.1 GCA_007116245.1 Candidatus Izemoplasma sp. | reverse complement strand
TCTAGAGCGTTTTGAATTTCGTCTAGATTTAGAGGAATATTGCCTGGTAAACCATGAAGGGTAATGCCGATTGCTTTTCCGTGAGATTCACCGAAAAGACTAATCGGAATACAGGTACCAAAAGTACTCATAAGTGCCTCCTTTATAGATAATCGATAAATGTCTCTACGGCGATATCTTTAATATAGCCTTTTCCTGGTTCATCAACTAGCGCGATACTTAAAATATTCTTAGAACGTTTCTTATCATGAAGAATGTGTTTGAATAAGGCTTCTTTTTTATACGGTATATCTAAATCGAGTTGATATCGTTTTAGGACTGTAAGTAAATCTTTGTAATAAGGTTTTCCCTCAGACATTTGCTTAATCCCATAAGCGACACATTCGCCATGTAAGTAAGTAGTACCATAGTGACTTTCTAAAGCGTGGGCAATACTATGACCGTAGTTAAGTAAATGTCTTACCGATTTATCAAACGTATCCTCCTCAACAATCGCACCTTTTAATTCGATGGCGCGCGTGATGATATCTTCTAATATTAAGCGGTCATGTAATAAGTCGTCAAAGAACTTAGCGTCTTTGACTAACGCGATTTTTATGATTTCCGCAAAGCCATTATTAAAGTGTCTTTTTGGTAAAGTATCCAGTAAGTTAGGGTCAATTAATATTGCTTTAGGTTGGTAGAAGGTTCCAATAATGTTTTTATAAGGTTGGAAATTTAACGCGGTTTTACCACCAATACTTGCGTCGACCATCGATAATAATGTCGTAGGGATATGAACTAAGTGAACACCGCGATAATATGTGCTAGCGATAAAACCACATAAATCGGCAATCATTCCACCACCAACAGCAAATATCGTGGTTGCTTTTGTGAACTCTTTCTCTACCATAACATCAATGATCGCTTCATAATGAGAAAGCGATTTTGAACCATCTCCTGAAGGAATCCGGATGGTGTGTTTAATATCATAATGGTTTTTTAATTTATCTAAAGCATGTTTAGGAACTTTCTCATCCGCAATAATAAATCCTTCATGGGTTGTTTGATAGGTTTCAGTTAGGTGGTCTAATAAGTCTGTAGCTAAGAAGATTCTGACTTTTCGGTTGGCGAAATTATAGGTCATTTTCTTCATCATTAACACTCCTTCTTTGAATTTTTAAATTGCCATTTAATGAAGCTAAATCTTTATAAAATGTTGGATAAGATTTATCGACTGAGTAAGCATCTAAAATAGTGATTGAACCTTCGCAAAGTGTTCCAGCAATCGCGAGGGTCATAGCTAAACGGTGATCGCCATAACTAGAAAGTGTGAAGTTCCCTTTTAAATGTGGATTGCCTTGAATGACTAAGGTGTTATTGAAGAGTGTATAGGGTTTATTAAATGTCTCTAGGTAGTGTAGCATATGTTTTAATCGATTTGTTTCTTTGTCGATAAGTCTTGAGACGTTATAGAATGTATGTGTGCCTTCTACCATGGATAATGTCAAGATTAGGATAGGGCCTAAATCGGGAATGTCTAAAAGGTCAATAGTGTTCGAGTTTTTTATGTTGTTTAAAATAGCGAGTATTTGTTGGTCACCTTGAACAGTTTTTATAGGGAGTCCAAGAATCTTTAATTTAGGGTGAAATAATTTAGCACATAGAAAGAATGCTGCATTTGAGTAATCTCCTTCAACTATGTAATGAGTTGGTTTGAAAGCTTGGTTGGGTGGTAGAGTTAACTGATAGTTGTTTTGAGTCATGGTAATGCCAAACGCTTTTAATGTATTTATCGTCATAGCAATATAAGGTTTTGAAGGCGTTGTATCTATATTTAGTGTAACACCCTTTTGCGTTTTTGCATAAGCGAGGAGTAACCCACTCATAAATTGTGAACTACTCGGGGTACTTATATTTAGCTTATTAGGTAAGATTGTAGGTTCGGTACGAAGCAGTGAATCTTCAAGAAATAGGTTGTCTTTAAAAAGCTCGTAATAGGTTTTAAGGCTACGGGTTTTTAATTGTTCACCAAGTCTGAATAGAACCGGAAAAGGACAAAGTAATGCAATCGGCAAGGCAAGTCTTAATGTTGTAGCAGAGTTAAAAACATCGATGGTGTGTTGGGGGTTTTTAAAACGGCTAGTGCTATGAATGGTTATACTGTTGTTTGAGATCTCATAGGTTAGTTCTATTAAAGAAAGGACATTAAGTGTCGCTGTTATATCGTTATTTTGATAAAAAGGAGTAATAATGGATGTCCCTTGAGTTAAAGCCGCGCAAAATAATGCGCGGTGTAGATCGCTCTTTGAAGGAATTGCTTGGATTGAACCTAATAAAGCACTTTTATACACGGTGACTGAGACATTCATATCGTACCTCCGAAATGGGGGTAGTTTTATTATACAATAACGAGCTCTATTCTTAAATTATTACTTTTGAAAGCGTTTTATTTTTTGGTTGAAACTCAGTTTAAAGTATGACATAATAAGTAATTGATAGTGACACTAAAAGGAGGGTTTCATTTGGAAAATATTGATTTAAAGATTGCCCAACAGGCAAAAATGGAAAAAATTGTAGATATTGCTAAAAAGATTGGCTTAAGTGAGGATGATATTGAGCTTTACGGAAAGTATAAAGCGAAAATCCGTTTAGATGTTCAAAAACGTCTTGAGAAAAACAAAGACGGTAAAGTCATTCTTGTAACAGCCATTAATCCGACACCTGCGGGTGAAGGGAAATCAACTACCACGGTAGGGTTAGGACAAGCCTTTAGTAAAGTAGGTAAAAATGCGATTATCGCTTTAAGAGAACCGTCATTTGGACCAGTAATGGGTGTTAAGGGCGGCGCTGCAGGTGGTGGATATGCACAGGTTGTACCTATGGAAGATTTAAATTTACACTTTACGGGTGATATCCACGCGATTACCACAGCAACGAATGCGATTAGCGCGATGATTGATAATCATATCCATCAAGGAAATGATTTAAATCTTGATCCACGTCGTATTACTTGGAAACGTGCACTCGATATGAATGACAGATCACTTCGTCAAGTGATTGTTGGATTAGGTGGAATCGGAAATTCCATACCACGTGAAGATGGCTTTAATATTACCGTCGCAAGTGAGATAATGGCAGTGCTTTGTCTAGCTAAAGACTTAAACGACTTAAAGAAACGCGTTGAACGTATCGTTATTGGGTACACGTATGACCGAAAAGTGGTTACTGTAGGTGATTTAGGCGCACACGGTGCAGTCACACTTATTTTAAAAGATGCGATTATGCCAAACTTAGTTCAAACTTTGGAAAACACACCAGCGCTCGTTCATGGTGGACCATTTGCGAATATCGCACATGGATGTAATAGTATTATTGCGACTAATATGGCTCGTAAGCTTGCGGATTACGTGATTACTGAAGCAGGATTTGGTGCGGATTTAGGTGCTGAGAAGTTCCTTGATATTAAAACACAACAAGCCGGGTTTGATCCTAGTGCTGTCGTTATAGTTGCAACAATCCGTGCGCTTAAAATGCATGGCGGCGTGAAGAAACAAGAGCTTAAAGAAGAAAATGTTGCAGCGCTTAAAAAAGGGATTGAAAACCTTGAAAAGCATATTGAAACGATTCAAGCATTCAACTTACCATATGTTGTAGCGATTAACCATTTCGTTATGGATACCGATAAAGAGGTTGAAGCGTTAAGTGAATGGTTAGAAGCAAATAACCATCCTTACTCAGTAAGCCAAGTTTGGGAAAAAGGTGGCGAAGGTGCGGTAGATTTAGCACATAAAGTCATTCATGAAATCGATACGAATACGAAGAAGTTCAAACGGATGTATGAACTCGAAGATAGTTTAGAAACAAAAATTGAGAATATCGCTAAAACTGTATATGGTGCTAAAGGTGTTAATTACAGTAAAGAAGCGTTAACACAGCTTAAGAAGTTTAAAAAAGAAGGTTGGGATAAACTCCAAGTATGTATGGCGAAGACACAAATGAGTTTATCAGATGACCCTAAAGTATACGGTAGACCAAGAGACTTTATGATTACCGTTAGAGAGTTACGTCCATCTATAGGTGCAGGATTTATTGTCGCCTTAACAGGTGAAATGATGACGATGCCAGGATTGCCGAAGGAACCGGCCGCAATGCAAATGGACATCGATGAAGACGGAAACGCCAAAGGATTATTCTAAAATCAATCTCGGTGCGCATTCATTCGATGCGCACCGATTTTACGTTTATTTGATATAATGATGTTTAGGAGATGATCATATGGAACTGTTTAAAACATTTAAAGAAATTCAAAAGAAGCAAAAAGCTTATCAACTGGTTTTAAATATCGCGAGTTGGGACTCGAATACAGAAGCACCTAAAAATGCGATTCCTTATCGTGCTGAAATGTTGAGTATTATTAGTGGAGAAAGTTTTTCTTTAGCAACTTCAAAGGCGTATCAAGAAGCTGTTTATGGTTTGTTTAAGGAAAAAGATCAGCTCAATGAGCAATCACGAAAAGAAATTGAACGCGCTAAGCGCGGGTTAGATAAAATTGTTAAGATTCCTAAGGATGAGTATGTAGAGTACGCTAAACTCGTTAATATGAGTCAACGTGTTTGGGAAGACGCGAAAGAGAATGATGATTTTGAAAGTTTTAAACCTTACTTGAATAAGATTATAGAAGCGCAAAAGCGCATGATTCGTTACCGCGGACATGAAGAAAATGCGTATAATGTCTTATTAGACGATTTTGAAGAAGGAATGTCTAAAGAATTATATGATGCCTTCTTCGATGTGATTAAAACAGACTTAGTCCCGTTTGTTAAAGAAGTTTTAGCGAAGAAGCCTAATGAAAAGCCTGCGTTTATCACGGATTTATATGAAGAGGCAGATCAAAAACGGTTTGTGGAATACTTAATGGACGTGTTTAATTATGATTTAGACCGCGGGTTATTAAAGAAAAGTGTTCATCCATTTACATGGAATACTCATTCTCAGGATGTGCGGTTTACAGTACGCTATTTAAAGAACTTTGTCTTCTCGAGTATCTTTGCGGCGATTCATGAACTTGGGCATGCACTTTACGAACAACAAATCGATGAGGATTTAGATACGACAAATTTAAATACTGGGACATCGATGGGAATCCATGAATCACAATCACGTTTTTACGAAAATGTGATTGGGAGAAGTTATCCGTTTTGGGAAGTTCATTACGATAAAATGAAAACGATGTTCCCAAAACAACTTGAAAATGTGAGTCTAGATGATTTTTATAAAGGCATTAATTGGGTTGAAGAGTCGTTTATCCGTGTTGAAGCGGATGAGTTAACCTATCCGCTACATATTTTAATTCGTTATGAAATCGAACGGATGATTTTTGAAGATAACATCGATTTAGAAACACTTCCAGAGGTTTGGAATAATAAAATGAAAGCCTATTTAAATATTGAGCCTCAAAAAGCCAGTGATGGTATTTTACAGGATGTCCACTGGAGTGCCGGGATGTTTGGTTATTTTCCAACGTATGCGTTAGGAAGTGCGTACGCGGCGCAAATTTACTACACGATTATTGAAGAACTTGATTTTGAGAAGCTTATAAAAGAAAATAATATTGCGGCGATTAACAACTGGTTAAAAGCGAAGATTCATCATTTTGGCGCGTTAAAAAAACCGCGCGAGCTATTAAAAGAAATTACGAATGAAGATTTTAATCCAAATTATTATGTCCGTTATTTAAAAGAGAAGTATGCAGCGATTTACTTAAAGGAGTGATTAGGTGATTGATTACACTAAAGGAAGTCATTTACTTTTAAAGCAGCTTCCTAAAGGAGTGTTTATTACCGCCAAAGGAAACGACACTGTTAATACAATGACTATTGCATGGGGACATATCGGTGTGCTTTGGAGTCGTCCTGTATTTATCGCTTATGTAAGATATTCACGGTATACCTATGATGTTTTACAAACAGCGAACGATTTTACGATTAATGTCCCGCAGGAAGGCGCATTAAAAGAAGCGTTAAAGATTGCCGGTACGCAATCTGGTAGGGATCTTGATAAGTTCAAGGAAGCGCAATTAACCTTGGTTCCTTCAGAAACGATATCAACCCCTAGAATTAAGGAATGTGTTTTAAACTATGAGTGTGAGATTCTTTATACGCAAACTCAAGAACCGGCGTTACTACCTCAAGAGATTAAAGAAAGATATTACCCAAATCACGATACGCATATTATGTTTTTTGGAGAGATTAAGTTTATAGATTATCAAGAGGATTGAAATAATGGATGATATCGGCACAAAAACATTAGAAACCGAAAGGTTAATTTTACGTAAGTTTAAAGCATCTGACGCCTATGCTATGTATGAAGGTTGGTGTCGAGATGAACGTGTTACACAGTATGTAACATGGTTACCTCACAAAAGGATTGAAGAAACAAAGGCGTTAGTGAATATGTGGCTTGAAGCGTATGAAAAACCACATACTTACCGTTATGTAATCGTTGAAAAAGCGCATAATAAACCGATAGGATCGATAGATTGTGTAGGTTTTTCTTTACGTTCAGAATCGTGCGAGATCGGGTATTGTTTAGATGCGAATTATTGGGGTAAGGGACTGATGACTGAAGCGTTTAAACGCGTTATTGAGTATTTATTTGAAGAGGTAGGGATTAACCGGCTATTCGGGAGATATGTTGTATCAAACCCTGGATCTAAAAAGGTAATGGAAAAAGCAGGGATGACATTTGAAGGATTTCAAAGAGAAGCGTTTAGATTGCATACAGGCGAGTTTGTGGATTTAGGAACGTATAGTCTATTAAAGAAAGAATACTATAAATTATACAAAGGAGAAAATGATGAGTAATATTATTAGTGGTAAAGAGTTATCTAAAGAAATTCGTGCACAGGTAAAGGAACGCGTCACAGAAATTAAGGAAAAGTATAATAAGGTTCCGCATTTAGTGGTAATTTTGGTTGGAGAAGATCCAGCGAGTTTATCTTATGTAACGGCTAAGGAAAGAGCGTGTTTAAAAGCCGGTATGAAAAGTACTTTAATGCGTAAAGATGAAACGATTACAGAAGATGAGTTGTTAGCGATTATTGATAACTTAAACAACGATGTTGATGTCCATGGTATTTTAGTTCAGTTACCATTGCCTAAACACATTGATGAGAATAAAGTTATTAACGCAATTCAGAAAGAAAAAGATGTGGATGGGTTCCATCCTTTAAATGTAGCGGCAGTGCATTTAGGAGAAAAGGGTATTTTACCAGCGACACCTAAAGGGATTATGACGATGCTTAAAAGTACGGGCGTTGAGTTAAAAGGAAAATCAGCATTAGTTATTGGCCGTAGTAATATTGTAGGTAAGCCGGTTGCAATGCTTTTATTGAAAGAACATGCGACTGTGACTATCGCTCATTCTAGGACAACCAATATTAAAGAGTTAGCTTTAAAAGCGGATATTTTAGTTGCCGCTGTCGGTCGTGCTAAAATGGTAACAGCAGATATGATTAAAGAAGGTGCTGTCGTTATCGATGTTGGGGTGAATCGTGTAGATGATAAACTCGTTGGTGATGTTGATTTTGAAGGTGCTAAGGAAAAAGCGGCATTTATTACACCTGTTCCTGGTGGTGTCGGACCGATGACGATCGCGTCACTTCTTGAGAATACTGTTGAATGTTTTTTAATGTTAGAGTCTAAATAAAAGAAGGTGTTTTAAATGATTGCACGTTACCGTTTAAAGGAAATGGCGGAGCTGTTTTCGGATGAGATGAAGTTTAAGACCTATTTCGATGTTGAAGTCGCCACTTTACAAGCTTTTTCTGAGACAGGGGCGATTCCTTTTGATGTGGTCGAAAAGATTAAAGAAAACGGACGTGTCAATCTTTCCCGTATTCAAGAGCTAGAAAAATTAACAAAACATGATGTGATTGCGTTTACCCGTGCTTTAAGTGAAACTTTAGGAGAAGAAAGAAACTGGGTTCATTATGG
>SKIW01000109.1 GCA_007116245.1 Candidatus Izemoplasma sp. | reverse complement strand
TGGCAGGGGTGACAGGATTCGAACCCGTACTAACGGTTTTGGAGACCGCTGTGCTACCATTGACACCACACCCCTAAATTTTGGTGGAGGGGGACGGATTTGAACCGCCGAACCCTAAGGAGCAGATTTACAGTCTGCCGCGTTTAACCACTTCGCTACCCCTCCAGTTAAATGTGTTGATTTTGCGCTATCTTATTATATCAAAGTGACTTATAGAAATCAACAGTATTTTAAGATTGTTCTAAGGTCAAAAAAATAAGCGAAAATCCGCTTATTTTACATGATATCCTTTTGATTCTATAACATTTATTAATTCTTTTTCAGAGAGTTCACTAGAGTCAACGCGTACAGTTTTGTTAGATAAATCAACGTCAAATGTTGTGACACCCGCTTCTTTTAATGCTTTCTCAATTGTCATCTTGCAATGACCACAAGACATATTTTCAACAACAAATTCCATAGTAGACCTCCTTTACTACTTCCATTATGCACTAAAATATCATAAGTTTCCAGAAATACAATTAGCATTTTAATGGAGTCAAAAAATTTGACAAGTCTTCATGGTATATATATACTTAATGCGAGGTGTTATATGATGGAAATTCTAACTAACTTTGCAGCAATTGAATCCGCGATTCAAAAAGACTTCGTAATGATTATCGCTAAGACGAAAGCGTGTGCAACATGCGCGATGATTGTTCCTCATCTTTCGCGTAACCTACGACGTTTAGAAGAGTTTAAGCAATACCAAGTTTTCGTCGATGATATCGATGAGTTTAGAGGTAAACATGTCATTTTTTCTGTGCCTACTGTCTTAATTTTTAATGAAGGTAAGGAAATATTAAGAGAGTCACGATTTATTAATATCGATAAAGTTAATCGTCTTATTGAAGCTTATTTTAGCGATCAAACTTAAACGTAATCTCACATAAAAGCAACTCTTTTGAAATGATTCTTACTTGTTTTAAACCGTCACTTTGAATATATTGAAGCGTTATTTCGTCATTGAGAAACGCTTCTTTTTTATACGCAACATAAATGTTAGAAACCGTATTTAAATCAACGAAGTCCTGCGGTGCAAAATCATTAGCGACCGCTACATAAACAGCATTATTCATATGTCCATTGATATCGATATAGCTTGCATTAACCATTGTTTTCTTCTCTACTATCGGTGTTTCTTTTATAGAACGTATTTTCTCAAAAGGAATGGCAATTTCTTCCTTTTTAGCATCGACAAATAAGTCGAGTAAGGCTTGATCTGGAATCACAAGTTTCTTCTCACGATAGTTTAAGAGGACAAACTTACCTTTACCTTCGATAATCACATTGCCTTTTTGATCTTTTACTTCATATACACGAAATCCGTACATTTTTTTAAACGAGTACGGTAATGTCCCAACAACAATCGTTTCATCCGCTTTAGGCATTCTTTTTATCGAAACTTCGTAGTTCACTAATACCCATACTAAATTACGTTGTAAATGATACTCAAAGTCAGCACCATAACTTGCTGCGTTACGTCCCATAATATCACTTAACATATGAAATAAGTAATTAGGTTTTAAATACCCATCTTGATTACACATAAAATACTCTACCTGATAGTCTTTTGTATACACTAAACCGCCTCCACAAACAATTATACTCTAAAACAACTAAAATGCGCTATAATGTAAACAAGAGGTGAAAACAATGAAAATAGCATTAATTGCGCACGATAAAAAGAAAGATGATATGGTTCATTTCTGTAAGAAATACCGAGATATATTGGAAAAACACGAGTTATTCGCAACCGGAACTACAGGGAGTATTGTTTCTAAAGCTACTAACTTACCGGTGCACTGTTATAAGTCCGGTCCATTAGGTGGTGACCAAGAAATTGGTGCACAGGTTGCTAAAGGCGAAATCGATATGATCTTTTTCTTTAGAGACCCTTTAACTGCGCAACCTCATGAACCTGATGTTTCTGCTTTGTTTAGACTAAGTGATGTGTATCAAATTCCTTTAGCATCGAACTTTAGAACTGCTGAACTTTTCTTTAAAAACCTATAAAAAAGCTCAATTTTGAGCTTTTTTTATATCAAAGACTTAGATTGGAACAGTTTGATACTTAAATAGATTAATCCACCCGATATACCTAATGCAATCAAAGATGTAATCACGACAACACTAGTCTCCACACTTTGTGCCATTAATGAAACGGGATAAACAAGCAAGTGTTGCGGCAAATATTTCATAATCCCACCATCAAGCGGGGTCAACAGACCAAACAGGATAAAGATCGCAATCGGTACCATTATGGCGCCTAAATAAGTTTTAAAAACGACCGAGAAGACTAATCCAAGATGCACCATTAAAAGCATAAAAGCAATAAAGGCGAGCGATGCTATTAAGAATAACCCGACATCAAACTCTCCGAATAAGAAATACGTGTAATATCCGAAAAATAAGGCACTTACGAAGTAACTTACTACAACCGTTGCAGTTATAACAATGCTTTTTGAAAGTAGATAATGACTTCTATAAATCGGTTTAGTAAACAACAGTGGATAATGACCACGGGTTTTATCTTGAATAAAAAACATGATTGCGACAAACATTAAGACAAATACATAAATTTGCGTAAAATTACTAAAAAACTGTGTGTAACTTTCTAATACAGTCGGCTCTGGTAAAGTAATATCTATTCCTTCTTGTCCTAATGAAAACTCAATGATTAAATTAAAGTATTTTGCTGTTAAAGCACTCAATCCCGCTAAGAAAACACCGAGGATACCAAAAACAATAAATTTTGATGTCTTTTTAAAATATAATAAATCGTATTTAATGATTGTTTTCATTGAGCACCTCCACAAAGACGTCTTCTAAAGTTTTTTCGTGTGGACGTAAAAGCGTTATGCCAATCATTTTATCGTTAATATACTTTTGAAAACTAACAAGCTTATCAACATCTTTAAGCGTAAAAAGTACCCCGCCGTTAAATAAGGCTTCATCATTCACAAAATCGGATCCTTTTAAACACTTTAAAACCTCATTTACAGGTGAGTCAGTTTCCATATAAAACGCTTGTTTTTGATGGTTAATAATTTCTTTTAACGGTTTTTCAAACACAATTCTCCCTTTTTCAATAAGACCAATCGTATCGCATACCTTTTGTGCATCTTCTAAAATATGCGTGGAATAAAAAATCGTTAAATCCTTTTTCAATGCTCTAATAATATCTAGAATATCTTTTCGACCGATCGGATCGAGTGCACTTGTAGGTTCATCCATAACAAGTAACTTAGGCTTATGAATTAACGCTTGTGCTATAGCTAAACGTTGTTTCATTCCCCTAGAGTAACCTGAGATCTTTTTACTTGTATCCTCTAACTGAACTTTGAATAATGCTGCTTTAATTGCCTCTTCTTTTTCGTTTACTGGTAATTGGTAAGTATCATACACAAACGCTAAAAAATCACGTGCGGTTAAATACCGAGGAAAACTCGGAACATCTGGAACATAACCGATATGACGCTTATCATACATAGTCCGCTTTGACACTTCTTTTCCATCAAAAAATATCTCACCTGATTGAAAATCAATCAACGATAAGATACTATTGATGGTTGTTGTCTTCCCAGCACCATTACGTCCTATAAAGCCATACACTTCGTTTGCTTTAACCGTGATACTCACATCATCTAAGGCTTTAAAATCGTCATAGTATTTATTAAGATGACGCACTTCTAAAATGGTCATGATTCCCTTCCTCCAAGCAAGTACACCACCCAAGCTAAAGTAACCACTGCGATTAGAACAGTCCAAACTGTTTTACTCACGAGTAACACTTTACGTTCAGGTTTATGAACATCGATAATACAGTACACTCTAATGGCAATTTCAATAATCACAAAAGGGATTAAAATAGGTAATAAATCCAGTAATAGTTCCATTTACAGACCTTCTCTCGCTCTTGTTGGCTTATATTTTGATTGACTTTGAACCGCGCTAATTAAATACAGCACTCCAGTGATTGTATTAAATAAAATACTTATGCCACCCCAAATTGCTTGATACATATATATATGTTTTGCTTGAATATCATCATACATTCCCTTAATAAGCTTTGTGAAAATAACAAGATTCACTAAAAACATCACAAAAATAAGTACCCCGATAATGAGTGTGACAATGCTAAACGTACGTGAAAAGTTCAAAAGAATTTGAGCATCTAAATCTGACCAGCCATCCGCAATCAAATCTTCTTTAGGAATGCTAGCGATCATTCTAAAAATAACCGTCGCTGTAGCAAATACTAAAATCGCTAAGCCTTCTACGACTAAGCCTACAATCGTTAAAATTTTGGGTGTATCTTGCATTTTATGCATCACATTCACCTCTTAATCCTTAAACTTTACAGCAGTACCATACGCGATAATTTCCGCCGCACCGCCTAATACCGAAGATGTTTGAAGTCTAAATCCAACAACGGCGTCAGCTCCTAAAGACTCTGCATCTTGAAGCAATCTTTCAGTTGCGATTGCTCTAGCTTCATTCATCATATCGCTATAACCGTGTATTTCACCACCGAAAAGTTTTTTGAAGCCTGCCGCAATATCTTTCCCTAAATGCTTCGTTTGTACAATCGACCCTTTTACATATCCTAAGACTTCTTGAATCTCTTTTCCAGGTATATGTTCGATAGTGTATAAATTCTTACGTGTTATCATACGCTCACCTCTTAAGTTGTTCTACCGCTATTATAACACTTTTTTAATGAAAAAAAAATAAAATAAAAAGGCATTTAGCCTTTTTACAATGAACGGTGTGTTCCGTCACAAAATGGTGCGTTTTTCGTTTGTTTACATCCACAAAAATACACTTTCTTACTTTCTTCTGATTGAAAAATTAATGGTTTAAACTCTGTAGTCTTATGGGATCCATCACAAAACGGTTGATGATTTGATTCGCCGCACTGGCACCAAGCGTATGTTTTACCTGCTTCAAGTTCAACCATAAATGGTCCTTTTTGTGCTATTTTGGGTTTACTCATCGTATCCCTCCTTATTTTAATTATAGCATTTCACAAAAATAATGCTTATCTTTTTTATGGTTTTTAATGTCTAATGCTGTAAACTTAATGTAAATAATTAATGGTATAATAGTATAAGGAGGTTACGCTATGGTCATTTTTAAAAGAAGCCTTAAGCTAAACGATAACATTGAAAAAACAACGTAAAACATTCTTTAACAAACTCACACTACGTATCCCACAATATATCTTAGGTTTCACTTTTCTTGGTCTTGGAGTGGTTTTAATACTAAGAAGTCGCTTAGGTGCAGGTTCTTGGGATGCAACAACCGCTAACTTAAGTGCACTTTTAAGTTCTACACTTGGTATTGCTAGTTTTATGATTAATCTAGCGATAACAATTATCCTTGTTACCTCACATAAATCTTTTAAGTACCTGCTTATCGTAATCCCTATGATTCTCATGAGTTTAAGTCTAGATTTTTGGGATATCCTCGTTATTGATGATGACTTTTTATTAAACGCACACTTCTTTACTAAACTCATAGCGTATCTTGGAGGACTCGCTATTTTATCCTTTGGATTAGCTTTCATAATTACCAGTGATTTTATAGCAGGGACCATAGATGAACTAATGTTACTCATTATGAAGATCTTTAAAACTGATAAAACATTAATAATACGACTATCTGTTGAAATGTTCGGTATCTTATTAGCACTTTTATTTGGTTACCTTGCTAGTATTGGATTAGGTGCAGTCAATGTTGGAAGTATCATTGCAGGGATACTACTCCCCCCATTATTAGCGCTACACATGAAATGGTTAAATTACTTTATATATGAAAAAAATCCGTCTTAACGGATTTTTTCACTTCAATACCTTACGCACTAACTTCTCTTGTTTTTCTGTATACGGTGGGTACGCAATTTTAGGATCAATCTTCGTGCTTTTTTTAATATATGATTTTGCATGTGAGAATGTTTTAAAGGATGCTACACCGTGATAAACGCCCATACCGCTATGGCCTACACCACCAAATGGCAAATTAGGGTTTGCAACGTGCATTATCGTATCATTAATTGCGCCACCACCAAAAGATAGACTGTTAAAAACGTTATTTACAACTGATTTATTCTCTGTAAATAGATATAACGCTAACGGTTTTTCTTTTTGCTTTAAAGTGGTAATTACCTCTTCGAGATTATTAAACGTCATAATCGGTAAAATCGGTCCAAAAATCTCTTCCTGCATAACAGCATCTTCCCAGGTTATATTATCGAGTAATGTCGGTTCAATATATCTTGTTTTAGAATCAGAATTACCACCGTAAATAACGTTATCTTTTAATATCAACTTGGTTAATCGTTGATAATGCTTATCATTAATAATTCTACCGTACTGCGTTTCATGATCATTATAAAATTCGTCAATCGTCTCTATTAACATTTCAATTAACTGATCTTTTACTGCGGCATGAACGTATAAATAGTCAGGCGCAATACAGGTTTGTCCCGCGTTTATAAACTTACCAAAGACAATCCGTTTAGCCGCAACACTTATTTTTGCAGTTTCATCGACGATCGTTGGGCTTTTTCCACCTAACTCAAGTGTCACTGGAATTAAATGTTTCGCGGCTGCTTCATACACAATCTGCCCAACCCGCGTACTACCCGTAAAGAAAATATGATCAAACTTTAAGCTCAAAAGCTTTTGTGTCGTTTCAACACCGCCTGTTACTACATGTAAAACACGAGAATCAAACGCTTTGTTTAAAACTTTTTCAAGCGCTTTTTCAGTATGCGATGCAAACTCACTCGGTTTTAAAATAACAGTATTTCCCGCCGCTAAAGCACCAATCAATGGTTCAATAACGAGTTGTATAGGATAATTATACGGTCCGATAATAAGCACCGTTCCTAATGGCTCGTATTGAATATATGATTTTGAACCAAACTGATATAGTGGGGTTTTAACTTTTCGCACTTTCATCCAAGATTTTAGTTTTTTTAACGTATTGCGTATTGATGCGATTACAATCCCGATTTCTGTTGCGTATAGCTCAAAAGAAGATTTATTTAAATCTTTAACTAAGGCTTCTTGAAATAACGCTTCATTCGCTATTAAAACATCAAGTAATCGTTTTAACTCACGTTCCCTAAAAGCATATGATTTAGTTTTATCGGTTAAAAAGAAACGTTGTTGCTGCTGAAAGATTTTTTCCATCCCTATCACCTCTATCACCATTATAACTAAGACAAAAAGAAAAACCACGCGAATGCGTAGTTTTTCTTAACTAAACTTATCGTAGAAGACATTTTCTTCTTTAATATCATGTTTGTTTAAAACTCTAATACACGCATCAATCATACCAGGCGACCCACATAAATACGCTTCTTTATCACTTAAGTCACCTACCATACGGTCTAAAACATCCGTGATTAAGCCAGTTTCACCTTCCCAATGATCATCTGGATCAGGCTCTGATAAAGCTGGAATATACTCGAAATTATCAAACTCTTTTTCGAGCGCTTCCATCTCTTCGGTATAATACAAATCCTTTAATGACTTAGCCCCAAAGAAGTACCGTACTTTTCTTGGCATACCTTGATCTTTTAAATACGATAAAATTGAACGAATCGGTGCTTTTCCAGAACCCCCTGCGATACAAACCATCTCTTTATCCGAGTCTTCTTGTAAATAGAAATCTCCAAACGGTCCAGTAACAATAACTTTATCACCAGATTCTAAAGCTTTATGAACAAAGGTTGTCGCTTGTCCTTTAGGTACCATCCGAACAATAAACTCAATATTCGTTGTTTTACGAGGGTTTGAAGCAATGGAATACGCACGAATAATCTCAATACCTGGTACTTTAATCTGTGCGTACTGTCCTGGTTTAAACTCCATTTTATCCGGTTTTATCAACTTTAATTCAACCAATTTAATATCGTACGTTAAATCTTCCATTTTAACGACTTTAGTGACAAACTCTTG
>SKIW01000112.1 GCA_007116245.1 Candidatus Izemoplasma sp. | reverse complement strand
AGTGTATCACGCGTCGGTGGTGCAGCCCAGATAAAAGCAATTAAAAAAGTATCAGGGACTTTGCGTCTCGATTTAGCGAGTTACCGAGAACTCGAAGCATTTACACAGTTCGGATCTGATTTAGATGAAGCAACTACAAAAAAACTCGAACGTGGAAAGCGTACAGTAGAAATATTAAAACAAGGCTTACATAAAACGATGGATGTCGATAAGCAAGTCGTCAGTATATACGCGTTAACTAAAGGCTATTTAGATGATGTTAAACTCGAAGACATTAAACGGTTTGAAGAAGACTTACATCAACATTTTAACCGAGATGAACTCGGTCAAAAATGTTTAAAAACCATCCGAGATACAAAAGAATTACCTAATATTGAAGATTTTAACAAAGTGATCGAAGGATTCAAAAAAACATTTGCATAAGGAGGGGTTCTTATGCGTTCAATGCGCGATATAAAGCAACGCATTAATGCGACACAAAAAACCTCACAAATCACAAAAGCAATGCATATGGTAAGTGCTTCTAAGCTAAAAAAAGCTGAACGAAGTATCGTTCGCTTTCGACCGCTTACCGAACGTTTATATAAAAGTTTAGCACGTGTAATCGAAAACGACCGTGAGGTATCTCACGCCATTTTAGAGAGCAGAGAGATTGAAAAGACGGTATATATCTTAATCTCGAGTGATCGTGGGCTTGCTGGGCCTTATAACGCGAACGTGTTTAAAGCGTTTCAATCCTATATCGAGAAAAATCATCAATCACATGATGAGTTTATCGTGGCAACGCTAGGGTATAAAGCGTTTAGTTTCGCACGGCGTAAACAATACCCAGTACTCAATACTGAAGTGATTCAGGTCCGTGATGATGTGCAATTTCTCGATTTTCAATCGATTAGTGACCAGTTTATTAAAGGTTACCTTTCAGGAGAGTATGATCGCGTCGTTGTTTTTTATAACAAGTTTATTAACACGCTTACTCAAGAAGTTAAAAACGAGACAATTATGCCGCTTGAAAAAAATCCAATTTTAGAAGCAAAAAAAGATGAAGAAGATACAGGTCCTTACAAGCGAATGTATCATTACGAACCAAGCGCACAAGCAGTACTGCATCAACTTTTACCGATGGTCGTCGTCAATGCGCTTTACGGGATGATTTTAGAAGCTAAAGCAAGTGAACATGCCGCGCGAATGACAGCCATGAAAAGTGCTACAGATAACGCTAAAGACCTTATTAGAGAACTTCAATTACAATATAACCGAGCAAGACAAGACGCGATTACGATTGAGCTTACCGATATAATCGGTGGCGCAAACGCGGTTAACTAAGGAGGATACCATGAATAAAGGAAAAGTTATTCAAGTTATGGGGCCAGTCGTCGATGTTAAATTTGAGGAAGAACTTCCCGAGATTAACCACGCCTTAACCATTGATAATACAAACGATAAGAAACGAGTTATAGATCTTAAATTAACCTTAGAAGTTTCACTTCATTTAGGAGATAAAATCGTTCGTACCATCGCGATGGATTCTACAGATGGCGTACGACGTGGCATGGAAGTTATTGATACTAAAAAAGCGATTAGTGTGCCGGTTGGTAATGAAACGTTAGGGAGAATATTTAATGTCTTAGGTGAAGAAATTGATGGGAAAGATCCAATCAAAGATGATATAAAGCGTATGCCTATTCATCGCATTGCGCCTAAACTCGATGAATTAAGCAGTGAAACAGAGATTTTAGAGACCGGGATTAAGGTTGTTGATTTATTAGCGCCATACATCAAAGGTGGAAAAATAGGTCTTTTTGGCGGTGCAGGTGTTGGTAAAACTGTACTCATTCAAGAGTTGATTCACAATATTGCGCATGAACACGGTGGAATCAGTGTTTTTGCGGGTGTTGGTGAACGCACACGTGAAGGAAATGACTTATATCATGAAATGACAGATTCTGGTGTTATTAGTAAAACCGCTATGGTCTTCGGGCAAATGAATGAACCACCAGGAGCACGGATGCGTGTTGGTCTAACCGGTTTAACTATGGCAGAACACTTTAGAGATGTAGAACATCAAGATGTTTTATTTTTCATTGATAATATATTCCGTTTTACACAAGCAGGGAGTGAGGTATCTGCATTATTAGGACGTATGCCATCAGCAGTAGGTTACCAACCAACCCTCGCTACAGAAATGGGGAAACTACAAGAGCGCATTACCTCAACTAAAGAAGGATCAATCACATCTATTCAAGCAGTATACGTACCAGCAGATGACTATACAGATCCTGCCCCAGCAACAACCTTTACACATTTAGATGCGACAACGAACCTAAGCCGTAAAATTAGTGAGGAAGGTATTTATCCAGCCGTTGACCCACTTGCATCAACATCAAGAGCATTAGAGCCAGAAATCGTTGGGAAAGAGCATTATGAAATTGCACGTGAAGTACAACGCACAATCCAACGGTATAACGAACTTTTAGATATAATCGCAATTTTAGGGATGGATGAACTATCTGAAGAAGATAAACTCGTTGTACATCGTGCCCGTAGAATCCGTTTATTCTTATCCCAAAACTTCCATGTTGCTGAACAGTTTACAGGACAAAAAGGGTCATACGTACCTGTTGAAGAAACCATTCGTGGGTTTAAGGGATTACTTGAAGGAAAATATGATGATTTACCAGAAGATGCTTTCCGTTTAGTCGGTAGTATTGACGATGTAATAAAAAAAGCTAAGTCCTTAAAATAGTAGGTGATTTTAATGAAGCTAACCGTAATTACTCCAAGTGGTGTTTTATACGATGAAACGCTCGATCATATCGTGGTAAGTTCTAAAAACAATGGTGATTTTGCGATTTTAGAAAACCACGCTCCAATTATCTCAACGATTGATGTTGGGTATATTAAAATGGTTAAAGATCAAAAGTTTGTTTTCACGGTTATTATTAACGGTGTTTTAGAACAACAGGATAACTTTATTACCGTCATCGCTCAAGAAGCTCATGTCGGCTTGAACAAAGAAAGTGCAATGGATCATCTTAATGCTGTTAGACAGGAACGATTAGAAGAAAATCGTCGCAGAACTATGGACTTCTTAAAGGCAGAACGTGAACTTAAGAAAAATATTCAAAAAGCGCAAGCTTCAAAAAGATAAAAAGCACATTAGTGCTTTTTTTTGACTTTAACTTAGGGCTATGTTATTCTATATACGCTAAGGAGTATTTATTTTTTAGCTTAAAATAGGCGTTGATAAAGAGTTAAATAATTCTTAAAAAAATGCGTGAAACGATTGCAAAATTGTAATGATTACAGTATAATATAAGTAGATGAAATAAGGAGGATATAAAAAATGAGTAAGAAAAATGAATTAATGAATCAATATGTTGCAGACTTAGCAGTACTCAACGTAAAATTCCACAATCTACATTGGAATGTTGTAGGTGAGCGTTTTGAGCCTGTACATGTCTATGTAGAAAAACTTTATGATGATTTATTCGAAAAATATGATGAGGTTGCTGAGCGTCTTAAAATGTTAGATGTTTTCCCACTTGCATCAATGAAAGAATATCTTAATGTATCTAAAGTTAAGGAATTAGAAAGTCGTAATTATGAAATTCCTGAAGTTATGCAAGTCCTTAAAGCTGAATTAGAAGGATTAAGAGCATTAGCGATTAATATTCGTACTGCAGCAGATGAAGAAGATGATTTCGGAACTGTTGCAATGATGGAAGATCATGTGGCTGGTTTTGATAAGGAACTTTGGTTTATCGCTTCCGCACTCAAATAATGACTTAAAAGGCGCTTTAGCGCCTTTTTTATTGACAAAAAAGGTTTTTGCTTATACGATAAAACAAGGTGATAACATGATATTTCAAAGATATTATTTCAAACGCATAGATTCGACAAACAACTATATTAAAAACCATTTAACTGAACTTGATGATGGGGCTATTGTCGTGTCTGATTATCAAAGTAGTGGCCGCGGTCGCCGCGGGGCTAAATGGGATAGTTTAAAAGGTAAAAATCTTACCTTTAGTTTTCTTAAACGCGACACTTATGATTTAACCCATCATACACTGATGCAGGCAACACTTGCTGTAGTATTAACCTTAAAGAAATACGGTTTAGACGCAAAAATAAAACTACCGAACGATATTCTTGTAAACAAGAAAAAAATATCGGGGGTATTAATAGAACGAATACATAGTAATAATATTATATATAGTATAGTTGGAATTGGTATTAATATTAATCAAATATTTGATGAAAAAAGTCGTACGAGTGTTAAAATGGAGACGAATAAATCCACGCAACGAAGCAGTCTACTAAAACAGTTTATTACTATATACAATCAGATCACTTCTGAGAACGTATTCGATGTTTTTAAAAAAAATGTTATTAAGCCAGCCGAAGTTAAGTATAAAAATAACGTGTATCGGTGGATAGATTTAGATAAAAACTGGCACTGCACATTAAGTGATAACGTTAACACTTTAAACGTACCTATTACAGAGGTTGAATTTGACTACACCCTTTATTTATAATAATTATAAACTGACTTTGGAAAAGTTTGTATCAAAAAGATAGTATACGAACATATGAGTGAAAACAAGATAGTATACAAAATAAAAAGCGGATTAAGACATATATAAAAGTCTTAATCCGCTTTTTATTATTTCTGAGATACGCTTTAATTAAATGCATAGACAGTCATATAAATAAACATACATATGATGGACAACTGATGTGACTTAAAATGGTTAGTTTGAATATCAAAATACATTGACACTTTAAGAATGTATCGTTATAATGTCATAGAAAAGGAGGTGTTATAAATGTTTGAAAAAGTAAAAGCGATTCTTGTTGATGAGCTAGGTATTAACGAAGATCAAGTTACCATGGAAGCAAGTATCGTTGATGACCTCGGTGCTGACTCGTTAGACGTTGTCGAATTAATTATGGCCTTAGAAGATGAGTTCGAAATCGAAGTAAGTGATGATAAAGCTCAAGGTATGCGTACCGTTAGAGATATTATTGAATATATCGAGCAGGCGCTATAAAAGCTGTCTTGTTTTGGAGGGTATTATGACGAATAAAGAATTAAAAACGATCATTAAAATGTTCGAATCATCATCTTTAACGCGCTTAAAGCTAGATAAAGATAATGTTAGTATAGAACTTGAAAAACAAAAAGAAGTAATAAAGCAAACGTATGTTTCAGAGCCACAGACGACTCCTTTAGCACAAAGTCAAGATGCTGAAGAAAAGGCCGTGAAAAAAAGCACTTTTTTTGAGGTGAAAGCACCTTTAGTTGGAACTTATTATGAAGCACCAGCACCAGATCAACCTGCGTTTGTTAGAAAAGGACAAACTGTTAAAAAAGGTGATACCTTATTTATTATTGAAGCGATGAAAGTTATGAATGAAATTACGGCGCCAAAAGATGGTAAAATCCAAATAATCCATGTGAAAAATGGAGATATGGTTATGTTTGATCAAGTTATTATGGAGATTGACTGATGCTTCAAAGAGTATTAATTGCCAATCGTGGTGAGATTGCCGTAAGAATTATTCGCGCTTGTAAACAAATAGGCATTGAAACCGTAGCTGTGTATAGCACTGCTGATCGAGATAGTTTGCATGTGCAAATTGCTGATCAAGCGGTGTGTATCGGCGAGGCTCATGCATCGAAATCGTATTTAAATATGGAAAACATTATAAGTGCCGCTATTACAACAGGTGCCGAAGCAATTCATCCAGGCTTCGGTTTTTTAAGCGAAAATGCGCAGTTCGCAAAATTATGTGAATCTTGTGGAATTCGATTTATTGGTCCTAAAAGTGAGATTATTAAAAAAATGGGCGATAAAGCAGAAGCGAAGAGATTAATGATTGAAGCAGGTGTGCCTGTCGTACCTGGAAGTATTGGAGAAGTGACGCTAGAAGAAGGCCAAAAAATTATTAAGGAAATTGGACTTCCAGTTTTAATTAAAGCAAGTGCTGGTGGTGGTGGTCGAGGAATGCGGATTGTTCGAGAAGAACGTGATTTTGAAGCATTATACAGAGCTGCTAAACAAGAAGCTGCTAATGCGTTTAAACACGATGGGGTTTATATTGAGAAACTGATTATAGACCCATTGCATATCGAAGTACAAGTTATCGGGGATAAATATGGGAATATCGTTCATTTAGGTGAACGCGATTGTAGCATTCAAAGAAGAAATCAAAAAGTGATTGAAGAAGCGCCATCCCGTCTCGATGATGAATTACGTCAAAAAATGTTTGATGCTGCGGTAAAAGCTGCAGAATATGTTAAATACGAGAACGCTGGTACTATAGAGTTTATTGTAAAAGATAATGCGTTTTACTTTATTGAAATGAATACACGTATACAAGTTGAACACCCTGTAACAGAAATGATTACCGGGATTGATATCGTACGTGAACAGTTACGTGTTGCAGGCGGTAAACCACTTCGATTTAAACAAGACGAAGTAACCTTTAACGGTCATGCAATTGAAGTAAGGTTAAACGCTGAAGATCCTAAAAAGGATTTTATGCCTAGTCCAGGTAATATAACATTACTGCATGTTCCTAATGGACTCGGGATACGCTTTGATTCAATGTTATATACCGATTATGAGATGCCACCGTATTATGATTCAATGATGGGAAAACTCATTGTCCATGGATTCAGCCGATTAGACGCAATTCGAAAAATGCGTGTTATGTTAGAAGAAATGATTGTTGAAGGTGTCCCTACGAATCAAAACTTTCTAACGATGATTCTTATGCATTCTGAGTTTGTTAAAGGTAACATTGATACCGGATTTATCGCTAAACATATAAAGGAGTTGTTGAACTATGAAACGTGAACAACTCAAAGCTTCATTCGCTAAAAAGAAAAAGTTTTTAGCGAGTATCGAAGGGAATCAAAAAAAACCTTTATATCAGCCTAAAGCACCGGATGTACCGAAAGGTTTATACGAAAAGTGTTCAGCATGTAACAACACCTTCCCACAGACGGATGTTATTAGAAATCAATTAGTATGTCCGCATTGTCATAACCATTTTAGAGCACGTGCGATTGATCGTATTGGCATGACGGTAGATGCACAAACTTTTGTTGAAAAGGGATTTGGTTATATAACACTTAATCCCTTGTTTCAAGAAGGCTATGATCAAAAGGTACAACAATATAAACAAACTACGAATTTAGATGAAGCATACGTATATGGATATGCTGAAATTCATGGTGAAGCATGTGTTATCGGTGTGATGGATAGTTATTTCATGATGGGAAGCATGGGGAGTGTTGTTGGTGAGAAGGTAACTAAGAGCATCGAGTATGCTTTGTATAAGAAACTGCCTTTAATTATCTTTACAGCATCTGGGGGAGCCCGTATGCAAGAGGGGATATATAGTTTAATGCAAATGGCTAAAACTAGCAGTGCGTTAAAGAAAATGGATCGTCAAGGATTGCTTTATATAAGTGTTCTCACCCACCCAACAACGGGTGGTGTTACAGCATCATTTGCGATGCTTGGGGATATCATTTTAGCGGAACCTAAAGCATTGATTGGGTTTGCGGGTCCTCGTGTTATCGAACAAACGATACGCCAATCATTACCAGAAGGGTTTCAAACTGCAGAGTTTTTACTAGAAAAAGGCATGGTTGATAAGGTTGTCCATCGTCATGAAATGAAGAAGACACTTTATACGATATTAAAAATGCATAGTAGGAGGGAACTCTAATGGATATCCTTCAAAAAGAGAAGAAGCTACAAAAATTAATTGATGAGTTAGAACGCTTAGATGATGAAAATGCGGTTGAAGCGATTAAGAAAAATATTGAAGATTATAAGAAAAAAGCGATGTCGAGCTTAACAGCATGGGATCGTGTCCTTTTAGCAAGACATCCTAAACGCCCGAATGCAAAGATGTTTATCAAGGGTGTATTTGATGATTTTCTTGAGTTACATGGTGATCGTGCTTACGCTGATGATAAAGCGATTATCGGTGGTATAGGCACAATCAATGGAATTACAGTTACTATTATCGCCCAACAAAAAGGGACAACGACTGAAGAAAATATCACACATAACTTTGGGATGGCTCATCCCGAGGGTTATCGGAAAGCATTAAGGTTAATGAAACAAGCAGAGAAGTTTCATCGTCCTATTGTCACATTTATTGATACACCTGGGGCTTATCCTGGGATTGGTGCAGAAGCACGAGGGCAAGGGGAAGCCATTGCTAGAAACTTATATGAAATGAGTGATCTATCTGTACCGCTTGTTTGTGTGGTACTAGGTGAAGGCGGTTCAGGTGGTGCGTTAGCGATTGGTATGGGGAATGAAGTGTATATGTTAGAAAACAGTGTGTACTCTATTTTATCTCCTGAAGGATATGCAAGTATTTTATGGAAAGATGCATCAAAAGCACAAGAAGCTGCAGAAGTGATGAAACTCACGAGTTATGATTTAGACGAAATAGGCATTATTGAAGGGATCATTAAAGAGCCTTTAGGTGGTGCGCATTATGATCCAAAACTAACTTATGAAGCTGTTAAAGAAACGGTTTTTGATAGTATTAAACGCTTAAATAGACTTAGTCATTTTGAAATACGTACAGCACGCTACGCGAAGTATCGAAACTTTGGATTCTTCCAACGCTTTAACTACGAAAATTTGAAAGGTGTGGTAAAATGATTCACACAAAAATACTTGGTACTGGTTCATACGTACCCAATAATATCGTTACAAACCAAGATTTGGAAAAACTTGTGGATACAAACGATGAATGGATTCAATCACGTACAGGGATTGTTAATCGTCGTGTAACACAAGGTGAGAATACCTCTGATTTAGCTTATAAAGCAGCGGTTAAAGCATTGGAAGATGCTCGAATCACTGCTCAAGATATTGACTTGATCGTTGTCGCTACTGTAACAGGAGATTTCCCTTTTCCAGCGGTTGCACAACTATTACAAGGACGCTTAGGGTGTAATATTATTACTGCATTTGATGTTAACGCTGCCTGCACTGGGTTTATTTACGCTTTAAATGTTGCTGATAAAATGATTCAAAGCGGGGCTTACCATAAAGCGTTGGTGGTAGGTGCTGAAACATTAACAAAATATACTGATTTTGAAGATCGTAACACGTGTGTCTTATTTGCGGATGCTGCTGGTGCAATGGTTTTAGGCACTTCAGATGAGCCGCATATCGAGAAAATATTAACTTACGCGAAAGGGGATTTAGAAGGACTTCTTAGCATGGAAGGCTATCCTTTAAAAGTCGATTTTAAAACTCCGGATCAAAAACGTCCTTTCATTAAAATGCAAGGAACTGAAGTGTTTAAGTTTGCTACAACTGTCCTTCCTGAGGTGGTAGAAACCCTTTTGAAAGAAACAAATCACAGTGTTGATGAACTATCTTTAATTGTAGCGCATCAAGCAAACCGCAGAATAATCGATAAATCCGCAAGAGTTCTAAAGATACCTATAGAAAAAATGTTTATGAATATCGACCAATATGGTAATACCTCAGCTGCGAGTGTACCGTTAGCAATCGATGAAGCGATTCGAACTAAACGATTAAAACGCGGGGATCTCTTTATTACAGCTGCTTTTGGTGGGGGATTGACCTGGGGTGGAGCGATGATCCGTTATTAAGTTTAAAGATGAGTATATTAAGGAGGATCAGATATGAAAATAGCATTTATATATTCAGGTCAAGGCGCGCAGTATAATGGCATGGGAAAAGATTTATACGATACATATCCCGAAGTGAAAGCGCATTTTGATTATGCTGAAGAAATCATGCAAGAACCACTTAAAACAATTACCTTTACTGAGGATGCGCGTATTCATCAAACATTATACGCCCAGCCTAGTATATATACACTGAGTACAGCCATCCGAAATTTACTGCAAAAAAACGGTATTCATTCAGAGGCTTGTGCCGGTTTATCTTTAGGGGAGTACGCTGCGTATTTTGATGCGGGAGTTTATGATTTTGAAACTGGGTTAAGAACATTAATTCACCGCGCGTATTTTATGCATCAAAATACACAAACGACACCAGGTAGAATGGTTGCATTACTCGGTGAGAAAGCACAAGCATTAACACTGTGCGAATCAATTGAAGGATGTTATGCGGCAAATATGAATAGTGCAACACAAACCGTAGTTGGGGGATCAAATGCAGCGATGGAACGGGTTGTTAACGAGGCGAAGAACTTTGGTTTAAGAAGAGCAACACCGTTAAAAACAAGTGGTGCATTTCATACGCCTTTGATGACAGAAGCACAGAAAAATTTTGGCGATTATGTAAAATACAACAGTTTGAATAAGCCTAATAAAGCACTATATTTAAATACATCTGGATCACGCTACACAAACGAAGATTTAAAGACTGTGATGGCAAACCAAATGGTACAGCCGGTTCAATTTGAAGCGATGATCGAGGCAATGATAGAAGATGGTGTTGATGTTTTTATCGAAATAGGACCTCAAGATACGTTGAAGCGTTTAATAAAAAAACAAGCAAAAGAATGTGAAGTATTAAATATAGATAACGTTGAAAATTTCGAAGCTGTACTTCAACGATTAGGAGAGATGAATAATGAAATTTAAAGCTAAAACCGTCATCGTAACAGGCGCTTCAAACGGCATAGGAAAAGGCATCGCAGAACATTTTGGTAAAGCGGGTGCGAATGTCGTTGTAAACTATCGTTCTGATAAAGCAGGGGCTATGGATACCGCAGCTAAGATTGAAAATGCGGGTGGTAAAGCGTTAGTGTTTCAAGCGGATATTACAGATTTTGAAGCGTGTAAAGCGATGGTGGATAAAACGATTGAAACCTTTGGTCAACTTGACATACTCGTGAATAATTCAGGCATTACGAGAGATCAGCTATTATTAAGAATGAGTGAAGAAGACTTTGATACAGTGATTAACACAAACTTAAAAGGCACATGGTCGATGATTAAACTCGCATCTAGACCAATGCTTAAACAACGTTCAGGAAGAATTATTAATATATCGAGTGTTGTTGCGCTTATTGGGAATGCTGGGCAATCAAATTATGTCGCGAGTAAAGCGGGTGTTATTGGTTTAACTAAATCACTAGCAAAAGAGTTCGGTAAAAAACATGTAACAGTAAACGCTGTAGCGCCAGGATTTATCGAAACGAAAATGACAGATCAGTTAACCGATGAAATTAAACAGTTTTATTTATCTCAAATCCCTTTAAATGATTTTGGGACGGTTGATGATATAGCTTATACTGTACTCTTCTTAGCAAGTGAAGAAGCACGGTATATTACCGGACAAATTATAAATGTCAATGGAGGGATGATTGGATGAAAAAACGTGTTGTAATTACCGGGATTGGTACGATTAACCCATTAGGAAACGATTTAACCACCTCTTGGGACCACGCGATGCAAGGAAAAAACGGGATTGCTAAAATTGAACGCTTTGATGCAACTGATTGGGATGTAAATATCGCTGGTGAAGTTAAAAACTTTGATTTTGAAAACTACTTTGGGAAAAAAGATGTTAAACGGAACGATCGTTTTAGTCTTTTAGCGCTTATTGCTACAGATGAGGCAATTAAAGATTCTGGTATCGACTTTAAAACAATGAATACAGAACGTGTCGGTGTCTATTACTCAAGTGGTATTGGTGGGTTAGAAACCATCGCTCAGGAACACGCTAAAGGAATTCAAAAAGGATTTAATCGTATTTCACCGTTTTTTATTCCTAACTCCATTATTAATATTGCTGCTGGAAATATTGCTATAAAATACGGTATTCACGGACCCGCAACAGCAAGTGTTACAGCGTGTGCAAGCGCAACGAACACAATCGGTGATGCATTTAGAAGTCTTCGTCATGGTTACTTAGATATCGCTATTACCGGTGGAAGTGAAGCGACAATTACTAATTTAGGATTATATGGTTTTAAAGTTATGCAAGCGTTAAGTAAGACAAATGATCCTTCTGCGGCATCCACCCCATTTGATAAAGAACGCAGTGGGTTTGTCATGGGTGAAGGTGCAGGAACCTTAATATTAGAAACCTTAGAACACGCGCAAGAAAGAGGTGCAAAAATATACGCTGAGTTAGTCGGATACGGAGCTACGTGTGATGCGACTCACATTACTTCACCGGACCCTGAAGGTACCGGTGCAATGAACTGTATGAAAGCAGCGTTACTCGATGGTGCGGTGCCGTTTAATCAGGTAGGATATATCAATGCACATGGGACATCAACACCGTTAAATGATCGCATTGAAACACTTGCGATTAAAAGACTTTTTAATGAGCATGCTTATAAACTTGCAGTGAGTTCTACGAAATCTATGACAGGGCATCTTTTAGGCGCAAGCGGAGCTGTTGAGTCGATTTTTTCAATTATGGCATTAAAAGATGGGTTTATACCACCTACGATTAACTATAAACACTTTGACCCTGAATGTGATTTAGATTATACTGTGAATGAAGGCAAACAAAGCAACTTAAAGTACGCTTTATCGAATTCATTAGGGTTCGGAGGGCATAACGCTACACTTGTATTTAAGAAATGGGAGGAGTAATGGATGTTAAACAGTAATGATATTCAAAAAATTATCCCACATCGGTATCCGTTTTTGCTCGTTGACCGAGTATTGAAGATTGAGCCTGGTAAATCGGTTCAAGCGATTAAGAATGTGACAGCAAACGAAGCGTTTTTTGTCGGCCATTTTCCTGAGGAACATGTGATGCCAGGTGTGCTTATCGTCGAAGCTTTAGCACAAGCTGGTGCTGTAGCGATTCTTAGTGAGCCACAATTTAAAGGTAAAACAGCGTATTTTGCTGGGATTGATAAATGCCGTTTCAAACGAAAAGTTGTACCCGGAGATACTTTGTTGCTTGAGCTTGAAATTACCCGTTTAAAAGGCCCTATTGGTAAAGGGACCGCTAAAGCAACCGTCGATGGAGAACTTGCGGTGTCGTTAGAAATGACATTTGCTATTGGACTATAAAAAAACAACACACTTTTGCTTAAGTGTGTTGTTTTAATGTCCAGTACTTCCGAAACCGCCATTCCTAAGGGAGTTTAAAGGTTGATCATTTTCTGCTTTTAGGTACTTAACAAAAATGCCTTGCGCTATGCGTGTACCTTTAGGAATATATTGTTTTTCATCTGTGAAGTTGTAAAGCGATACAAAAATAGCACCATCGTTATCAGGGTTATTATAGTAATCGGCATCGATGATCCCAACGTTGTTCGGTATGGTTACACCGAATTTTCTTGGTAATGAACTTCGTGGGTATAGTTTTAAAACCTCATCATCTTGCATATACGCCTTAATACCAGTATGTGCGAGTTTGATTTCGCCTGGTAAAATCGTGAGTTCTTCAGTTATCTCAAAATCATATCCAGCACTTTTTTGTGTACTTCTTTGAGGGAGTTTGATCGATTGGTTTTCATACCCCTTAGCAATTTGAAATCCTCTCATGTCATCCATCCTTTATGTGTTTTATTTATTATAGCATGTTTCTACAACATATGAATACGAGATTGACTTAGTACATAAAATATCAGAGAAGTTCTTGACTTTTAGAAGAATTCAACCTAAACTTAAAATGAAAGATCAGGTGTTAACACGTAACAGGGAATTGGGTGAGAATCCCAGGCTGTCCCAGCAACCGTAATACAGACGAAATGCGATAACCACTGCTTCGGCGGGAAGGTGCAAAGTAGGATGAAGTTAAGCCGGTAGACCTACCTATCTTTTGAAGATTACACTCCTGGGTATGAGTAGTAACGTTTATTGGCTAAACAAGGTGTTTAGTATAATATGCGTATATACCATCCAGGAGGATGGTTTTTTTATTTAAATACATTATAAGGAGGACAAAAATGAAAAAACTATTCTCTCTGGTGACATTCGTTTTATTTGCGTTTTTTATGATGGGTTGTGAGTCTGATATTGACACTGACCGCATTCAAGAACTCGAAGATTCGATCGTTTCCAAAAATAACCTTATCGAAGGTTATGAACTTGTTCTTTCTGATAAGGAAGAAAACATTGCAGAACTAGAAGATCAATTAAGTGTTTATGAGCAAGAAGCTTTATTATTAGGTGATTACGATGGGTATTTCGCGATTACTGTGGATCTAGGTGATGAAGAAATTACCCGCTATGTTCGTTACTATGACGACGTAGAAGCAACATTATGGGATTTAGTTAAAGTAACATTTGATATTCAATACAACTCAACTGAATGGGGAAATCAAATTACCGCAATTCATGGTATGGATACACCATACGGAAGTTATATCGCATTTTATATTAACGATGAGTTTGCGATGACAGGTGTAGAATCTACGGCGTTTGAACACCAAGATGAATATCGCTTCGTTCGAGATTGGTGGGACTCAGATGCGAAAAACGCGTATCAAGCGATTGCGCTAATTCTTGATGAATCAGCAGAAGATTATATCGATTCATTAAATTATTTGGTTTTAATCGGGTTAAATCGCTTAGGTCTTTTAGAGGATTATTCAATTACACTAGATGAGACGTTACCAGAAACAATTGGTGGTTTAGTGAGTAGAGTATTTTTAGAAAATGCCTTAGGTCTTGATCATACGGATAGTACTGAAGCGCTTTACGAGATTAAAACGATGGGACATTTATATACATCATCGATGGTTTACACAGCGTTAAAAACAAATCCAGATCTTGATTTAACAAGTTTTGAGTTACAGCTTTTTGAAGCGATGGAAAATACTGATGTAAGTGAGACGGATTTAGATACATTATCGATGATGTTAGTTGCAGCTTCGTATTTTGATACACCAGAAGCTACAGCGTTAATAGGTGAAATTCTAGAAGAAATCGAAGCGAATTTATATCATAGTAGTTATGGTGATAACGCTGCAACATTTGCAAATGTTATTATCGGGTTACTTAGCGTTGATAAAAATCCTTTAAGCACACGTTATGCGAATGAGGCTGAGGAAAATTTACTAGAAGTATTGGTCTCATTTCAAAATCCAGATGGTATTTTTAACTGGACTGATGAGCCGGATCCAACTTTTTCAACACCACAAGCTTTTTTAGCGCTTGTGATGATTCAAGAATACATTCGTACATTTACAGGTTCGAATCCGTATCTTTTTGATTAGAAATAGGTGATGAGCATGAAACTGATTGCAAGTGCTGCAGTCGTGTTATTTATGAGTATCTTTATGGCTTATGTATCTGATGTTTCACCGTTTGAACAACAGCATACTTTAGGCGAAATCACGATTATCGTTATAGATGAGTTTGGCGATGTTGTGATAGATGAAACATTGAGCTTCAATGATGAAGATACTTTATTAAGTTTACTAGATGAACACTATACTATTGTGTACACAAGCACAGCTTTTTCGATGGGGACAGGACGGATACTTTTAGAGATTGGGCCAGTCAGTACTGATTTTGAAAAGGACTTTATTGAGATACGCATTACTGGTTACTTACCAAAATCAAATGGAAATAGGGTAATAATGCATGACGATTTATCGCCCGTAGGCATTGATTTAATTCCATTAGTAGATGGGAATACATATCAGTTCAGGTATAAAAAAATTGGCTCATAAAACATCGTTAAAAAGACTGATATTTATGGCGATGTGCATCACAATATTATTTGTCCAAGAGCAAATCTTAACGATTATACCAAACGTGCAGTTTAGTACATTGTTAATTGTACTTTATGTGAGTTTATTTAAGTGGCGTGAAAGTGTATCGATGATAGTGATTTATGTTATTTTAGATAATTTATATATGAACTCATTTAACCCGATTTATACACCGGCAATGCTGATTGCGTGGTTGAGCATTCCACTTGTGTATCACACAGTTTTAGGAAAAACAAAATCTGAAACAAAGCTCGCAATATTCGGTCTCCTGTTTGGATTTTATTATGGTTGGGTGTTTATACCATTTCGGATGTTTGAACTGGGTATAACAGAATTTTGGCCATATTTAATGCTTGATTTACCGTTTCAAATTATTATGGCAATCAGTAATTTTTTAACGATATTATGGCTTTATAAACCTTTGTATAAGACATTGAGCCATGAAATGGAAGCGATGGGTTTCAATCAACCAAAAACACATATTGAATGATTAAATAATAAGGAAAAACACTTGCACTCTAAGTGTTTTTTTGTTATACTACTAAATGCCGTAAAATACACACACAAGATGAGCGCATTCTCATGAGCTTTACTAAGTAAAGTGAGAATACCGTGATGACGTTTGTGGAGGTAAAATCAAAAAATACAAATAGGAGGATTAATTTATGGCTGTAATTACAATGAAGCAACTCTTAGAGTCAGGTGTTCATTTCGGACATCAAACTCGCCGTTGGGATCCTAAAATGGCTAAGTTCATTTACACATCTCGTAACGGGATTCATATTATCGATTTACAACAAACAGTAGTTTTAATCGAAGAAGCGTATAAACGCCTACACGATATTTCAAAAGAAGGCGGAAAAGTATTATTCGTTGGAACTAAAAAACAAGCACAGGATGTTATTGTTGAAGAAGCATCACGTGCGGGACAATATTATGTCTCAAAACGTTGGTTAGGTGGTACCTTAACGAACTTTAAAACAATTCGTAAAAGTGTACGTCGTTTACATCAAATCAAGCAAATGGAAAAAGATGGAACATTCGAACGTTTACCTAAAAAAGAAGTTATTGGATTACGTAAAGAACTTAATCGATTAGAAACCTTTTTAGGTGGTATTCAAGATATGAGAACACTTCCAGAAGCGGTGTTTATTGTCGATCCTAAAAAAGAACGTAATGCGATTTTAGAAGCAAGAAAATTAGGTATTCCTGTATATAGTATGGTGGATACTAACTGTGATCCTGATGAGGTCGACTTTGCTATTCCTGCGAACGATGATGCGATTCGTTCAATTAAGGTTATTGTAAGCACAATGGCAAATGCTTTAATCGAAGGCGGCGGCGGTATTGAAGAATCTAGAGAAACCGCAAAACCAGAAGCTAAAGAAGAAGTTAGAAGACCATCAAGACCTGCTCAAAGAGAAGATTCAAAAAGAACACCAAGACCAGAAAGAAAGCCTAGACCTGAGGTAAGAAAAGAAACACCTAAGGTTGAAGCGAAACCAGAACCAAAACCAGAAGTAAAACCAGAAGTAAAATTAGAAGTAAAACCAGAAGTAAAACCAGAAGTAAAACCAGAAGTAAAACCAGAAGTAAAACCAAAAGTTGAAGCAAAACCTGAAGTTAAAGAAGCACCAAAAGCTAAAAAAGAAACTGTTGATTATGAATCATTAACAGTTGCTGAACTTCGTGAAATTGCTAAAGAACGTGGTATGACTGGATACTCAAAATTACGTAAAGCTGAACTTATTGATGCTTTGAAATAATAAAGGAGAGCTTTTAGCTCTCTTTTTCAAAAAACGTATTCAAGTAGTATGAATGCGTGGTTTAATATGGTAAAATATGTAATGATATCAGATGATAATTGGAGGAATTTATTATGGCAGTTACTGCAGCACTCGTAAAACAATTAAGAGACAAAACCGGAGCTGGAATGCTCGATTGTAAAAAAGCATTAGTGGAAACAAATGGCGACATTGATAAAGCGATTGACTATTTACGTGAAAAAGGGATTGCAAAAGCCGCTAAAAAAGCCGACCGTATTGCCGCTGAAGGTTTATGTAATGTTTTAGTTAAAGACAATAAAGCGGTTCTTTATGAACTCAACTCAGAAACAGACTTTGTAGCTAAAAATCAAGAGTTTCTTAGCTTGTTAGATAATATTGGCAACGCGATTTTAGAATCAGATGCTAAATCACTAGAAGAAGCGCTAAACGTTGAAGTAAACGGAAAACCTATTGCCGATACAGTTGTTGAAGCAACCGCAAAAATCGGTGAAAAACTCACTTTAAGAAGATTAGAAGTTATTGAAAAAAATGATGATATGGTCTTTGGAGCATATAGTCATATGGGTGGACGTATTGTTTCTTTAGCGGTACTCAATGGTGGAAATGACGTTGTGGCTAAAGATGTTGCTATGCATGTTGCCGCAATCAATCCACGTTATTTAGACCAAACTCAAATTAGTGAAGATGTTATTGAACATGAGCGTCAAGTCTTAAGAAATGAAGCCTTAAATGAAGGAAAACCAGAACAAATTGTTGATAAAATGGTTCAAGGTCGTTTAAATAAGTTCTTAAAAGAAATTTGCTTAGTAAATCAACCATTCGTTAAAAACCCAGATTTAACTGTTTCGCAATATGTTAAAGAAGCGGATGCTTCTATTGTTTCATTTGTGCGTTTAGAAGTTGGAGAAGGCATTGAAAAACGTCAAGAGGATTTTGCAAGCGAAGTTAAATCTCAAATGAATAAGTAAAAAAAATAGGACACTTTTTTGTGTCCTACTTTTCAATAAGGGGAGAAAACCATGAGTGATAAAAAGCGATTAATAATTAAATTAAGCGGGGAAGCTTTAAGTTATGAAAACCACCGCGGAATTGATCCATTAAGAGTTCGTGATATTGCTAAAGAAATTAAGGAAGCATATGATTTAAATATGTTTGAAATCGGCATTATTATCGGTGGTGGAAATATTTGGCGTGGTAAACAGGCAAGTGAAATGGGAATGGAACGAAGCAGTGCGGATTATATGGGCATGATTGCGACCATTATGAACGCGTTAGCCTTACAAAACGCCTTAGAAACACTCGGTGTTGAAACACGCGCTATGACAAGTTTGAACATCCCGCAAGTTGCTGAACCTTATATTCGCAGAAAAGCCATTAGTAACCTCGAAAAAGGTATGATTGTCATCTTTGGCGGCGGTACAGGAAACCCTTATTTTAGTACTGATACAACGAGTGCACTCCGGGCTGCTGAAATTGGCGCTAAAACAATTTTAATGGCGAAAAACGGAATCGATGGTGTCTATGATAAAGACCCGAAAATTTATCCAGATGCTAAACGGTTTGAAACGTTAAGACATCATGATATTTTAGAGAATGGATTACAAGTGATGGATTCAACAGCTGCAGCACTTTGTAAGGACAACGACATTGAAATTGTCGTATTCGATATGAACATTAAGGGCAATATTCAAAGAGCTGCTCTTGGTGAAAATATAGGAACGCTTATTAAATAAGGAGGATCGTTATGATTGATGAATTATTATTAGAAGCAGAAGAACGGATGATTGGAGCTATAAATGCTCTAACACGTGAATTTTCAAAGGTACGGACAGGACGTGCTAACCCAAAGCTTCTTGATCCTGTCATGGTAAATTATTACGGTGCACCAACTCCGATTAATCAACTAGCAAATATTTCGGTGCCCGAGCCTAATCAGTTATTGATTAAGCCTTATGATCGCGGTGTTATGAAAGAGGCAGAGAAAGCGATTTTAGCAGCTAATTTAGGGGTTACACCTCAAAATGAAGGTGAGCAAATTCGTATTGTGTTGCCAAAACTAACAGAAGAACGTCGTAAAACGTTAGTACGGGATGTTAAAAAGCTATCAGAAGATTCTAAAGTGGCTATTCGTAATGTGCGTAGAGATATTAATGAAGGCATTAAGAAGGCACAAAAAGCGAGTGAAATTACTGAAGATGAGTCTAAAGCGTATTTAGAGGAAGTACAAACATTAACGGATCAATACATTGAAAAAGTTGAAGAAGAAGTGAAACGTAAAGAAGATGACTTAATGCAAATTTAAACCACCAATCGGTGGTTTATTTTTTGTCTTTAATGGTATAAATAGGGGTTTTAGTGTATAATATACTTTGCATAGAAATTGAGGTGTAAGCATGGGTTTAAAGAAGAAAATACGTTTAAAGACCATCCCACAACATATCGCTATAATTTTAGATGGTAATGGACGTTGGGCTAAAAGAAGAAATCTTCCCCGACATATGGGGCATAAACAAGGTGCTGTAAATTTACAAAAAATTACCTTAGAAGCACATCAACTAGGGGTTAACTATTTAAGTGTTTACGCTTTTAGTACGGAAAATTGGAAGCGACCAAAAGATGAAATTGACTATTTGATGAAACTCCCTAAAGTCTTTGAGGAAGAGTATAAAGATGCTTTCAAGGAGTATGATATTCGTGTCGTGTTTAGTGGACGTAGAGATCGTCTTTCTAAGGAAAACATAGATTTAATAAACCGGGTTGAAGAAAAGACAAAAGACCGTCAAGGACTTACCTTAAATGTATGTATCGATTATGGTAGCCAGTATGAAATAACTGAAGCGGCTAAATCGTTAGCTAAAGAAGTTAAGGATGGGGCGTTAAAGATTGAAGATATCGATATATTGAAGATGCAATCTCATCTTTATACTAAAGACTTACCGGATGTTGATTTATTAATTCGCACTAGTGGAGAAATTAGATTAAGTAATTTTCTATTGTGGCAAGTTGCTTATGCAGAGTTTTATTTTACTAAGGTACATTGGCCTGCGTTTAAGGCAAGGCATTTATATAAAGCAATAAAGCATTTTCAAAAACGAGAGCGCAAGTTTGGTGGATTAAAGGGGTGAGCGAATGAAAATACGAATTATAACAGGGTTAATATTAGCGCTCGTTCTAATACCGCTTTTATTTGTTAGTGCGAATGTTTTTTATGTTGTTTTAGGGTTAATAACACTGTATGCAGCGTATGAAATAATGCGTGTTTTTAGACATAAGCACGATTATTCGATAGCATGGTCTGCTTATCATATAATAGGTACTGGATTGATTTACGGTGTTTTTATAACATATTATTTAGGTGAAATTACATCCCTATTTATTATATTAATACTCTTTTTACTTTTGGTAGTTAGTCTAGTTTGGTTTGTATTCGATGATCGGTTAAACACCGATATGTTATCGAAATCATGGTTAGGCATGTTTTATGTTGCGTTTGGGTTTTTAGCGATTAGTATGGTGCGTAGTTTAGGAATTGATTTGTTGATCTATCTATTAATATTGACGATGGCTACGGATATGTTTGCGTACTTCTCTGGATATCTTTTTGGTAAGCATAAATTAGCGCCACTTATTAGTCCTAAAAAAACAATTGAAGGTGCGATTGGTGGGACATTAATCGCGGTTTTAATCGCGACGATGTATGTTGTATTCAGTACACTCTTTTCGGACGTCTCAATAGGGATTGTAGTTGTTACTGGGATTATAGTGTCATTTTTAGCGCAAATTGGTGATTTGGTTGCCTCTAAAATAAAACGTGCTCACGATGTTAAAGACTTTTCTAAATTGTTGCCGGGACACGGTGGTGTCTTAGATCGTTTTGATTCGAGTATATTTGCAGCAATGGCATTGATGTTAGTGATTATGATTTTAGAGGTGTTTTAAATGAAACGCATCATGCTTTTAGGTGCTACCGGGAGTATTGGACAACAAACGTTAGAGATTATTGAACAATACCCTGAACGCTTTGAGCTTTTTGGCATTTCTGCTAAAACGAATATTGAAACGCTTTTAGCCATTCAAATGCGTCATAATTGTAATGTCGTGGTTATGGATGAGAAGTATCGTCATCATTTTGATGGTAAGTTTTATAATCTTGATGAACTAGCTAAATGTGTTGAAGCATTGCCCAAAGATGTTGTGATAGTTAATGCATTAGTCGGAAGTGTGGGATTAGAACCTACGATTTCAGCATTGCGTGGACATAGGGATGTTTTGTTAGCGAATAAGGAAACGCTTGTTGTCGGAGGAGAAATTATTCATCCTTTATTAAAACGTAGTAAAGGAAGAATTATTCCGATTGATTCTGAACATTCGGCGTTAAGAGAATGCTTAAAAGGAAGATCTTTAAACGATTTTGATAAAGTCATTATAACCGCGAGTGGTGGGAGTTTTCGTGATTACTCAAGAGAACAGTTAGAAGATGTCACTGTAGAAGAAGCTTTGAAACATCCAAACTGGTCAATGGGACAAAAGATTACGATTGACTCAGCGACGATGATGAACAAAGTTTTTGAAGTTATTGAGGCACATTATTTATTTAATATTCCGTATGAAAATATTGAAGTTTTAATTCATAAAGAAAGTGTTGTACATGGATTGATTTATTATAAAGATGGGAATATTATGACACATATGGGACCTTCTGATATGCGTATTCCAATTTTAACAGCATTGCAAGATGACCAGTTGCTAGCGTATCGTTCTTTTTTTGATTTAGCTAAGATTGGTATGCTTCATTTTAAACGTGTTGACGCTAAACAATATCCTTTGTTTGATTTAGGAATCGCGGTTGCTAAAAAGAAGGGCATGCATGTGGTAACATTAAATGCTGCGAATGAAGCTGCGGTAGATTTATTTTTAAGGAAAAAAATTACGTATTTAACGATTGAGAAAATTATATACGACTGTCTCAATCGTTTCGATAACAATGTAACACTAACTCTCGATTCGGTTATTGAGCACGATCGTGAAGTTAAAAAATATGTTTATGAAGAATATCTAGGTGGTGGTTAATATGCTCAGTATTTTAGCGTTTATTTTAATGCTCGGACTCGTCATTTTCATCCATGAATTAGGACATTTTATGATGGCGAAACGCGCAGGGATTTTATGTCATGAGTTTGCACTTGGCATGGGGCCGATTTTATGGAGTAAAAAACGTGGGGAAACCTTATATAGTATAAGAGCGATTCCGATTGGTGGATTCGTGATGATGGCTGGTGAGGAAGTCAATGATGATATGGTTAAAGTTGGACAACGTGTTCGACTTGTTTTTGATGATTTTGATCAGGTTACGCATATTGTTTTGGATGCGGATGATCCACGTTATCAAACTGCGGAGGAAGTGCTTGTTCAAGCTGTGGATCTTAAAGGGAAAGACAAACAGCCTCTTTATATAAACGAGCATACGGTTAAACGGGATGCCTTTTATGTGATGAAAAATAAAGAGCTTCAGATTGCGCCTTATGAAAGAAGTTTTGAGTCGAAGACTTTATTAGAGCGATTCTTAACGATTTTTATGGGACCATTTATGAACTTTATGTTAGCGTTGGTTCTGTTTTTTGGGATTGCGCTTCTTCAAGGTTTACCTCAACAAGACGCGACTGAGATTGGGTCAGTGCCTATTATAAGTGATCAAGTACGTGCAGATCCGGATTTATACGATATGTACTTAAATTCGAATTTATATGAGGTATTTGAGGTTGGCGATGTTATTTTAAGAATTGAAGGGGAAGTTGTAGAGGAATGGCGCGATGTTTCGAGATTGTTGCGTGAGCATGCCAGCAACCGAAATATTGAAGTGGTTGTTTTAAGAGATAATCAAGAAGTTACTGAAACGGTGACACCGTTAATTTATGTTTATAGTATGGGACTTGTTTCAAGTCTTCGAGAACCGGAGAGTTTATTGTTAAATGTTTTAGATAATTTTCCTGCTCATCAAGCAGGAATGCGTACAGGTGATCGTATTACAGCGATAGACGGGCAAAGTGTTACTAATTGGGAAGATGCATTATCAGTGTTTTCTGGAAATACCGAAGGTAATCAGATGACGATCACGGTTTTAAGAGATGGTCAAACCTTAGAGTTTGAAGTGGAGCCTTTCGATCGAGATTTCTTAAGAGGTCAACGGATAGAAATGATTGCTGTTGATGCTGGGTTAGGTCCGATTTATGAACGTGAGTTTTTAGGCACATTCGGTTACGGATTTACCATGGTAATCGGTACGATTTCTATGATATTTTCTACTCTAGCATCACTCTTTGGAGGCACGATTTCAGTGAGTATGTTAGCGGGACCCGTTGGGATTGCTTCGATGACAGCGCAAGCGGTTGCTGCAGGGTTTATCGCATTTTTAAGCTGGGTTGCAATTTTGAGTATCAATTTGGGCATCATTAACTTATTGCCAATTCCTGCTTTAGATGGTGGACGTTTAGTGTTTTTAGGATATGAAGCTATAGCTAAGAAACCAGTGAATAAGCGGATTGAAAACTATATTCATTTTGTGATGTTTATATTATTAATCGCGTTGTTTATTTATATTACGTTCAACGATGTTTTACGTTTAATACCAACAGAATAGGGTGAGAGTATGAAACAGAGTTTATTGTTTGTTCCAACGTTAAAAGAAGCACCAAAAGATGCTGAGGTTAAGAGTCATAAACTTATGGCGCGTGCTGGTTTGATTAAGCAAACTTCAGCGGGTGTGTATACTTATTTGCCTTTAGCTCAAAGAGTTCTTAGAAATATTGAGAAGATTATTAGGGAAGAACTCGATGCTAGAGGGTGTAGTGAGATGTTAATGCCGGCGTTACAACCAAGAGATCTATGGGATGAATCAGGTAGATGGGATCAATATGGTCCTGAACTGATGAGGCTTAAAGATAGGAAAGAACGTGATTTTTGCTTAGGTCCTACACATGAAGAGATTGTAACGCATGCGGTAAGAGATTATATTAACTCTTATAAAAAATTACCTTTAGCCCTTTATCAAATTCAAACGAAGTTTCGAGATGAAATGCGTCCAAGGTTCGGACTTATGCGTGGGCGTGAGTTTATTATGAAAGATTTGTATACATTTCATGAAAACCAGGAAGACCTTGATGTTTGGTATCAATCTATGAAAGAGGCGTATACTGCAGTATTTAAACGTTCAGGGCTAGAAACGAGAATCGTTTCATCAGATACTGGACAAATCGGTGGCGATGAAGCGGATGAGTTTATGGTGATGAGCGAGGTTGGCGAAGATACAATTTCGTATTGTATGTCATGTTCGTATGCGGCTAATCAGGAGTTTAGTGGTTTAAAAGAGGGGGATGCATGTCCTCGATGTGGTGGTACGATTAAAACGGCTAAAGGGATTGAAGTAGGGAATATTTTTAAGTTAGGAACGAAGTATTCTGTAAGTATGAATGCTTATTTTACCTCAAGAGAAGGTAAGCGTGAACCTGTTATTATGGGGTGTTATGGCATTGGGATTAGTCGTACTTTAATGGCATCTGTAGAACAACATAGTACGGATGATTCGTTAGTCTGGCCAGAGGAGTTAACACCGTTTGATCTGCATGTTATTCCTGTGAATTATCGCGATCAAGAGGTCATTGACAATGTTGATGCGTTTGTGAAGCGTTTAGAGATGGATTATCGTGTATTAGTCGATGATCGTGATGAGCGTGCAGGGGTAAAGTTCAAAGATGCTGATTTAATAGGGGTGCCTTATCGCATTGTCATTGGTAAGGACTTTAAGGATGGCAAGGTAGAGTTTTTCGATCGTTATGAGGGTGTTAAAGAGGTCATTGATTTGGAAAGCTTAGAAAGCCGATTAAAGACCCTATATAATAAGGACTAAGTTTGCGAGATGTTTTTGAGCGTTTTTGATTGATAAAACGCTCTTTTTTTTATCAGATTAAAGTATAATTTAAACGGTTATTAGGTGTAAAATTAGCGGTTTTTGAAATTAACTAAAAAAATTTTTCAAAAGGGTTGACTTTAAAAGTGATAAGTTATATACTCTTTATTGCGGGCCGAGAGATTGTAAAATTTCCGACCCGAAATTAATCTTAAAATTTCTTATCAAAAGTATATAATAGGCTTGACTTAAACAATAAATTATTGTAGAATGTTAAAGCACTGATAAGAAGTGTATGATTTTGTATGGTCTTTGAAAACTAAATAGAACAGAATTACTTTGAGTGAGTAGGAATTCAAACAAACATTTAAATTAGACTTCGAAAGAAGTTTACATATTTTTATGGAGAGTTTGATCCTGGCTCAGGATAAACGCTGGCGGCATGCCTAATACATGCAAGTCGAACGGAAAATCCTTCGGGGTTTTCAGTGGCGAACGGGTGAGT
>SKIW01000094.1 GCA_007116245.1 Candidatus Izemoplasma sp. | reverse complement strand
GCATCTTTCATTCCTTTAACAAAACCATAAAAATCAAGATGTGCAACAGCAATAGGCAATAGACCAACCGCGGTTAATACACTATATCTTCCACCGATATCATCGGCAATTTCAAACGAGGTATACCCTTCTTGATCAGCCAATGTTCTTAACGCCCCTTGCTTAGCGTCTGTTGTAGCTACAATCCGCTTTCTAGCGATATCCTTCCCGACTGCATCTTCAAGCATTTGCTTAAAGATTCTAAACGCGACTGCGGGTTCAGTCGTCGTACCAGATTTACTAATCACATTAATCCCAAATGATTTATCTTTCAAATAGTCTTGTAATTCCACAATATAGGTTGACGATAAATGATGACCGACAAAAATAATCTCACAATCTGATGAAGTGAAATACCCTTTTAATCCTTCAATAACCGCTTTCGCACCTAAATATGATCCCCCGATACCAATCACTAAAAGAACATCGAGTTCTCTTAAACGCTTAGCGGTTTCTTCAATACTCTCTAACATGTCTTGATCAAGTCTAATCGGCAAATCAAACCATCCGGTATACTCACTGCCTTCGCCAGACTTCTCCTTAAGCATTTTATGCGCTTTTCGAATTGCATCATCTAACGCTTTCTCTTGCGATAGATACCTTTCATCTATATATTGCGTATTAACCTCTAATGGTTTCATGGTATTCCTCCTTTTAAATCAACGTTATTTTAACACATTCCTAAATAAATGAACATAAAAACCGCGTATTAATCGCGGTTTTTATCATACTCAATAATCCATTCCTTAAGCATTTTCTTCAAAGGTGTGAAGCCCTGCTTTAACTTAATACGATAACGTTTCTTACGCTTATGTAAGCTCTTAAACGAGAGTGATAACTTATTATCATCCTCAATACTAATAACACGTAAATCGATTGTATCACCGACGCTCACATAATCTTCAATATCACGAACATAATGATCGCTAAATTCAGAAATATGAATAAGTCCTGATGTCTTATCATCAACTTTTACAAACGCACCGTATGGTTTAATCGCGGTAATTTCACCTTTGATAATGTCGCCTTCTTTCATGATTAAACACCTCGGTCTAAGTTAGTGTCATTATATCAAATAATCCCTCAAATGAAAAACATTACCGCATAAAAAAAGAGGGTTTCCCCTCCTAAGCATAGCGATGTGCAATAGAACTCGCGGCTGCTGCAGCAATCGCGCCAACAATATCATCTAAAAACGTATGACAAACATCTTTCGCTTTTCCTAGTTCATCAAGATGTTTAATCACACCGATTTTCGCTTTATCAACATAGCCAAAATTGGTGAAGCCAATCGAACCATAAACATTCACAATCGCAAGTGCTAACACCTCATCAACACCATAAAGACCATAATCGTTCATAAGCATCGAACTAAGTGGTTCACTTATTAATCCTTTTTCAGCAAGAATATCGAGTTCTAACCCCGTTAAAATCGCATTTTGAACTTCGCGTTTCATGACCACACGTTCAACATGGTCTAAACACGTTTCTAACGTTAAATCCGGAACATACTGCGATTGTAAATAAAGCGTAATTTCCGCTATCTGCGTTAACTCAACGCCTCTTTCATTAAGTCGTTTAACAACAATATCCCTTTTACGAGTATCGTTTAAACGATTCTCTTCAAAATTCACTTTTTCCATAGCATAGTCCTTTCTAAATCGCTTCGACGCCAATAATACCTGGTACTTCCTCAAGTAAAATCGCTTCGACACCATCTTTTAAGGTCGTATCAATCGCTGCACACCCTACACACGCGCCTAGCATTTGAACATAAACGATGCCGTCTTCATACTTCACAAACTTAATATCGCCACCGTCACGGTTTATATATGGACGTAATTTATCCAAAATATCTTTAATTTGTTCAACAATCATTGCTTCATCCATATTAATCACCTCTTTCGCACCGTTTATTATACAACACATTTAATAAATGAAAGTCGAAAACGCTAAACTATTTCCCATAAAAAAAGACTTACTCAGTCTTTTCTTTTTCAACGTCTACACGCTTCAAAATATAATAAGGCGCGTTAGGAGTCGCGGATTCAATTAAATAATCCGCAATCATATGGCGGTTTTCTTCTGTAAATCCTTTAAAACGTAACATCTCAGCACTATAATCACCGACAATATACGTGTACCGATCTAAATAATCAACATAACGATCATTAAACGCTTTAATATCTAACGCTTCACGATAATCCTTAATAATTTCAAAATACCCATGTTCTGTTTCTATCATCTCAACTCACCTCATAATTTGTAGTCATCGGGATCAATCTCATATTCATCAACAGGTTCTTTTTTAGTATAACGTCTAGTCTCGTTATAATCACTATAACTCGCTCTACGCTTTAACCTTCCCTCACGGATTAAACGTGTTTTTGAGGGTAATACTAACCCCATAATAAAATAAACTAAAAACACCGTACCCACACTAAAGAAAAAACTGACTAACGTTAAGATTCTCACTAACGAAACATCGACTTCAAAATAATCTGCTAACCCTTTACAAACGCCGAATACCGCAGCATTCTGATCATCCCTATAAAGTATCTTACTCATCATATCCACGCTCCTTAATCAGTATAACCGCTTCACAAACGACCGCTTCTTGTCTTCCTATAATACCAACTTTTTCACCTGTGGTCGCTTTAATATTTAACTGTGAAGGATCGACTGTTAGTGTTTTTGATAATGCTTCTTTCATTTTATAAATATAGTGACTTAACTTTGGTTTTTCTATTAAAATCGTACTATCAATATTCACAATCTCATATCCACGCTCTTTCATCATATCACAAACCCGCTTTAATATGACCAAAGAAGAGATGTTTTTATACTGAGGATCTTGATCCGAAAAATGACTCCCTAAATCTCCCAATCCAAGCGCTCCAAGTAAAGCTTCCGCAATCACATGTACTAAGCAATCCCCATCGCTATGCGCGACTATTCCAAGCTCCGAATCAATCTTAATACCGCCTAAAATTAGCGGTTTCCCAGCTTTTAAACGATGAATATCCGTACTTTGACCAATGCGTATCATTTTAATATCATCTCCAATAATGCCTCATCATCCGGTGTCGTAAATTTTATATTCATCCGATCACCCTTAACAATTCGAGTGTCAATATCCAATCGTGCCTTTAAAAGACTCGCATCACAAGAATATACTTCACCATCTTCTTGACGATGTGCCTCTAATATTTTTGAAGTTACAAACGCCTGTGGTGTTTGAACATGCACTAACCCTTCTCGGTAAACATCACCGATTACACTATTCTCACTCACCCGTTTCAAAGTATCAATAACCGGAACACCAGGAGAAACACTGTAGTGATGTTTTAATTGATCCTTAAGCCTTCTAAGTGTATTTAAAGTGAAATACCCACGTGAACCATCATGAATTAAAACATACTCACTTTTTACTTTCTCAAGCCCTAATCGTGCACTATCCTGTCTTAACTTCCCACCTTCAAATACGTTAGCAAATGTTCCTACTAACTCAGACATCCTTAGAAGATCTTCATTTCGTGTTATCACAATAATCTCATCACACTCTTGATCGCTTAAAAACCTTTCAACTGCATACATAACAAGCGGTTTTTCATGAAACAAATGAAATACCTTATTATACTTCAACTCACTTCTTTGACTTTCACCACCGCATAATATTAACGCTGTGTACATGACTTCACCTCGATGACTTGACGTTCAGTAACAACATACTTAACGCACTGATCATGGGACTCCTTAGGAATCGCTGGCTTGACAAATCGGTCAAAACAAACCCCGATACTCAGACCCGTATAGTGTTTTAAAAACCCATCATAATACCCTTTTCCATACCCTAAACGAAACCCTTCTAAATCAAAGAAAAGGCCTGGCACAATCACTGCGTCTAACGTTCCATTTAAGCGTTCTTTAGTTGCTGGAACATGGGTCTTAAATGGCGCCTTAACAAACGTCCCCACATTCGGTGCGAACACGAGTTTATCCTCTTCAATAATAGGATAATACGTCTCATACGACACATCAAAAACCCGTAAATCAACTTCATTACCCATAGGATAAAAAACACCGATGCGTTGTAATCTATGCGTTCTTAAAAAACCCGATAGCTTTTCAATTAAGCGCTCATTTAATTGATGATGTTCATCCTCGTTAATCGTATTTCTTAATTTAAACGCATCACTACGTAATGCTTTTTTTGAGTTATATGTCTTAATAAAGCCGTCACACATGAAATCCCATTCATTTTTATAACGGCTAGAATCGACCACCTCTACATCCTCAATTGTCTTTACATCACGTTTAATCGCAGAATTATAAAAAGCCTTACTTAAGCCATCTCCCATCTCTTTATAAACATATACATAAGGCATCTCCCAATAATGAGCAGCCTTCAACCTAGTATGACCATCTAAGGCAATTAATCGTTTTTGATACTCAAAAACAGGAATCACAATATCTTCAGGAGACCCTACCCATTGATTAAGCTCAGAAAGCTTTTTCTCTGATACCAACCACTGTGTTACACCAAGCGCTAAAGGGTCTACCTTTAAAAGTTCAACCTTATCATACTCACGCACCTTAACACCATTTTTATCATAAAACCGATACACAAACCCGTTATGAAATCTAAACGCCTTAATAGCGTCATCTAACCAACGTTCATCAATTGTGCTAATCTTAGCGTTAAACATATCAAAAATCGTAAAGTAGACATATGTCTTTTCATTGTTGTCGACAACATAACCTAATCGTTTATGAATAACTTCAGCTGGAAAGTGCTTTAAATCTTCATGTGTCGCACGTCTAACCTTCATACGGACGTTTTCCTAAAGGACCTACATAAAGCACAGCATACGCTTCCTTATCAAGATTTAAAGCATCGTTTAATAGATCATCATCAAACGCCCCGATTGCGCATGTCCCTGCCTGCATCGTCTCAGCAATTAAATAAAGGTTTTGAGCAATATGTCCTGCATCAAGCAATAAATAACGGAATCCTCGTTCACCATAACGGTAAGCCATACGATAAATATCCGCTACCCAAAAGAAACACACCGAAGCCTCAATAACCATTCTTTGATTTAAACACCCCGCTAAAATCTTATCTTTCACCGTATCATAACCCGCTACGAAAACTAATGCATGTTCTAAGGCATCAAAAAAATATAATCCTGATTCAAGCTCATCCATATAATTAATCAACACAAACGTATCAAACGCATGTCTCGCTCCCGCGGAAGGTACAGTGCGGAATGTTGCTCTACCTTCGACAACCTTCTTAACCCCTTGAGTTGACCATAATGCATACGAAAGCTCTTCAATGGCTATCGGTTTCCTTACAAACTTACGGTAACTCTTACGTTGGCTTATCGCTTCATTAAGAGAAACATCGGGTGCGTCAAACGCATCCATTTTAGGAAGAGGTATTCTCTGTCCTTCAAGCTTACCAAATAACGGTGGCTGTGGTTTTCCTAAAGATTGATCTGTTGGTCCCATGTTTTGATATTTACTATCCTTTAAAAAACGTTTAAACTTATCGTTCATCGCTTCCTCCTATTTTCCAATCACGAAATAATTCTCGTGGGTATTTTGGTCAAGCGCGATATCTAATGCTTTCGTCGTGCGTTCTAAAATCTCATCAATCGGCTCATCAAACATCGTAATCTTCTGAACGCCAAACGAAGGATAAATCGTCTCCTTAATCCCACCGAAGTTCATAGCAAAATTCAAAGAATCGCCACCGTGTTTTAACGCGCGTTCTAGTATTTCATATTTCCGATCATCTTTAATCACCATCGCAAATCGAATGCCTGATAACCTAAAATAACTTTGATCTTCTTTCACAAAATTAAACCGCATCTTATTTAAAAACTCACCCATCATCAAATCCCCAATATCCCTTCCATACTTACGATTAATCGCTGGAATATTCGTCAACTCAATAAAAACTAAATAATACGGTTTCCGCATCCGGTTTAAACTTTGGAGATGCTCTAACATCTCGTGGTCTATACGTAAGCGATTTAATAACTCAACTTCTGTTTCAGGATACCGTTTAACATCAATGGACTTGACAATACATAAAATCATCGTGCGATCTTCATAATGAATTAACGTACCACTCTCTTTTATCCACACATAAATGTTATACCGTTTAAAACGATAACTAATCTCATATGAGGCATTTTTCTTCGTTAACTTCCGTAACGTATTTTGATACATCGATAAATCTTCCGGATGAATTCGAGCCTCATAATCAATTTGTGAAAATTCGTTATCTTCAAACCCGATCATCTCAAGTAAAAAATCAGTCGCAAACATCATCCCATCATCGCTTTTAAACGCTAAGCCATCTTTTAATAAATCAATCATCGCGATAAACCGTTTCCGTAAAGACTCAGAACGTATTACCAACTGTTTTTGATGATCCTTTAAATCATGGTATTTTACTAAATGACGATCTTTTTTAAGCACATCCAATGGACTGAAAAAGAAAACCGTAATTAACAGCCCAATCACACTCCCATACAATATAAACTGTGTATCTAAATTATAATCAACACCATAGTTTAAACCGTAAACACCTGCGACGATGAACCATAAAAGACTCTCAAAAGCCCCAGACTTTAAAACCACTCGCTTAACAACAAGCAACACAAACCAAATAACCATAATGATAAAAAAAGGTTCTATAGGCATATTACTCACCACCTTTTTTAATCATACTTTGGATATAAATCGCTGGATACTTATACGTTAAATACATCATAATCAAAACTAAATAAAGCATAATACTCTGATATGTCTCTTGTAAAATGTAATGACCTAAACCAACAATCAAAATCGCACTAACCCATAACGTTGATAATCCACGCATCATTGACTTAAAAAACTTAGAATACGCAAACTTAGCTTCATAATCATATTTCAAGTACATATTAGTAAAATCAATTTGCATTAACTTATACACTAATAACACGATTCCTAACATCCCCCAATACATCCATATCTCAAACCAAGGCAATAAATTCAACCAGAACAAAACAGCTATAATTAGCGATATCCCAGTTAAAAAACTATCTAAAGATATGACTTTTCTAATCACGATAGTTTGTCCTATTAATTTAACTAAATGCAGCCCCGCTAAAACGGACCCCGCTATATATAAAGGCACATTGAAAGCGAGGATACTAAACACAGTCCAAATTATCATTAAACTATAAAACATGACACTACCAAAAGGCTTAATTTTAGGATATATAATTGATTTTACAGGTTTACCAAAACTGAAAGCTTCATAAAAGACCTCTGGTTTTACATCACCTTCAAGTTCAAATAAGTTGTTTTTTAACGCTTCATCTAAAGACTTGCAATTCACAGCGATATCATATAACCCTTCAATTGTCGTCTTAAACTTTGCATTATATATATCCGTACGTCCTCTGCGCACATGCACTTCATCATTCACCGTTAACGTATACGCATTTTTCGCAATATCAAACACAAGCGTTTTAGGTTCCTCCATCACCCCTGGTAAGTACTGATGGATTACAATGTTCATTAAGACATCCGGTGTAATACCCGCACTCTCACGAACATGTGACTCTAAATCCTGTTCAATGCCTTCTCCGATGTCAATACCCATTTGAATCAAACCTGTGATCCCTGATTCAGGGCGAGTATAACTTCCGATGAAAAACGTATTCTTCCAAACATTAACATAGTGATAACGCTCAAAATTAAAACGCTTAGTTAACGACATCGCTTGTTGGTCTTTCGCATAATCATAACTTCCCGCATAATCCGTAGCATCGCTAATCTCAATGACCGCTATATGTTTATCAATATCTTTAAAATACCGTTTCAGAGTTCGAATAAGCGCTTCTTCCAAATCCACCTCGGGTTGCTCAAGAAACTCTACCAATAAAGCCCCTTTCCCTTTTGGACTTGCATTAAGATTTATACGATTATAATTCATTAAGTTTAGCAATCTTACTTTATCCTCTGAAGCCCCTTCAAACATGTACCGTGTTTTGCGAATCCCGATTTTCTCACAATCAATATCTAACCCAATATACGCAATACGCTTTTTAAACAGTCTCACTTTTTCTTTAAACATACTATCAACACGTTTAGTAATCAACCCTTTACCTTCTTTTAAATAATCGTTAATAAAGTCTCTAGGATGAGCATTAATACAAAAATAATCCGCCTCATAAG
>SKIW01000026.1 GCA_007116245.1 Candidatus Izemoplasma sp. | reverse complement strand
CACGGATAACGTCTTCGAGAACTGACCAAACTTTAGGGTCAAGGCGCTCGATTAACGATTTCGCGTTTTTAATATTTGATGAAATTTCACGGTTAATTAACTCGCGAATTACAAACGGTTTAAAAAGTGAGATTGCCATTTCTTTTGGTAGACCGCATTGATACATTTCAAGGTCTGGACCAACGACGATAACACTACGTCCAGAGTAGTCAACACGTTTACCAAGTAAGTTTTGACGGAAACGTCCTTGTTTACCACGAAGCATGTCTGATAGTGATTTTAAAGGACGGTTTTTCTCAACGACGACTTTACGTCCGCGTTTGCTGTTGTCAATTAAGGCATCGACAGCTTCTTGAAGCATCCGTTTTTCGTTTTTCGTAATTAAGTGTGGTGCGTTTTGCTCAATTTGACGTTTTAAACGGTTATTACGGTTTAAAATACGACGGTAAAGATCGTTTAAGTCAGTCGTTGCAAATCGTCCACCATCGAGCTGCACCATAGGGCGAAGTTCAGGTGGAATGACGGGTAATACTTCTAAGACCATCCACTCCGGTTTATTATCAGAGTTTTTAAACGCTTCTAATACTTCTAAACGTTTGATAATTTTCTCGCGTTTTTGTTTCGAAGCGGTTGGGAGTTCTTTACGAAGTTTATAAGCTTCTTCATGTAAATTGAGTTGCTGTAGTAAAATTTTAACAGCTTCAGCACCAGTAAGAGCGCGAAATTTATTACCGTACTCCATGTATTTTTCAGTGTATTTCGCTTCAGAAAGAATTTGTTTGTAATAAAGATCTGTTTCACCTTTATCAATAACAATATACGATGCTAAGTAAACAACTTCTTCTAAATCTTTAGGTTTAATATCGAGTAATGTCGCGATGCGTGATGGGGTATTTCTTAAATACCATGTATGCACCACAGGTGCAGCGAGTTTAATGTGTCCCATACGCTCTCTACGCACTTTACTCTCGGTAATTTCAACCCCACAAATAGGGCATTTTTTACCGCTTTGTGAACTGCGTTTAGATTTATTATTACAAGCGCATTGGAAATCTTTGGTTGGCCCAAAAATCTCTTCACAGAATAACCCTCTGCGTTCAGGTTTTAACGTGCGATAGTTAATGGTTTCATGTTTTTCAACTTCTCCAAAGGACCAAGAAAGTATTTCTTCAGGAGAGGCTAAACGGATTTTATAATGAGAGAATTTTTTACTCATGGAATCACCTTACTTTCTTAAGAGTTAAAGCCGTATTTGTCTAGATAGTCTTCGACATCAGAATCTTCCACTAAACTTTTGTTTGCTTCGTTTTTCTTTGTTTCTCGGCTAATAAGTTCAACATAAATACCTAGAGCTTGAAGCTCACGTGTCAAGACCCGGAAAGATTCTGGTAGGCTTGGTCCTGGAATGCTTTTACCATCAACAATCGCTCTAAAGACTTTATTTCGACCGATGATATCATCGCTTTTAACGGTTAACATTTCTTGTAAACAGTACGCTGCGCCATAAGCTTCTAACGCCCATACTTCCATCTCACCAAAACGTTGTCCACCGTTTTGTGCTTTACCACCCATCGGTTGTTGTGTAACAAGTGTGTATGGTCCAACACTGCGTGCGTGTAATTTATCGTCGACCATATGGTCTAATTTAATCATATGCATAATTCCTACGGATACATCGTTATCGTATGCGATACCGGTGCGTCCAGAATAGAGTTTTATTTTTCCATCCATTTGCATATTAGCTTCTTTCATAATCTCAACTAGATCATCATTTTCAACACCGTCAAAGACCGGTGTTGCGACATGGATTCCTAGTTTTTTAGCTGCCATCCCTAAATGGATTTCTAATACTTGTCCGATATTCATTCGTGATGGAACGCCTAAGGGATTAAGCATGATATCGATTGGTGTACCATCGGGTAAATACGGCATATCTTCTTCTGGTAGTATTTTAGAGATAACGCCTTTATTACCATGACGTCCAGCCATTTTATCGCCTTCTGAAATTTTACGTTTTTGGACGATAAAGACTTGAACTACTTCGTTTGCACCTGGTGGTAATTCATCATCGTTTGCACGTGAAAAGTATTTCACGCTTTGAACGATACCGCCACCGCCATGAGGTACGCGTAATGATGTATCCCGTACTTCTCGTGATTTTTCTCCAAAGATCGCAAGAAGTAGTTTATCTTCAGGTGTTGGATCGGTTTGTCCTTTAGGGGTAATTTTACCGACTAAAATATCGCCTTCTTCAACTTCAGCACCAGGAATGATTATGCCTCGGTCATCTAAGAAACGACGTCCTTCTTCACCCACATTAGGAATTTCACGGGTAATCTCTTCTTTCCCTAGTTTTGTTTCTCGGGCTTCTGCTTCATATTTTTCGATATGAATCGAAGTGTATATATCTTCTTTAACGAGTCTTTCACTTAAAATAATCGCATCCTCATAGTTGTAACCATTCCATGTCATAAACGCAACAGTAACATTACGTCCTAAAGCGAGTTCACCTTGATCCATTGAAGGACCATCCGTAATAATCTCACCGGCTGTGACTTCTTCACCTACTGTGACAATGGGTTTTTGGTTAATACATGTTCCTTGATTACTTCTTTCGAACTTCGTTAAATTGTAGTAATCACGTTGTTTATCTTCACGTTCGATAATGATGTTTTTAGCATCTACATACTTCACTGTACCGGAGTTTAATGCAATTAAGCATGAACCAGAATCTTTAGCTGCTTTGTACTCGATTCCTGTACCTACGAACGCTGCTTCAGGTCTTAACAAAGGAATCGCTTGACGTTGCATGTTCGCACCCATTAATGCGCGGTTTGCATCGTCGTGCTCTAAGAACGGGATACATGCTGTTGAGATAGAAACAATCTGTTTTGGAGATACATCGATATACTCAATGAGTTCTCTTGCAAACATTTTCGTTTCTCCCATATATCTTGCAACGACATTCTCGTTTAAAATGCGGTTATCATCATCGAGTGCGATGTTCGCTTGTCCAATATAATATTGTTCTTCTTCGTCCGCTGCCATAAAGACAACTTCGTCTGTAACTGTTAACTCGTATTGATCGTCTCCAAGTTCTTTTGTGTTAACGTGAAGATATGGTGTTTCAATAAAGCCATAACGATTCACGCGAACGTAAGACGCTAAACTGTTAATTAAGCCGATGTTTTGCCCCTCAGGTGTTTCAATCGGACAAATCCGACCATAATGTGAGTAGTGAACGTCACGCACTTCAAATCCCGCACGGTCCCGGGTTAGTCCACCAGGGCCTAACGCTGAGATACGACGTTTATGTGTTAGCTCATCTAGTGGATTTGTTTGTGACATGAACTGAGATAACTGACTAGATCCGAAAAACTCTTTTAAGGTTGAGATAAGGGGTCTATTGTTAATGAGTTTTTGAGGTGTCATAATCACTTCTTGTTCATTTGTACTCATTCGATCTTTAACATTTTTCTCTAATTTAGATAAACCAATGCGGAAATGGTTTTTGAGTAGTTCACCAATTAAGCGTAAACGACGGTTTCCTAGATGATCGATATCATCTAAGCGTCCATACCCTTGATAAAGGTTTAAGTAATAAGCAATACTCGCAATAATATCCGATGGCACGATATGTTCTTTATCTTCTAAAGAGTGGTTTCCGATTAAACGCAAGATGACTTCTTCATCTTCACGGTTACGATGATAAATGTCTAATACTTCAATCTTAGCAAGCTCGAAATAAAGTTTTTCATCATTTAATGTCGTTGTAATTGATTCAACCATGTCATCGTATGCATTTTGTCCGTTAGCCTTAACAAATTCTTTTTTTGATTGTTGTTTTGTTTGTAATACTTTTTCCACATATTCTTCAACGCTTAAATAGCTTTGTGACTTAATCTCATTTAAACGTTCTTGAACGGTTAAATAGCGGAAGTAGTCTTCAATACAAAGCTCTGTGGTTAAGGTTTTACTTTGTGCTAAATATGCATGTTTTTCTTCGAGTGTTAAATAATCAAGATACGGGTTAGAATCTAATGTATCCATCGTAATGTCGTTTTCACTGACCATTTCTTCAAACGCTTTTTCCATGAGTTCATAACGACGTAATCCTTCATCATATAAGTACTTTTCAAGTGAAGTATTAATGGATTTTAGATGGAGATCAGCGTATGTTTCAGGTGCTGAAAACTCTTTATTTTTAAGAATTTTTGTTTTTTCTTTAGCAGAAAGCGTGTTTAAAAACGGATGCGCATTAAGATCATCTTTAGTTAATGTGGAACTATTGAGTAATTCTTCTAAGTCTTCTAATGTGTCTTGATATGCCTTAGTTCCTTCAGAAAGAATGAAATCTTCTTTTGAGATACGGATGCTATTTAGATAAGGGTTACCCATTAAGATATCGCGTTGAATCTCAAAATCGTATTCTAAGCTCGCCGCTAAAACACCAGGAACCGTTTGTGTAAAGGATTCACGGTTACGATTAAGAATATCCATTTCTTTACGTGTGATTGGGGTATCTTTTTCTAAAATCACTTCTCCTGTCTCAGGATTAACAATATCCTGAGCAAGCCGTTTACCGCGTATATGATTTAAAATATTAAGTTTTTTATTGATTTTATAGCGTCCTACTTCAGCAAGTTCATAACGTTTAGAATTAAATAATCGACTAATTAAAAACTCTTGAGCTTGGTAGCTTTTCGCGATTTCGCCTTGACGTAGCTTTGTATAAATCTCGATAATAGCTTCATTAGAAGATTGTGTAGTATCACGTTTGAGTGTTGTCCGAATTAACGCGTTATTGCGATATAAGTAATTGAGTTGTTCTAAGTTTAATCCTAATGACTTAAGTAACGTCGTAAGGGGGATTTTTTTAGAACGATCAAGTTTAACATATAAAATATCTTTTGAATCGATATCGTATTCTAACCAAGCTCCACGGTTTGGAATGACTTGGCCTTCGAATTTACGCTTCAATGTCTTTTTATCAACTTTGGTATCAAAAAATACACCTGCACTACGAACGATTTGAGAAACGATTACACGTTCTGATCCGTTAATAATGAAGGAGCCTGTTGAAGTCATAAAAGGAATATCACCTAAATAGACTTTTTGTTCTGATATTTCTTGTACACTATCTTTACGTTTGTTTAACAACTTAATGTTAACATGTAAAGGTTTCGCGTATGTTTTGTCTTTTTCTTTTGATTCAGAAATCGTATATTTTGAGTCTCCAAATTCAAAGTTCTCAAAATATAGTTCTAAATCTTGGGTTGGATTTTCAATGGGTGAAATGTCTTTGAAGAGCTCTTTAAGTCCTTCTTTGATAAACCAATCAAAGGAATCAGTTTGAACTTCAATAAGGTTGGGTAAGTCGATATTTGATTTCACCCGCGAGTAATTTCTTCGCTCGCGTTTTTTTCCGTATTTAACGATTTTGTAATTCACTAATATTCACCCCGTTTTATTGTTAAAAAGTGCCTTAAACGCAAAAAAGCGCATGTTATCGCATTTTGGTATTTTATCACAGTCTTGTCAAATAGTCAATGTATTTTGACAAGCGAGAACGTGAAACCCTTTATCTTTTGTGACGATTTTAACGTCGAAAAGTGTACTTAAGTACTTTATTGCGGAAAGAGCTCCGTGTTTTTTGTGAATCACAAGCCATAGGATGCCTTGTGGTTTTAAATGCGATTTTGCGTTGAGAAATAATTGATATAGTTTTTCTTTACCAATCCGAATCGGTGGATTTGTGACAATGTGGTCAAATGTTTTATCGATGTGTTCAAATCCATCTGAAACTAGTATATTGGCTTTTACATGATGTTTTTCGGTATTCTTTTTAGTAAGATTAATCGCGCGTTCGTTAACATCTATCATGGTAAGATCAATTTTGTAAAACGTCGCTAAAGTGATCCCGATAACACCATAACCACAACCAAGATCAAGGATGCCTTGATTGTCTTCGATACTGATGTGATTGAGTAATAAGTTAGTCGCGCTATCAACGTGATCTTTACTAAATACACCGGTATCTGTCTCAAACTTAAATTGCTTATTTTTAAATGTGTATTCAATCGTTTGAGGGTTGGATTCTTTTGTTTGATGCTTAGAAAAATAATGCGACATGAATTCACCTATTTTCTAATGGTTATAATAAAGGGAAAAACCTGAGTTCAAACTCAGGCTTTTTACTATGTGTTTTCCTTTATTTAACTTCGATTGATGCGCCAGCTTCTTCGAGTTGGTTTTTGATTTCTTCAGCTTCTTCTGGTTTGATGTTTTCTTTAACTGCAGCAGGGGCACTGTCTACAAGTGCTTTTGCTTCTTTAAGTCCTAATCCAGTTAACTCGCGAACGATTTTGATAACACCAATTTTCTTTTGTCCTGGGTGTGTTATGATGACACTGACTTCTGTTGGTTCAGCATCTTCAGCAGCAGCACCTGGTGCAGCAACAGCTACAGCACTTGGATCAACACCGAATTCTTCTTTCATAAGATCAACAAGTTCTTTAAGTTCTAATAAAGTTTTTTCTTTTAAAGCTTCAATAATTTCTGCATTGGTTAATTTAGCCATGATTTTTTCCTCCTTAGATTTATGCGTTATTTTCTAGATTTTCAATGTGTAAATGTAATGCTACTGCAACTTCGCGGATTGGTTGCATAATGCCACCTGCGAACATAGTGAGTAATGTTTCTCTTGATGGAATAGTCGCGATGGTTTGAATCTTTTCGTTGTTCATGAACTCGCCATCTACAACCCCTACTTTAAGTTCAAGTTTCTTGTGGTCTTTGGCAAAGTCGTATACAACTTTTGCGGCAGATACGCTATCTTGGTATGAGAACGCAAGTGCGTTTGGTCCTACGAAATGCTCTACCATTTTTTCGTATCCTGCTGCTTTTGCGGCACGACGTGAAATATTGTTTTTAACAACGAGCATTTCACAGCCGCTTTCAAGCAATTGTACACGAAGTTTTGTAACTTGATCTACGGTTAGTCCTAAATAGTCTAAAACGACAAACGCGTTAGCTTCAGTCATTTTTTGTGTCAATTCTTCTACGAGTGCTTGCTTTTTTTCAATCGCTTTTGTAGACATAGTTTCCTCCTTTGGTGTAGAATAAAAAACCTCTTCTGTCAAGCGACAAAAGAGGACTTACGTCTTTATCTTTCGTCTCGGCAGGATAGTTTTTAAGCTTACGCTCCTGAGTCTGTGACAGTGTATGTAGTAATCTTATTTTAATATGGCATCTGGGTCAAGTTTGACACCAGGTCCCATGGTTGTAGCAAGTGAAATGTTCTTAATGTAAACTCCCTTAGAAGTAGCTGGTTTGATTTTAATCATTGTATCGTAGAAGACGCGAAGGTTTTCTAAGATTTTTTCGTTCTCAAATGATTTTCTACCGAGTGAAACATGAATGTTTCCTACTTTATCAACACGGTATTCTACTTTACCAGCTTTGATGTCTTCAACCGCTTTTTTAACATCCATTGTAACTGTACCAGTTTTTGGGTTTGGCATAAGTCCTTTAGGTCCGAGTGTGCGTCCTAATTTACCTACTTGCGCCATCATATCTGGTGTTGCAACAACAGTGTCGAATCCAAGCCATCCACCAAGTACTTTTTCGACCATGTCTTCTTCTCCAACAAAGTCTGCCCCAGCTTCTTCAGCTTCTTTCGCTTTTTCACCTTTCGCAAAGACAAGGACACGTTTCGTTTTCCCTGTACCGTGCGGTAACACGATTGCACCACGTAAGTTTTGATCAGCTTTACGTGGGTCTACGTTAAGGCGAATTGCACATTCTACGGTTGCATCAAACTTTTCAAAAGAAATGTCTTTTATAAGTTCAATTGCTTCTTTAGCTGCATAGCGTTTCGTACGATCGATTCTATCTAATGCAGCGGTAAATTTTTTACCTTTTTTAGCCATGTGTTTTACCTCCTATTGTGGTCTAACGGAATCTCCTCCCACAAATAGTTGTATCTCTATTTACAACTAATTGTTTAGTCCTTGATTGTGATTCCCATGTTTCTTGCAGATCCTGCAATAATGTTCATTGCCGCTTCAACGTCATTTGCGTTTAAGTCTGGCATTTTTACGGTTGCAATTTCACGTAACTGATCACGTGTAACTGATCCTACTTTTTCCTTTAAAGGATTTCCAGAACCTTTTTTGATTCCCGCTGCTTTAAGCAATAAATCGCTTGCTGGCGGTGTTTTTGTTACAAATGTGAATGAACGGTCTGTAAAAACGGTAATAACGACAGGGATGATAGATCCCATTTGATCTTTCGTTTTATCGTTGAATTTAGTACAGAACTCTTGAATATTCACACCTGCTTGTCCTAATGCTGGTCCAACTGGTGGAGCTGGATTAGCACGTCCTGCTGGTATTTGTAACTTAACGACAGTCTTGATATCTTTAGCCACGATAGACACCTCCTCTTATTCGTGATGTGGTCATCAGACAAACGTCCTCCCACTCTAAAAAATCGCATAATTTATGCATGCTCCGTTATTATAAACGATGCATTGTTGTGTGTCAAGTAAAAGTACAGTCAAAACAAAATTAAAGGCATGCTTTAGCATACCTTCTAATTATAGCGGTTCAACCTCATCAAAATTAAGTTCAGTCGGTGTTTCTCTTCCAAACATTTCTACGAGTACGGTCAACTCAGCTTTCTCTTTAGATACATGATCGACAATACCAGTACGGTTTATAAATGGTCCTGATAAAACGCGCACTTTTTGTCCAACTTGAACATTTAGTTTAGGTGTTTGTAATAAACCAGCCTTTTTAAGAATAGGATTAATCTCTTCTTGCTTAAGGGGAATAGGTTTAGTACCTCCACCACTACTTCCTAAAAAGCCTGTAACACCAGGTGTATTCCGAACAACATACCATGAGTCATCTGTAACAATAAGTTCGATAAATACGTAACCTGGATAAAGTTTTACAACTTTTTCTTTCATTGTACCATCCGCTTTTTTTTCCATGCGGATTTCTTCAGGAATAAGCACTTGAAAGATTAAGTCCTCCATTTGCATAGATTCAATACGGCGTTCAAGATTTGATTTTACAGAGTTCTCTAACCCAGAATACGTTTGAACGACATACCATTTGCGATCAGGGTGTTGTTCATGAGACATTATTGAACCCTCGTTAACCAGTCAAAAATCGGTCTGAAAAATGAATCATAAATTAAGAACATAATTCCTAAGAAAATGATAAATCCAAAGACACGTGATGAGTGGTTAATCATTGTTTTTTTAGTCGGCCATGATACTCGACCCATCTCTTTAACGGATGGTGCAAGGAATGGAAGTACTGCGTAAACTAATGCAGCCGCTCCAATTAACATAACGATAACTGAAAATACACGGATTTTGAATTGGGTATTAAAAATCCACCAATGATCGAGTGTTATAACTAATATTCTCGACTCAAAAATGTATACTCCAAGCACCATTACAAGAGCACCTAATACAGCGAGTAATACACCTTCGAAAGGATATTCTTTTTTTAATATTTCAAGGACTTTTCCTACTTTTTTTTCGGGTTGCTTTTTTTCCATAAAAATTCTCTCCTATTTCGTTTCTTTGTGGACTGTGTGTTTATCACAGCGTTTACAGTATTTTTTCATTGTTAGACGCTCATTACGATCTTTATGTTTTAAGGCTGTGTAATTTCTCGATAGACAGACTTCACATATTAAAATTATTTTTTTTCTCATTGAATCACAACCTTGCAAATATATAATTTAACAAAAAGACTACGGTTTGTCAAGATTTACTCTTTGAAATGTACCCGTATTTTATCCTTTGCTCGATGACAAGAATTATACACTGACTTCACTTCGATATCAAGGGTTTTCGAAATCGCTTCAATCGTGTAATTCTTTACTTCTCTTAAAATATAAACATCGTGTTCTAAGGGTGTTAAGATTTTTTTGATCTCATCAAGGTATAATCGAAAATAAAACGATGGTTCTTTAATGATGTGATTGTTTTCTTTTATTTCTTCTTGGTGGATGTACTCGATATGCGTGCGGCTTTTCTTTAATCGGATAAAACTAATAAGGTGTCGTTCGTAGTTCATTTCAAAAAACCGTGTGAATGTTTTATTAAATGAATCATCAAAAACGATGATAGAACGATAGAGAATGGTTAACCCTTCTTGATATAAATCATCGTATTCATAGGCTAGGTTAAATTTGTGAATCTTTTTAGAAATAAACTTTGAATACTTTTCAACCATCACTTCGAACGCTTGTTCATTGCCTTGTTTAACATATTCGATGAGTTCAAAATCATTATAATGATTGAAGTATTTTTTCACAGCTTACCCCCGACGTTGAATGATATCGTGAAGGATGATACCGCATGAAACACTAACGTTAAGACTATTGATTTTTCCTTGCATAGGAATCTTAACTAAATAGTCACAACTTTCTTTTATTAAGCGGCCTAATCCTTTTCCTTCGCTACCAAAGACAACACATACATCAGTATCCGGATGAATCTCTGAAACATTTTGATCAGCGTCGAGATCCGTCCCTACAACCCATATATTATGTGACTTTAACGTTTGAATAGTTTGATTTAAGTTAGTAACACTAATGATATCTACATATTCGATCGCGCCTGCAGAAACTTTGACAACTGTTGGTGTTATTTGAACACTGCGATTTTTAGGGATAATGACACCAGAAATATTAAATGCTTCTGCGGTCCTTAAAATTGCCCCGAGGTTGTGTGGGTCCTCTAATGAATCGAGCATCACGAAAAGTTTGCGATTCGGTTTGGCAAGTGCTTCTTTTAACGAAATCGTATCGTAGTCATCGACTAATGCCCCAACACCTTGATGTGATGATGGAAACATCGTTTGCATTTTTTGCTTTGTGAGATACTTAACTTTTATATGACGTTCTTTAAGCATGTCGATAACGTCGTTATTTTGTCCTTCTAGGACATACGCTTCTAAAAAATTCCTTGAAGCTTTAAGTGCTTCTCTTACGGGATTCTTTCCATAAATTAACGTTGCCATAGGTGATACCTCACTTTTATTTTATCATGCTTAAACTAAGGTCATATTGAAATAAATTAGATATTATTTGCCTAAAAGAAATGACATGCTATGTCATTTCTTCGAAGAGTTTATCTATCCGTTCATATTCATTTTTAAGGTGGAGATAGCCAAACAATGCTTCTAACCCGGTCGCATAATGGTATGTTGCGAGATCTACATTGCGTGCTTTACGCGTCAGTTTAGCGTTTCTGCCACGATGAATTATGTTTTTTTCTTGTTCAGTTAAAAGTGGTTCAACTCTTTTAAGTTTCTCGAATTGACCTTTTGCACTTGTCCATTTTACAGCTTCTTCGTGAAGATTTCCTGATTTTGATACACCTATTTTTAAAAGGTGATTTCTGACAAGTAGTTCATAAACTGCATCCCCTAGGTAAGCGAGTGTCTGTCCGTTATATTGCATTACGATAGAACACCTCTTTCGGTTAATGCTTCTCTTAGTCTATCTGCTTTATCAAAATCTTTATTTTTACGTGCATCTGCCCATTCCATATAGATACTCCGCGTCTCTTTAGTCATTCTTTTAACATTCGGCTTAAGACCGAGTATCTCAAAAAATGTATCAAAGAGGTTAAGTGCCGATAGCAATGGATCAAGGGCGTCTTTTTGGCGGATTTTTTGATTGGTATACTTAACGAGGTTTTGGATTTCTGTGATTGCGTTTGGTGTGTTAAAGTCTTGATCCATAGCATACATAAAACGATCTTTAATGCTTTCAAGATGTTCGTATTCATGAACCTCTTCGTCGAGATATTCTGCCAGGTCTAGTTTATAAAAAGCCTGTGTATATGCGCGTTTAATTTTGTCCCACTCTTGCACATTCGCCTCTAGAACCTCGTCTGTGTAGTTTATCGGTGCTCTATAATGTGTGCTTAATGTAAATAACCTAAAGCCCATGTAATCATAATCTAAGTCTTTAACGAGGATATAGCGCCCCTCACTTTTAGACATTTTTTTATTATCGATGTTTAAGTGTCCGTTATGCATCCAATAGTTTGCGATGTAATGAGGATGCAATGCACGGTTTTGAGCTATTTCATTTTCGTGATGTGGAAACATTAAATCAGCACCACCACCGTGAATATCGATTGGGCCATCGAAAATATCTTGAATCATCGCAATACACTCTGTATGCCATCCTGGTCTTCCTTCACCCCAAGGCGATGGGAATGTTACACCAACATCCGTTTTTTTCCATAAAGTAAAGTCAAGTGGATTCTCTTTCTTTTTATTGATTTCGATGCGTGACCCGACGTTTAACTCATCAAGTTTACGCCCCGATAAAATACCGTATTCTTCTATTTTTGAAACACGGAAATAGACGTCACCCTCAATCGCATAGGCATAGTCTTTTTCAACAAGTTTTTCAATGTATGCAATAATGCTACTCATGTACTCGGTCACTCGTGGTGCTAGATACTTAGTACTACTTCCCACTCTCTCAACATCTTCATAAAATGCTTCAATAAATTTGTTCGCTATTTCGATTTCAGTTGTCTCATCTTCGATGGCTTTTGTGATGATTTTGTCATCAACGTCTGTGAAGTTTGAAACGAAATTTACGGTATAGTTTAAGTATTCAAAATACCTTCTTACGACATCAAAAAAAATCACTGGTCGTGCGTTGCCGATTTGAATAAAGTTATAGACGGTGGGTCCACAGACATACATGTTCACAGTGTTTTTATAAATCGGTTTAAAGGTTTCTAGTTGATTGGATAGTGTGTTAAAAATCTTCATATCGGTCACCTTAATTCTATGTTTTTTGTCATGTTTATTCTATCACAGAATAGTGTGTCGTTGGTAGTATAATAGGTTTTTCCCAAAAAAAACAGGCGCTTAGCCTGTTTTTTGTTAATTCATTAAAGTTTTTCTACGTTTGAAGCTTGAGGTCCACGATCGCCTTCGGTAACTTCGAATTGTACTTGATCGCCTTCGTTTAAGGTTTTGAACCCTTCAGCGCTAATTGCACTATAATGTACAAAAATGTCTTGACCTTCTTCTGTTGTTATAAAACCGTAGCCTTTTTCTGAATTAAACCATTTTACTGTTCCTGTCATGTAAAACAAATTCTCCTTTTTTTCTTGATAGTCATGATTATATACGATTTAAAGTGAAATTGCAAATATTTTATATAACAACGGCGTTTTATAGTGTTTTAAGTGTTGTTTGTATACGGTTAGTTACAAGTTCTTTACCCATAAGGTGCATCATTTGAGGTAAGTCTGGGCCATGCATACTACCACTAACAGCAATCCGAATAGGCATGAATAACATTTTGCCTTTCATTTGTGTTGCTTTGCCACTTTCTTTAATGTATGTTTTATACGACTCTGCAGTGAGTGTTTCGGTGTTATTTACTCTGGTTATAAAATCTTCTAGTAATGGCTTAACACCTTCTTCTGAAAGCAATGTTTTTGCTTCGGGTTCGATTGTAAACTCTTGTTCGAAGAAGTCTTGATAAAGCTCAACGATTTGTTTTCCATATACTAAACGATCTTTAAAAACGGCGATTAAGCTTTCAAACCAAGCATCTGATTGGTTTGAACCAATGTTCGCTTCAGTAAGAAATGGTAAACATAATGTTTTAGTCTCTTCTAAAGATAAACTCTTTATATATCGGTTGTTTATGTAGGCAAGTTTTTCTTGATCAAATTTAGCTGGCGATGTTGAGAGTCGTTTTTCATCAAAAAGGGAAATGAGTTCATCGTGTGAGAATATTTCTCCTTCGGTTTGTGGGCTCCATCCTAATAATGTGATAAAGTTAAATAATGCTTCTGGAAGATAACCTAAGGATTTATATTGGTCAATAAATTGCAAGATAGACTCATCGCGTTTTGACAATTTTTTTCCTTGTTCATTGACAATTAATGTCATGTGTCCGTAAATTGGTGAATCCCATTGAAAGGCTTCAAAAATCATCATTTGTTTAGGGGTGTTAGTAATATGGTCTTCGCCTCTTAAGACATGTGTTATTTTCATAAGATAATCATCGATGGCACATGCGAAATTATATGTTGGAATTTTGTTTTGTTTTAAGATGACCCAATCACCGATATCTTCGCTTCTAAATGTCACCTCTTTTTTAACTAAGTCGTTAAAAGTATATGCTGTATTTTCAGGTACTTTAAAGCGCAGTGTATATGGTTTATCTTCTTCTGGCCGTCCTAAACATTTACGTGAATAATGGAGTTTATCTTTCCCATCCGCAATCATTTGTTCACGCTCTGCTTGAAGTTCCTCAGATGTACAGTAACATTTATAGGCAAGACCCGCATCTAATAAGACTTGTGCGTAGTGTTGATATATATTTAGTCTTTCGAGTTGTCGATAAGGTCCATACCCCCCATCTTTTTCAATGGATTCATCCGCCTGAATTCCTAACCAATGTAAATGATTCATTTGGCTTTCGATTCCGGTTTCAACGTTTCTTTCTATATCTGTATCTTCGATACGCACGATGAATGTTCCGTTATGTTTTTTTGCAAACAAGTAATTAAAAAGTGCGGTTCGTGCGTTCCCAATATGTAAGTGTCCTGTTGGACTTGGTGCGTAGCGTACTCTAACGTTCATAATAACCTCCTATTGGTGATTCGTTCTTATTATACCGTTTTTGAATAAAAAAAGCACAAATATTTGTGCTTTTTGTGTGTTCTTAACGCTTGCTGAATTGTGGTGCACGGCGAGCTTTTTTAAGACCAGGTTTTTTACGTTCTTTGACACGTGGATCACGTGTAATGAGTCCTGCAGCTTTAAGCGCTTTTCTATAATCTGCATTCACTTCGAGTAATGCGCGTGTAATACCGTGGCGAATTGCACCAGCTTGTCCGGTGATGCCGCCTCCGTATACATTTACTACAATGTCAAAGGATTTTTGGTTTTCGGTAATTTCAAGTGGTTGAAAGACATCTAAACGGGTTGCTGCGGAAGGGATATAGACTTCAAATGATCTGCCATTGATGGTAAACTGTCCGGTTCCAGGTGTAAGCATTACGCGTGCTACTGAGCGTTTACGACGACCTGTTCCTCTATATAATACTTGTTTAGCCATACTAGCCTCCTAACCTTTTAGCTCAAGCACTTCAGGCTTTTGAGCTTGGTGTGGATGCGTTTCTCCCGCATACACGAATAGTTTTTTGTACATTTGACGTCCGAGTCTTCCTTTTGGTAGCATCCCTTTAATTGCCATTTCTACCATTCTTCCTGGATGTTTTTCATTCATAATTTCCGCTGGAGTCACTTTAAGTGACCCTGGATATTGGGAATGAGTGTAATACTTTTTGTCAGCCCACTTGTTGCCTGTTAATTCAATTTCTTTTGCGTTAATCACGATCACGTAGTCTCCACAGTCTACGTGTGGTGTGAACGTTGGTTTATGTTTGCCTCTTAAGATCGTTGCAACTTCGGTTGATAAGCGCCCAAGTCTTTGACCTTTTGCGTCGATGACAAACCATTTGCGTTCTACCGTTTGATTGTTAGCCATATATGTCTTCATAGCTTTTCAGCCTCCTAATTATAATTTAACTATAATCGGGCCTGGAGATAATTAAAAATGTACCGAAATATATAATAGCTTACTTGCTATTAAAAGTCAAATTATTTATTGTATTTTTTCATACTATATTGCTTATTTTACTGCATCTCCAGCATTTAGTTTTTCTGCGAATAAAACTTCGAGTGTTTTCTTGTTAGACCCTGCTAAGATCATTCCTTCACTAAGTATTCCACGAAGTTTAACTGGTTTTAAGTTTGTGACAACGACAACGTGTTTCCCGATGATAGATTCAGGTGTGTAATCGTTAGCGATACCTGAAACAATTTGGCGAATATCGTTGTTTCCTAAATCAATTTTTGAGACTAATAGTTTATCTGCATCGGGATGTTTTTCCGATGCGATTACCTTTCCAATACGAAAGTCGATTTTCACAAAGTCTTCGATTGAGATTTCAGGTATTTTCTTTAGGTTCTCTTTTTCTTCATCCTTACCTAAAAGCAGTTCACGAATTGCTTCTACTTCCTCATCAACATCCAATCTTGGAAAAAGCGGAATCGGTTTTTTAATAACACTATACATTTTTACGATTCCAAATTCTAAGCTATCCCATGTTGTATTTTCTTTACGAACATTCAGCTGATTGAATAGCGATGGTACCGCTTCGATTAAGATTGGTTTTAGTAAAATACCGATATGGCGTAATGACTCTGAAAGATGATATAGGACGTTTTGTAGTTCGTTTCGTTTTTCTTCATCTTTCGCTAGAACCCACGGCATTGTTTCATCGATGTATTTATTCGTTCTTGAGATGAGTTTCCATATATCTTGAACTGCTTGTGCTACTTTTAAGTTGTTCATGTGTTTTTTATTTTCATGTACAGCTTCTGTAATCGTTTTATTTAAATCATCGTCAAATGCTGTCGGTGTTAAATCGAGATTATTAATCGTGCCTTCGAAATATTTATTGATCATGGATACTGTACGATTAAGAAGGTTCCCGAAATCGTTTGCTAAATCGAAATTTATTCTCTCAACAAACGTCTCTGGTGTAAATACACCATCACTACCATAAGGTAATTCACGTAGTAAAAAGTAACGTAATTCATCGAGTCCATACCGTTTTAGTATAATATCCGGGTAAACAACCTGTCCTTTTGATTTGCTCATTTTACCGTCTTTCATCATGTAGAAGCCATGCGCATGAAGCTTAAAGTTAACAGGAATATCTAATGCCATAAGCATGATCGGCCAGTAAATCGCGTGGAAGCGTAAAATATCTTTTCCCACGACATGGACAACTTCATCGCCATTCCAATACTTATCGTATTTCTGATTTTGATCTGTGCTGTATCCTAGTGCACTAATGTAATTCGATAGTGCATCAATCCAAACATACACGACGTGTTTAGGATTTGAGACAACTTTAATACCCCAATCGAAGGTTGTTCGTGAAACGCTTAAATCGTTTAGTCCTTGTTGGATAAAGGACACTACTTCATTTTTACGCGTTTCTGGAGTAATGAAATCAGGGTTTTGTTCGATGAACTGTAAAAGACGTTTTTGGTATTTACCAAGTTTAAAGAAGTAACTTTCTTCTTCAAGTTGTGCTGTTTCACGGCCACAGTCAGGACATGTATGATTCTCGTTCAACTGAGTTTCTGTGTAAAACGATTCACATGGCATACAGTAGTAACCTTTGTATGTTCCTAAATAAATATCGCCTTGATCAAGTAGGCGTTCAAAAATCTTTTGGACGACCGTTTTATGTCTTTTTTCCGTAGTGCGAATAAAATCATCGTAACGGATATTTAAACGGTCCCATAAAGCTTTTGTTTCTTCTGCCATCTCAGTCACATGATCAATCGGTGCGATACCACGATCATTGGCAACGGTTTCGATTTTTTTACCATGTTCATCCATACCTGTTAGGTAGTATGTGTCATAGCCTCTCAATTCTTTATACCTTTTGAGCGTATCACATAAAACAGTCGTGTAGGTGTTTCCGATATGGAGTTTTCCACTCGGATAATATATAGGTGTCGTGATATAAAAGGTTTTAGCCATAATTATGCACTCCTTTGATTCGATTTATGTTTTTGAAACGCCATATAGACATCATTTTTTTTCATTTTGCGTTCTTTAGCAACTTTTTTAATTGCATCCATTTCAGGTAGTCCATCTTCGATATTAAGAATAATATGTTGGATGAGATCTTCTTCATTAAAGACTTTTTTATCGTGATAACCTTCTAAAACGAGTACGATTTCACCTTTAAGATCTGGTACTTTATCAATCTCTTCTAATGAATAGTGAAAACTTGTTTCATAGTACTTTGTTATTTCTTTAATAATGCTGAAGTCACGTGTAATAAAAATATCTTTAAACGCTTTTAATGTTGTTTTTATTCTGTGCGGTGCTTCATAAAAAATTAGTGTGTAAGGATAATATTTTAAGGTTTCTATTATTTTATCACGTTCTGCGTTTTTTGATGGAAGAAACCCATAGAATAAAAAGGGATGTGTCGGTTTTCCGGACAGTATAAGTCCTGAAATAAGTGCTGTGGGTCCAGGAATGTGTGTAACGATGATGTCTTCATTAATGGCGGCTTTCACTAAGTTCTCGCCTGGATCGCTAATTAGTGGTGTTCCTGCATCACTGATCAATGCGATATTTTGACCATCTTTTAACTCGTTGATAATACTATTAACCCGCGTATTTTCATTGTATTTGTGATAGCTTTGTGATGGTGTTTCAATCCCGTAATGGTTTAATAATGTATAACTTGTACGCGTATCTTCAGCGTAGATTTTATCGACCTGCTTAAGTGTTTCAACAGCTCTAAAGGTCATATCGCTTAGGTTTCCAATGGGTGTTGAAACGAGATAAAGTGTTCCTTTTTGTTTAGACATTTTATCACTTTCTTCCATAATTAAAAATGCGTTTGATTTCTTCCGTATAGCCATGTTCATTATGCACGTATAGTGGTGGTAATATGAGCATACCATCAAGTCCTTGTTTACTAGCATCAATTAAGACCATATTAGCGTTTTGATGTTCTTTAGGATGAATAAAGCGTAATCGTTTAACAGAAAAACGGTGTTTTTTAAGAAGTTCTAGTATTTCACTAAGTCTTTCTGGTCTATGGACCATGTATAAGTGTGCTTTATTGTTTAAAAGATATTTTGCGGTTGTAATGATACTTTCTAAGTCGATACTTTTTTCATGGCGTGCTATCGTTTTATAGTCGCTATTGTTTATATTTGCGTTTTCGTGAAACTTAAAGAACGGTGGATTACATGTAATAAGGTCAATACTGGAATGATTATATATATTATGAAGCCTTTTTATATCTTCGTTTAAAATAGTAATTTGATCTGTTAAACTGTTAATCTCAATGTTTCTAACTGCGATATCAAATACTTCTTTTTGAATCTCAATACCGATTATTTTCGCATCTGTTTTTAGCGATAAAAAGAGTGGTACGGGAGCTAAGCCTGTGCCAAAGTCCATGATTTTTTTTACTTTTTTTGTCGGTTTTACAAAGTCGGCTAAAAGTGTTGAATCTAGTGAGAAGTTAAACATATCAGGTCGTTGAATTATTTTTAATCCTTCGTAACCTAATAAATCATTGAGTACCTCATTCGGTTTCAAGACTGTCATTTTCTTCTCCGCTTAAATCGTACTCGTAAATTTTTACGAGGTCTTCAACGTTAAAGTTATCGATTTTGCCGTTTTCTAGTTCTACTTTGATTGAAAGATCAATAATGTTTGATGCAATAACTTTTCCTTTGCCTTCTTTAGTTTGAACTCTAGAGTAGAGCTTAGGCATTTTTTGTCTGAATTCGTAATAGGTATCATCTTCGTATCGAATACAACAAAGAAGTTTCCCACAAAGTCCAGAGATATTTGTTGGGTTTAATGAAAGGTTTTGGTTTTTAGCCATTTTAATTGAGACAGTTTCAAACTCGCCTAAAAACGTGTTACAACAGAGTAAGTACCCACACGGTCCGATTCCGCCTAAAAACTTAGCGCCATCACGTGCACCAACTTGACGTAGTTCGATGCGAACACGAAAAGCGTTAGCGAGATCTTTAACAAGTTCTCTAAAATCTATACGTCCTTCCGCATTGAAGTAAATAATGAGTTTTGAACGATCGAGAGTGTATTCGGCTCCAAGTAATTTCATTTCGAGTTTATGTTTTTTGACAAGTTCTGAGGTTGTAGCAATGACGTTGGGCATTTCCTCTAAGTTTGTTTTGTGTTGATTGATATCTTCTTCAGTAGCAATACGAAGAATGGGTTTTAATGTTGAGATAAGTTCTTCCTCGGTAATCGTTTTTTCGAGTTCTATCACTTCACCGAGTTCGATACCTCGGACTGTATCTACAACAACCAAATCATTGAGATTTAAAGAAAAATCTACTGGATCAAAGTAATATTTTTTACCGGCTGTTTTGAACCGGATTCCTACAACTTTACTATTCATGGTTTGTCCTTCTTTCTAATGCGAGTAAAAGATTGTCAAAAGCGAGTCGTTCATTAATGTAAAAGTTCAGGTTGTTTTTTAAACTTAACATATGTTGTAGTTCTTCTAAAAGCATCGCTTTTGTTTTATGTGGTAATATCGTCTCCATAATGGCTTGTTGATCATCAAAGATTAAGTTTTTATGATGGTTCATTTTACCATAGATTAAATCTTTTTGGTAGTACATCATAATATCGAGTAGGGCTTGATAATCATCGGTGTTTTTTACAACATCAAAGATTTCTTTTTCAAACGTTAAAATAAGGGGTTTTTGTTGGGATAAATCTTCGTATAAAGCGTAAACTATATCGATTAAATCATAAACATTCGGTAATGATAAAAACGCTTCCGCACTATCGGTAGTGTGATGAATAGCGGATGCTAGACGTGCGAGTTGCGGGTCAAATCCTTGCTCGATTAAGTTCTCATATATGGTTATCTCTGGCAGACTATGGAAGTTAATAATTTGACTGCGAGAACGAATCGTTGGTAAGAGTTTTGTGCTATCTTTCACTAAGAGAATTCCGTAGATATTATCATGTGGTTCTTCTAAAAATTTTAGTAATGCGTTTGATGCATAAGGATTCATCGTATCTGCTTCGGAAATAATGTAAATTTTAGCACCATCTTCAAGTGCTGTTTTATTGAACTCTTTTTGAAGTTCTTGGATATCGTCTTTTACAACCATGCGTTTTGCAGGGCGTACGATGTAAAGATTCGGGTGAGTTTGATGTTGGATTCGGCGGCAATGGTGACATTGACCACATGGTTTTTTATTGGCATCACTGCATAGTAATAATGACGCAAAAAAAAGCGCGGTATCAAATTTTTTAGTTCCCGCTTCTCCTTCAAAAATGTACGCATGAGATAAGCGCTTTTTAGCGTAGCTATTTTCTAATATTTTAATCGCTTCTTTTTGAGATGCTTTCAACGTTTCATACGTCATAGTGTTTCACCTCATTTGATAATCTTATAGATCCATTCCAATGAATTCTCAACGACTTTGTCAATGGTTTGTGTTCCGTCAACTACTTTTATGCGGTCGGGAAATTTATTGATAAGTTCGTGATAACCTAAATATACTTTTTCATGAAACTTAATGGTTTCTAAATCGAGTCTATCTACTTTACGACCATTTGAAAATACGCGTTTTAATCCGATGCTGGGTGGCACATCGATAAAGATTGTTAAATCGGGAAGGCATCCTTCAATGGCGTATTGATTTATCGCGTAGACGCGGTCGATACCAAGTTCTCTTCCTACACCTTGATACGCTAAACTACTATCGACAAATCGATCGCATAAAACGATTTTGCCTTCATTAAGCGCAGGCCAAATCTTTTCTACGATGTGTTGACGTCGGGATGCAGCGAAAAGGAGTGCTTCTGTAGTTAAATCCATTTCAACATTATCGACATCGAGTATAATGTTTCTAATCAGTTCTGCAATGCGGATTCCGCCAGGTTCACGCGTCATTAAAACATTCTTATTTTGTTGTTTAAGTCTTTCCTCAACGGCTTTTATAACGGATGTTTTTCCTGAACCTTCGGGTCCTTCAAATGTGATAAATATCCCTTTCATCGTTGTCAACTCCTTCAGCTCTTTTATTTATTATCGCACATTTGGTGTGAATTTTAAATAAAGTATCTACTTCTATTTAGATAAAAATGTGTTCTTTGAACACATTATTTGTATGCGATGGTTTTTAAGTATAGTGCTTGTGGTGGTGCTAAATATTTACGATGCGCCTTTAGTGGATTATTTAGCGCTTCTTTAAAGGTGTTTTTTTGGTGTGTAAGTTCGTATAAAAGGTGTCCGATAAGCATACGTACCATATGTCTTAAAAAGCCATCACCCGTGATTTCTATTATGTATTTGGAAGGCTGTTCAATAATCTTTACTTGCTGAATTGTGCGTGTTGTATTGATGTTTTCTTGTGATTTTGAAAAGTTTTTGAAGTCATGGGTTCCGATAACTGTATTAAGGATTGATAACGCTTTTTCCTTATTAAAATCGTGAATGTAATGCGTGTAGTGTGCTTTAAGTGGATTGGTTTCTTTTGTTAGGATGTATTGATATGTTTTTTTTATAGTATCGTAACGCGCATGGAATACTTGTGGTACATTTTCTATAGATATCGCACGTATATCTCTTGGCAACATATAGTTGAGTTGTTTTATCAAGGTTTCTTTAGATATTGATGATGATGTATCGAAATGAATGACTTGGTGTAAAGCATGTACATGTGCATCCGTTCTTGAGGCGGGGTGAATTAGGATGGTTTCTTGACAAAGGTGTGTTAAGCATTTTTCGAGTGTATCTTGAATCGTAGTGTTGTGGGGTTGTTTTTGAAATCCTTTGTAGTTTGTTCCGTCATAGGATAGGTCAACTCGATAACGGGATACGTTATTGATCGACTCAAGTACTACACTAACGATTTTTTTATCTTGGTACTTTATTTTACCAATAAGTGGTGTTTGATTAGATTCCGCTTCGACTAGTTCATAGGAAAGATATGGTTTTGATGACTTAATTTTGATTTCTTTAAGAATTTTACTAATTCTGTCATTGTCAAAATACACATCTTCGTTAAATTTTAGGGCACAGTCCTGAGATAACATATTAGTTAATATGTCGTAACTCATAAGAAAATCCTTAAGCTAATTGATGTTATTAGTGCGATAAATGTTATGCCTAGTGTTATTGTATCTAGACGTGTCCACTTTAATACTTGTAGACGTGTTCTTGGTCTACCTGGAACGAAGGAGCGTGCTTCCATCGCGTTTGCTAGATCATCACTTCGTTTAAAGGAGATAATGAACATTGGTACTAATAATGATACAATCTGCATGACTTTATCTTTTAGTTTTCCTTCGCTAAAGTCGACGCCGCGACTTGCTTGTGCTAACATGATTTTGTTGGCTTCATCGAGTAAGGTTGGAATATACCGTAAACTAATCGCTAAAATCATCGCGATTTCTTCGGTGTTTACTCTAAATATTTTGAGTGGTTTTAGTACTGATTCTAACCCTAAATTTAAGTCGGTTGGTTTTGTCGTGAGTGTAAGTATTGTAGATAGCGTTACGATGATTATTAATCTAATCATAATGAAAAACGCCATTTCGACACCTTGGGAATAGATTGAGAGTTCACCTTGTCCTATAGTGTACCCGAGATCTAGTGTTGTAAGTACGTATACGATTGATGTTAGTACGAGTAAGAAGTAAAGAAGTTTAAATCGAATATATCGTTTAGTAAATATCCAAAATGTAATGATAAGTATGGTTATCGGTATTGTGTATAGTGTGTAGTAAAGTGTCCGTTCAATCAGTAATTCCCCTTGCGTGTTAAATAGGATTTGAAATACAAACGTAAATATAAGTAAAAACATTAATGGTCTTAACCCTAAGTATACGCGTTTTACACTTATTTTTCCGATGAGTAAAACAATGATAATAATCCCGAGACTTCCGAGCATAAATGTAAATGAACGAATAATAAATACCGATACCATAAGGATGATTAGAGCAATTATTTTAGTTCTTGGGTCCATTTTATAAAGGAAGGTATTCCCTGGAATATAACGTCCGATTACAATATTTTTCATGCTTCAACCTCCTTTAGCATTTCAAGGAGTTGTGCTTGTGTTCTAGGTCTTATTTTAAATGGTTTTTTTAGGTGGTCTTCAATTTCGTAAGTAAGTTTTAATAAATCCGGTGTGTCGAGGTTCCAGTGTTCGATATTCTTTTTCGTAAAAAGATCGACTGGATCGCCATCATATACGAGATAGCTATCGCGCATTACTAATACCCGTTTAGCGTAGTGATAAACGGTATTCATGTCATGGGTAATAATAATAACTGTTTTATTCAGTTTTTCATGAATGTCAAAAAAGACTTTAAGAAGTTCATCCCGTCCAACTGGATCGAGACCACTGGTTGGTTCATCGAGAATTAAAATGTCAGGATCCATCGCGAGTATTCCCGCGATGCTAACACGTTTTTTTTCTCCCCCACTTAGATTAAAGGGACTTCTTGATAAGTAACTTTCGTTAAGGCCGACAATATTAATTATTTCTTTAGCGCGCTTAGTTGCTTCTTGTTCGGATACGCCATAATTTTTGGGTCCAAAGATAATATCTTTTAAAACTGTTTCTTCGAATAGTTGGTACTCTGGAAATTGAAATACGAGTCCTACTTTTTGACGAATAGGATTCAATCTGATTTTTTTCTTTTTAATTGATTCTTGATTGATAATGGCACCGAGTATGTCCACTTCTCCACTTGAAGGTGTGAGTAGAGCGTTCATATGTTGTACGAGTGTGGATTTACCGCTTCCTGTTTCACCAATTAAAGTAATAAACTCACCTGTTGGTTTTATGGATAGATTAATGTTAGATAATGCGAGATACCCTTTTTCATCAAACCCTTGATATTTAAAATCTACACGCTTAAACTTAATTCCCATAAGAGGTTTTTAATCCTTTCATTGGAATAATTAGTTTGTTCAAGGTCATATAGTATTCTTAAGGGTAAAAGCATTTCAAGGTTGGATTTTTCAAGGGTTTCTTTATCTTTTAATATATCTTTTGAGTTGCCCACTTTAAGTATCCGTCCTTGTTTTAAAACAACAATCCGGTCACTTAAAAGGGCTTCTTTCATTGTGTGTGTAATGGTAATAATCGTTTTCCCTTCACTTCTTAATTGTTTCATTGTATCTAAGACCATGTTGCGTCCTTTAGGGTCTAACATCGATGTCGCTTCATCAAAAATGATGATATCGGTATTCATAGCTAAAATACCCGCTATGGCGACGCGTTGTTTTTGACCGCCGCTAAGTGCGTGTGGTTCTTTGTTTAAAAAGTCCGACATATTAACTTTTTTAGCGTATTTTTCGATGCGTTCTACCATATCTTCTCTAGGTACTTGTAAGTTTTCAAGTCCAAAAGCGATATCATCACGTACAGTAACCCCGACGAATTGGTTGTCGGGGTTTTGAAATACGATACCTACTTTTTGGCGAATATCTTGAACTGTCTCTGGATTAAGCTCGATACCATTTACAAGTATTTGACCTGTTTTTGCTTTTAAAAGTCCGATAATGAGTTTTGATAGCGTTGATTTTCCACTACCGTTATGGCCTAAAATGGTAACCCATTCGCCTTTTTTTATTGTCAAATTAATGTCTTGTAACACCGGTGTATTTGATTGATATTGAAACGATACGTCCTTAATTTCTATACTATTCATAAAACCACTCCTAAGGGCCTTATCTATTATATCAAACTCTATTCTATATTGCTAAAAATTTCCTCATTAATCTTTTTTTAATTAAGCAGTTTTCGGATGTCTCTCATTTCTTTATTAGGGTCTTTAAACCAGTTTGGCCCAAAGATTCGATAAATTGTCCATCCTCTTGCGTTTAAGTATTTCTCTTGATGATAGTACTGGTCTCTTACATCGGTGTTCATTTTGCGGTGGTCTTCACAAATAATGCCAAGGACTCTTTCGTGTGTTTGCTTATCCACAAGTACAAAATCAATCGAATAGCCTCCGATACCAATGTTTTTCTCGAGTTTATAATCGAGTGCTTTTAAACGTTTTTCGACGTTTTCGATAAGGTAAGATTCTGTTAGATTCTGTTGGACAGTATTTTGTTGGTATAGAGATTTTAGTATATTTTCTGCTTGCTTATGATCTTTTTCTGAGATTGCATAAGCGTACTCCATGTATCGTTTAAGTAATTTAGGTCCTTGACCTTTTAAGTCATCTACTCTAAAGTTTTCGGGATAAAACGATGTGATAAAGTAGATTTTCTTTTTAGCTCTTGAGATTGCTACGTTTAGACGATTTTGTCCACCTTCGTTGTTTAACCAACCAAATTGTCTAAGAAATCTTCCTTCTTTATTTTTTGCGTATGCTGTTGAGAAGATAATAATATCGCGTTCATCACCTTGTACGTTTTCGATGTTTTTAACGAAAAGACTTTGGTCTTCGTCGTTTTCTTTACGATTTAGTTCTTTTTGTAGCTTTTTACTATAGCGTGAGTTTTTGTAGATCTCTATATCTAATAAATCTTCGATTTGTGTGCGTTGTTGGGTGTTGAAGGTTATAATGCCTATCGATTCGTTTTGTTTGCGTGTTCTAAGTATTTTTTTAACGATAGTGATGACTTGTTCCGCTTCTTTGATGTTTCGTCTATTTTCCCAAACACCATCTTCAACGACATGGTATTCAATTGGAGGTTTTTTCTCTACTGTGACGTTTGGTGAAACCATGAGCTTGCCTTCGTAAAAGGCAAAGTTAGAAAATGCGATAAGTTCCTCAAAACTTGATCTATAGTGATAATTTAATATGGTTTCTGGATATTGATAGCGCGCTAAGTCGAGCAATGACTCTGCATCTTTAGCGATAGGAATGTTTTCTTCTTCTAAATCTTCGTTTGAGTCATACCTTCCTGAGCCTAAACTTGATGGTCTAAGTTGTTTGGTATCACCAGCAATAACCACTTTGCGTGCACGATAAATGGTTGGTATCGCTTTTTCTACGTATAATTGACTTGCTTCGTCGAAAACCACAAGATCAAACATGGCGTAATTTAAGGGTAAAATTTCCGAAACAACTTCAGGGGTCATTAACCACACTTTTATGTGTGAAAAAAGTTCGAGTTGATAGTCTTGTATAAAGTCTCTCACTGATTTTTTACGTTTGCTTTCAAGGTGTCTTTTGATATCCATGTTCCGCTTTGTATTTGATAGGTTAAGCGATTCCTGGTATAAGTCCATATTAAAATTATCGATGTTCATCGCTTCTTTAATTTGTATTAAATCCTTTAAGACCTCGAGGTGCTGTTGGTATTCATTCAATGATTCTACGTGTTTTTGATTTAATGCTTCAAATCGTTCGATGTACCCTGTGTAGTAGCAATCGAATAAGTGATTGTGGAGTTTTTCGATGTCGGTAATGTTTTTAAAAGGTTCGTCTTTACGAAGCATCTCGATATAGTTTTTTTGATCTTTAGTTAAGGTGTTATAAATACGCTCGTAGCGCTCAAAATGAGAATGATGCTTGCGCATAATGATAAAAAGCGCGGGATCACGAAGCAATAGCTTAAGAAACTTTTTAGTGTGTTTTTTCTTTGTATAAAGGTAATCGATTTCACGGCTATGTTGAGAAATAATGGTTTTTGCGATGCGTCGTCTTTTTAGAAACGAGGCATTTTCAAGCGATTCTATTTTTGTCTCAAGTGTATCTAATAATGTGTTCCTTTTTTGTTTTTCTGTACGTGTGAGTTGAATGTTAATATGTTTTAAAATAGGATAACTTTCTATGTATTGGGTATACAGAAACATTGATTTAAGTAATTTTTTCTCATCGAACTGCATTTCTAACTGTTTAAAATCATCAAACTTAAAGTGTTTGAATCTTGATTTAAAGGTTTTATATACATCTTCCGGTAATAAATCTTCTGATATTTTATTATCTTTTAAGTATCTGTGATATATCGTATATGGTTTTATATCAGAACCATTAGGTGTATAAAAGGTGTTTTGGATGTTTTGTAAATGTTGAATAATTTTATCAATGCGATAATCGATGGAATAGCGGTCGTTGTTTTGTGTTCGTGATGGAGGTCGGGGATTCATGACATCTTTGATCTGTGAATAAAATTGTGACTTATTTTGGGCATCATCAATAAATAAGGTGTAGTTAGATGCTTCTTTTAGTCTTGCTAGTATTACATCTAGGGCGACTTTCTTTTCCGATACTACTAGCACATTCTCTTTTTTTGCGATTTGATGTGCGATTATATTAGTAATGGTTTGTGATTTACCTGTTCCTGGCGGTCCCCAGATAACGAGTTGATCATTCTCATCGATCAATGATAAAACTTTTTCTTGTGCGTAATTGACTTCGTTAATGTAATTAAGTTGTTTTTCTGTGAAAGTTTGATGTGCTGTTTGCTTAAATGGGACTGCATTTCGGTAATCGTATAAGTGGAAAGGACGATCTATCAGCGTTTCTAGAAGATCATTGTAGGATTTTCTTTGGATAATCTCGTGAATGTCTTCTTGGATGTGCGAAGTATACATGGTATATTTTCCTAGAAGGATATTTGACTCAAGAACGAGTTTTTTAGAAGTGCGTTTTGGAAGATCGTTCAATGTGATGTTCTCAAACGGAATGATTGGTTCTTTAGGATTTATTTCGCCTTGAATTATTATATGGTGGTCTTTGTAGTATTCTAAGATATTCTTGTTAAATTCTTGTACTGAAAACGGATCAATTGTAGGGGGTATATCGATATCGTGGAAGCGATGTATTTTGTGATTAGCTAAAATTAAGTCGCGATTTATTAATATATCTTTCTCCGTATTTTTAGTTAAGTGGAAATCATATCCTTTTCTTTCTAGGGTTACTGGAAAGAATAAGAGAGGTGCTTTTATAAAGAAATCATCTTTAGGCAGTCTTCCTTGTACAAATGGGTAGGCTATAAAAAGGTCATAAGACCCTTTATCTTTTTTAACGTAACGCATTTCACGATGTAATACGACTAGTGAGCGATGAAAACTATCTTGTTCATTACCTTCTATATAGTTCGTTAGTTTTAACGTTTTTTGCTTAGGGTTTGAAAGAAACTTAATGATTTTGTCTATTAAATGTTCTTGATAAAGATCTACTGCATGTTTCTGTGTGACACGTGGTGTATATAAATTGCGGTTCCTTCTTGAAAGATTTGTTAGTCTGTCTTGATATTCACTCAATGTTTTTTTGGCACTTTTTGAGACTGAAACTTCGTGAATTGATTGTGATTTATGTTTTGAAACCACGTTTAAAAAACGCTCAGCATAAAGTTCAAGAAAAGCGTCGTTTAATCCTTGAATAGCTTTAAAGTCGCTAATTTTTGTTGGTTTTTTTGAGGCGATTTCTTGCAGTGCTTGATCATTACATACCTCAGGTACGTATCCTTTTTGGTGGTATGTATGCGCAATGATTTCATCGCGTGTAAAAGCTAATTCTTCAAGTAATAAGTCTTTTTTTAAGGGCATATTATCACCTTTTGGGCGTTTTTGTCATAAAATAATTGTATCGTAAATAGTGGTATTAATCAATCTATATCACTAGATTGATTTGTATAAAAAAGGTGCTTTCAAGCTTGAAAGCACCTTTATTTATGTTAATTATTCAACAAACTCAATGATAGCCATATCCGTTGAATCACCACGACGTGGACCGAGTTTTAAAATCCGTGTGTAACCACCATTACGTTCTTTGAAACGTGGTGCAATGTCATCAAAGAGTTTTTGTAATGCGTTTTGGTTTTCGCCTGCTTCAAGAAAACGAACCGTTTCTGCGGCTTGACGTCTTGAGGCAAGGGTGTTTTTCTTGCCAAGGGTAATCATTTTATCGATTAAACGGCTAAGTTCTTTGGCTTTAGTTTCTGTAGTTTGGATGCGTTCGTGGATAATTAGTTGTGTAACTAAGTCACGGAGCATCGCTTTTCTTTGATCGCTTCTGCGATTTAATTTACGATATCCTGCCATAAGTAAACCTCCTATTAGTGTCTCGCAAGTGAGAGACCGAGATCTTCAAGCTTTTGCTTAACTTCTTTGAGAGATTTTTTACCTAAGTTACGAACTTTCATCATGTCTTCTTCAGTTTTCTGGGTTAGTTCGTCAACGGTATGAATCCCTGCACGTTTTAAACAGTTGTAGCTTCTTACTGAGAGATCTAAGTCTTCAATTTGCATTTCTAAAATTTGAGAGTTTTGTTGGGACTCTCTTTCAACCATGTATTCTTCTTCTTTTGCTTTTTCAGATAATTCCACAATAACTTCAAGATGGTTAATTAGCATTTTTGCAGCAATACCAAGTGCGTTTTGTGGTGTAACACTACCGTTTGTTTCTAGTTCTACTGTTAGTTTATCTAAATCGCCCGCGCCTTCATGACGTGTCTTTTCAACGTCGTATTGAACACGTTGTACTGGAGTATAGATACTATCAATAGGTATAACACCGATTTTGCCTTTGTTAAACTCTTTATTGCGTTCTGCACTAACGTAACCAATGCCACGGCGTGCTTTCATGGTCATTCTGAATTTTCCTTTGTTCACGGTAGCAATGTGTTGGTCTTCATTAATAATGGTTACTTCAGGATCACGAATGATGTCTTTGGCTTTGATAGTGTAAGGCCCTTCAACATTGATTTCTAGTGATTTTTCTACATTTGGGTCTTCATTATCAATAGAGAGCACCACATCTTTTAAGTTTAATATGATGGTAGTAACATCTTCAACTACGCCTTCTATAGCGGTGAATTCATGTTGGACACCATCGATTTCACAATTTATTATTGCGGCTCCAGGTAAGCTTGAGAGTAAGATTCGTCTTAACGAGTTTCCTAATGTTATTCCGTAGCCTCTTTCAAGAGGACTGATTTCGAATTTCCCATGGAAATCGTCAGCTTCAATAATCTTAGTATTCGGTTTTTCGAATTTTAATTCTTTCAAAAGAACAACCTCCTTGTTTATTTTTAAAAACTAGCCACGAGGTCGTTTTGGTGGACGACATCCGTTATGTGGAATAGGTGTTACATCTTTAATTGCTGTAATTTCTAATCCCGCGGTTTGTAATGAACGAATGGCAGCTTCACGTCCAGGACCTGGCCCTTTCACTGAAACTTCTACTCTTTGTACGCCATGTTCCATCGCTGCTTTTGCACATGCTTCACTAGCGATTTGCGCAGCGTATGGTGTTGACTTACGGCTTCCTTTAAATCCGAGTGCACCCGCACTGGTCCAAGCTATAGCGTTACCGCTTGGATCGGTGATTGTGATGATTGTATTGTTAAATGTTGAATGAATATGTGCAACACCGGAAGGAATATTTTTTCTAACGCGACGTTTAGTTCTTGTTTTACGTGCCATATTATTTTCCTCCTATTTCTTCTTATTCGCTACGGTTCTAGCTGGCCCTTTACGGGTACGAGCGTTGTTACGCGTATTTTGTCCTCGTGTAGGCAAGCCTCTACGATGACGCATGCCACGATAGCTTCCAATTTCTTGCAAGCGTTTAATGTTAAGCGCGACTTCGCGTCTTAAATCCCCTTCAGTTTTTTCTGAAGTGATCGCAGTACGAATACGTGTTAACTCTTCTTCTGATAAATCTTTAACGCGTGTATCAAATGATACATCTGCGGCTTTTAAAATTTGTTCTGATTTGGTTTTTCCAATCCCAAAGACATATGTTAACGCAATAACAACGCGTTTATCTCTTGGAATATCTACACCAGCGATACGTGCCATATGTGCACCTCCTATTAACCTTGTCTTTGTTTGTGTTTCGGATTATCGCAAATAACCATTACTTTGCCTTTGCGCTTAATCACTTTACATTTATCACAGATTTTTTTTACTGATGGTCTAACTTTCATATTAATATCCTCCTTTGGAGCCTTTACTAATTATTTATGTCGATACGTGATTCGGCCACGTGTTAAGTCATAAGGTGAAAGTTCCACGGTGACTCTATCACCAGGTAAGATGCGTATGTAGTACATACGGATTTTACCTGAAACGTGTGCCAATATTTGATGCCCGTTTTCAAGTTCTACTAAGAACTGTGTGTTGGGTAATGCTTCTACTACTTTTCCTTCAAGTTCGATTTTGTCTTCTTTTGCCATAAAAATTCCTCCTTTATAACACGGTAAGAAGTATACAATCTTCTTCTGTAATGAGAATCGTATGTTCATAATGCGCACTGAGTGATTGATCCACCGTCACAGCTGTCCATTGATCCTCAAGAACTCTGACTTCTTTTTGACCTGCATTGACCATTGGTTCAATTGCGAATGTCATACCTGGTTTAAGTAATGTCCCTTTATTGGGGAGTCCATAATTTGGAATTTGGGGATCTTCATGTAGGTTTTTTCCAATCCCATGTCCTACGAAATCGCGGACGATGCTAAATCCATGTGATTCTGCATATGCTTGTATGGCATGAGATATATCAGAGAGTCTTGCGCCTTTTTTTGCGTATTTTAAACCTTCGTATAAAGCTTGTTCGGTAACTTCTAATAGTTTTTCAGCTTCTTTACTGATTTTACCTACTGGATAAGTCCAAGCGGAATCACCGTGGTAACCTTTGTATTGAGCACCGATATCCACTTTAACGATGTCACCCTCTTTGAGAATGCGTGTTTTAGAAGGAATTCCATGTACGACTTCTTCGTTTATGGAAGTGCATGCACTTCCGGGAAATCCTCCATAGCCTTTAAATGAAGGAATGGCATCGTTCTCACGTATAATTGATTCTACTTTGCGGTCGATATCTTCGGTTGTTATACCGGGTTTAATCATCGATTTAATCGCTTGATGAGAAAGTGCAACAATACGTCCTGCTTCTTTCATTAATGCTATTTCACGTTGAGATTTTATGTAGATCATTTAACCTCACCTAATGCTTCTTTAATGTCTTTGTATACATTTTCGAATGTTTGCATGCCATTGACATTTTTTAATATCCCGTGACCTGCATAATAATCAACAATTGGTTTTGTTTTTCGTTCGTATATGTCGAGTCGATTACGTACTGATTCGGGTTGGTCGTCTACACGTTGATAAAGTTCTCCTCCACAAGCATCACAAACGCCTTCTTTTTTTGGTGGCTTAAATTTAAGGTGGTAACTTAATCCGCATGATTTACAGACACGTCTACCTACCATTCGCTCGAGGATTGCTTCTTTATCTACTGTAATGTTAATTACTGCAGTAAGCTTTGATTTCATTGATAACAACATGGCGTCAAGTGCCTGGGCTTGAGATACTGTTCTGGGATATCCATCGAGTAGAAAGCAACGTTCTGCATCTGGTTTGAGTAATCTTTTACGAACGATTTCGTTTGTAATCTCGTCGGAAACTAAGTCTCCTTGGTCGATATACTTCATCGCTTCTATCCCTAATGGTTCGTTGTTTCTTGCAGCTTCGCGAAACATTTCTCCAGTAGATATATTTGTAAGTTCGTAATCTTTAACAAGTTTAGCAGACTGACTTCCTTTGCCAGCACCAGGGGGTCCCATTAATAGAATTTTCACTCAACCGCCCCCTACTTAATAAATCCGCTGTAGTTTTTACCTTGAACATCGGTTTTGATTTGTTTCGTTGTTTCAATAGCAACCCCAACAACGATTAACAATGATGTTCCGCCGATTTGTACATATGCTGGAAGACCAAAAATGATAGCAGCTATAATCGGTAATACTGCAACAAGGACTAAGTATAAAGATCCGATAACTGTAATTCTAAATAATAATTTTGAAATATAGTTTTCGGTTTCAACGCCTGGTCTAACTCCTGGAACATATGCGTTTTGTTTTTGTAGGTTATTCGCCATTTTATCTGGATTAATTTGCACGAATGAATAAAAGAATGTAAATACGATAATTAAGACTGCGTATACGACAAATCCAAGTGGTCTTTCGTAGTTGAAAAACTCATTGAGCCATCGTCCAGCTCCAGATTGTTGAATAGCTGGGACAAAGTTGATTACTGTTTGCGGTAAACTTAGAATCGTAACCGCGAAGATAACTGGGATAACGCCTGCAGAGTTAATTTTAATCGGGATGCTTGAATCTTGGCGTCCTTTAAATTTTGCACTGCTTGGGCGATTCGAATATTGTACTGGAATTTTACGTACTGCTGATTGCATGTATGTTACCCCAACAATAACGAGTAAATAAATGAGTACAATGAGTGCGAAGGTTGCGTAAGTTCCTAAATCTGCAGCTTCGTTTGTAATATAATCTCTTGTCAAGCTTCCAAACATTGCTGGTATACCGGAGATAATCCCTGCAACAATGATCATTGATGTACCATTTCCTACACCTTTTAATGTAATTTGGTCTGCAAGCCATAGTAAGAATGCAGTTCCTGCAGTCATGACGAGTGCTAAATAAGTAAATGTTAGGAAGTTAGGTTCAGAAATGATGAAAATTCCTGGCCCTGGTTGTAAATGGAATCCGTAGATCATACCTAATGCTTGAATAAATGCTAATGCGATAGCTAAATAACGTGTAACTTGATTAATTTTTTGTTTTCCTGCATCGCCTTCTTCACTCCATTCTTTCAATATAGGAACAATATCCATTTGAAGGAGTTGCATAACGATTGAGGCGGTAATGTATGGTCCAATACCTAAGGCGATTATTGAGAAATTACTCAATGCTTGCCCTGTAAAGGCATCCATAATACCTAAGAATCCTCCAGCTTGACTAAAGATATCTCTTATGACAGCCGGATCAATAAGTGGAATGTGGATATATACTGCTGCTCGGTAGATTAAAAATGCTCCGAGTGTGAAAAGAATTTTTTTCATCACATCTTTGTTTTTAAATACCGCTTTAATAGTATCCATTAGATCACCTCGACGTTTCCACCGACAGCCTTAATTTTCTCTTCAGCTGAAGCTGTGAATTTATGTGCTTTAACCACTAAGTTCTTCTCTAGCGTTCCTTTGCCTAAAATTTTAATATCAAGGTTTTTTTCCGTAACTAGACGGTCTTTTAATAATAATTCAGGGGTTACAGTTGTTCCGTCTTCGTAACGATTCAATGTTTCAACGTTGACGATAGCGAACTCTTTACGATGGGGATTTTTAAATCCAACTTTACGTAGGCGTTTGAAGTAAGGTGTTTGTCCCCCTTCAAATGCGATGCCTATTTTAGCACCTGAACGTGCGCGTTGGCCTTTGTGTCCTGCACCGGCTGTTTTACCTGTTCCGCTACCAATACCTCGTCCAACACGTTTTTTTGACTTTGTTGATCCGGGTGTTGGTTTTAATTCATGTAATTTCATATCGGTACCTCCTATTTCTCAACAACATTCACTAAGTGAGCGACGATATTAATCATCCCGCGAATAGTTTCGGTGTCTCTCTTAACGACAGTTTGGTTGATTTTTTTGAGACCAAGTGCTTGAGCAGTTTTTCTTTGACTTGGATTAGCTCCTATAATACTTTTAACTAATGTTATTTCAACTGTTTTTTCCATTATCTTAAAATCTCCTTCGCTGTTTTACCGCGAGTACGTGCTACTTGCTCTGCAGTACGAAGTTGTTTAAGTCCATTCATTGTTGCACGTACCATATTAATAGGTGTGCTTGATCCTAATGATTTACTTAAAATGTCTTCGACTCCTGCTGCTTCAAGAATGGCACGAACAGGTCCACCGGCGATAACACCAGTACCTTCAACAGCGGGTTTTAAAAAGATGTGTCCCGCACCATGTCTTCCTTCGATTTCATGGGGTATAGTTGTTCCGTACATTGGAACTTTATAAAAGTTGCGTTTTGCATCTTCAATTGCTTTTTTAATTGCGTCAGGTACTTCTTGTGCTTTACCAGTACCAAATCCGACTTTACCATTTTTGTCACCTACGACTACAAGTGCACTAAAGCGGAAACGACGTCCACCTTTAACAACTTTAGTAACGCGGTTTATATTAACAACGCGTTCTTCGTAGATGTTTTCTTCTCTTTTTCTGCGTCCTCTTCGATTTTTTTGCATTGGCTACCTCCTTATTAGAATTCTAATCCTGCATCACGTGCAGCTTCAGCTAATGCTTTGACACGTCCGTGGTATAAATACCCAGCGCGGTCAAATATAACTTTTTTAATCGATTTGTCAACTGCGCGTTCAGCTATCAATTTTCCGACAATGATTGCGCCTCTTAAGTTCCCTGCATCTTTCGCTTCAACAGCTTCTTCTAATGATGATGCGCTAACGAGTGTTACTCCGTTTACGTCATCAATTAACTGTGCGTAGATGTGTTTGTTTGAGCGAAAAACGTTTAAGCGTGGTCTTAATGGTGTGCCTACTAATGTTTTGCGAATGCGTAATTGTCTTTTTTGACGCATTTCATTTCTGTTTGTTTTGTTAATCATAATTGTCACTCCTAACTACTACTTAGCAGTTTTTCCTTCTTTACGACGTACATATTCGTCAACGTAACGAATCCCTTTACCAAGATACGGTTCGGGTTTGCGAATCGCACGAATATTAGCAGCAAATTCTCCTACCGCTTGTTTATCAATACCAGATACTGAAATATCAGTGTTTTTTACAACTTCTACTGTGATACCCTCTGGTATATCGAGTTCTACTGGTTGTGAATAGCCTGCACTAACAACAAGTTTTGAACCTTGCAGTAGTGAACGATATCCTACACCAATCATTTTAAGTTGTTTCTTATAACCCTCACTAACACCAACAACCATGTTCTGTATAAGTGCACGCATTGTTCCGTGTAATGTTTTATGGGTTTTCGTATCGGATGGTCTTTCGACAATCACGTTCGTTTCTTCTACCGTAATAGAAATATCAGGGTGTAATGTTAACGATAATGTTCCTTTTGGGCCATTAACTTCTACGCGTTGACCATCAACCGTTAAAGTTACGCCTTGAGGTAATGTAATGGGTTTTTTTCCAATACGACTCATATTCGTACCTCCTTAATTTATTCTTACCATACGTATGCTAAAATCTCGCCGCCCACATTTTGTTTGCGTGCTTCACGATCGGTCATAATACCGTTTGAAGTCGAAATAATAGCGATACCTAATCCATTTAGCACTTTTGGAATTTCACCAGTTTGTGCATAGACTCTTAAGCCTGGTTTGGAAATTCTTTTTAATCCTTTAACCACGCGTTCATTTTGAATATATTTCAATGTCACACGCAAATGATTTACGGGTCTACCTTTAACCACAGTAAAATCAATGATGTAACCTTCTTCTTTCAACAGTTCTAAAACTTGTTGTTTAAGCTTTGATGCCGGGATGTCAACAGTGTCCTTTTTCATTTGGTTCGCATTTCTGATGCGTGTTAACATATCAGCAATTGGATCTGTCATTACCATAAATAATTGCCTCCTCCCAAAATATTAGGAAATTAATTTTTACCAACTTGCTTTTCTAACGCCAGGTATTTGTCCTTTGTATGCGAGTTCACGGAAACAAATACGGCATAATTTAAATTTACGAATTACGGCATGTGGTCTTCCACAGCGTTCGCAACGTGTGTATTGACGAACTTTAAACTTTTGTGGACGTTTTGCCTTTTCTTTCATTGAAGTTTTTGCCATAACAGCCTCCTTAATTTTTTCTAAACGGCATACCAAGTTGAGCGAGAAGTTCTTTAGCTTCTTGGTCGGTTTGAGCCGTTGTAACGATTACGATATCCATACCGCGTACACGGTTAACGTTATCATAGTTAATTTCAGGGAATATTAATTGCTCTTTTACACCAAGCGTATAGTTCCCTCTTCCGTCAAACGCCTTAGGACTAACCCCTTGAAAGTCGCGCACACGTGGAAGTGCGATGTTCATAAGCTTATCAAGGAAGTCATACATTCTCTCACCGCGTAATGTAACTTTACATCCGATCGGCATACCTTCTCTTAATTTAAATCCTGCAACGGATTTTTTCGCTTTAGTAATAAGTGGTTTTTGGCCGGTTAATTGTGCTAGTTCTGCAACTGCATCATCAAGTACTTTTGTATTCGTTACGGCATCACCGACACCCATATTAACAACGACTTTTTCAATGCGTGGTGCTTCCATCACTGATAAATAATCAAATTTCTCTACGAGTGACGGACGTATATCAGTATTATATTTTTCTTGTAAACGATTCATCCACTAATGCCTCCTTTCCAGCTTAGTCTAAGACCTCACCAGATTTTTTTGCTACTCTTACTTTACGTGTTACTTCTTTTTTCTTGACAGTTTCTGTTATTGTTTTATACCCTACTCTAGTTACACCTTTTTTATCAACGATCATAACGTTAGATGCATTGATTGGTGCTTCGAATTCTAAAATTCCACCGTCTGGATTTGATTGAGTAGGTTTGGTGTGTTTTTTGATAATGTTGACACCTTCAACAAGAACGCGATTTGTTTTAGGAAACGTTCTTAATACAGTACCCTCTTTACCTCTGGATTCACCCGAGATAACACGTACTTTATCACCTTTTTTGATCTTCATACGTTTTCCTCCTACTCTATAATACTTCTGGAGCTAGTGAAACAATTTTCATGAATCCTTGCTCACGAAGCTCTCTTGCTACTGGACCGAAAATACGGGTTCCGCGTGGTGATTTATCCTCACGCACAATTACAGCAGCATTGTCATCAAATTTAATATATGTCCCATCAGGACGACGCACTTCTCTGACAGTACGAACGATAACTGCTTGAACAATTTCGCCTTTTTTTACCATTCCGCCAGGTGTCGCTTGTTTAACTGTTGCGGTAACAATATCACCAATCGATGCATATTTACGTCTTGTTCCACCAAGAACTTTGATGGTTAAGATTTCTTTTGCACCTGAATTGTCTGCAATTTTTAATCTTGATTCTTGCTGAATCATATTAAGAACCTCCTTTTAGCTCTTCTAAACGAGAACCTTGCTTTCAACGATTTCAAGCAAACGGAATTTTTTTGTTCTTGAAAGTGGTCTGGTCTCCATAATCTTAACAACATCTCCGACTTTTGCTTGATTATTCTCATCATGTGCCGCAAACTTTTTGGTTTGTTTAACACGTTTTCCATATAATGGATGTTTTTTTGATACTTCTACCATTACGGTAATGGTTTTATCTGTCTTATCAGATACAACTGTACCGGTAAGGACTCTTCTATGATTGCGTTCCATCGAATTCTCCTCTCGTCTTATTTCTCATTGCGTTCATTTAAAACAGTTTTCATACGCGCAATGGTTTTTTTCACTTTACGAATACGAGCTGTGTTTTCCAATTGACCTGTAGCTTGTTGAAAACGAAGGTCGAATAATTCTTTTTTTAATGTAGTGATTTCACTATTTATTTTAGCAGTGTCCCATGCTCTAATGTCATTAGCGTTCACTAGAATCACCACTTTCTTTTCTAATTACTTTGGTTTTAACCGGTAATTTATGTGAAGCGAGTCTTAATGCTTCTTTAGCAATTTCTTCAGTGACACCAGCCACTTCAAACATTACCGTACCTTCTTTAACGACCGCTACCCAGCTTTCTGGTGCTCCTTTACCGGATCCCATACGAACTTCAAGCGGTTTTGCTGTTTTAGCTAAATGTGGGAATATTCTAATCCACACTTTTCCTTGACGCTTCATATAGCGGTTGATAGCAATACGCGCTGACTCAATTTGACGGTTGGTAATCCAAGCACCTTCAAGTGATTGTAACCCGTAATCGCCAAAATTAACGCTTACGCCACCTTTTGCTTTTCCTTCATACTTAACTCTATGAGGGCGTCTATATTTTGTTCTTTTAGGTGTTAACATTTATTGTGCCCCCCTTTTCTTTGCAGGCAGTATTTCACCTTTATAAATCCAAACTTTGACCCCTAATTTTCCATAAGTTGTCATAGCTTCAGATGTAGCATAATCTACATCTGCGCGAAGTGTGTGAAGTGGTACATTTCCTTCACTATACCCCTCGCTACGTGCCATTTCTGCACCGCCAAGACGTCCTGAAACAAGGGTTTTGCATCCTTTAGCGCCTGCTCTCATAGCTCTTTGGATAGCCATTTTTTGAACACGTCTAAATGATGCGCGATTTTCTAATTGTTGTGAGATTGAATCAGCAACTAATTGTGCATCTAATTCAGGTTTTTTAACTTCTACAACATTAAGAATAATTTCTTTATCTGTAAGTTTTTTTAGTTTTGCAACAACTAGATTTTTAACAGAACCTTCACGTCCAATAACCATCCCTGGTTTCGCAGTGTGAACTGTTAAAATAACTCTATTTTTTAATCTTTCGATCTCGATTTTCGAAACCGCTGAATTAACATATAATTCAGTTAATAGTTCGCGGATTTTAATATCTTCTTGTAACAAATCAGCGACATCTTTCTTGTCAGCATACCAACGAGAATCCCAATCTCGAATAATTCCAACTCGTAATCCGACCGGACTTACTTTTTGACCCATTAGATTCCCTCCTTTACACTTTCTCAGCCACTACGATAGTTGTGTGACTGGTTCTTTTCAAAATTCTTGATGCTGATCCTTTTGCGCGAGGTCTAATTCTTTTTAATGTTGGACCTTCGCCTACGAATACTTCTTTAACGTAAAGGTTTTCTGCATCTAAGTTGTAGTTGTGTTCTGCGTTTGCAACTGCCGATTTAAGTAGTTTTTCAACCATTGGCGCTGCAGCTTTTGGTGTATGCTTTAAGATGGCAAATGCTTCGCCGACTTGCTTACCTCGAATTAAATCGATCACTAATTGGACTTTGCGAGAAGAAATGCGAACCATTTTTGCTTGTGCTCTTGCTTCCATATGTATCCTCCTCTACTTTCTCTTAGCTTTCTTGTCTTTTTCGTGTCCGCGGTAAGTTCTAGTAGGAGCGAACTCTCCTAATTTATGACCAACCATGTCTTCGGTTATATAAACAGGAACGTGTTCTTTTCCGTTATATACTGCGATAGTATGCCCAACAAATTGTGGGAAAATAGTTGAACGTCTTGACCATGTTTGTATTACGCGTTTTTTGTTTTCCTTGTTCATTACTTCAACTTTATTCATTAAATGATCGTCACAGAATGGACCTTTTTTTACTGAACGTGACATGTATGAGTTCCTCCTTTCCTATTTCTTCTTGCGTCTAACGATTAAACGATCGCTAGGCTTTTTATTTTTGCGGGTTTTAAGACCAAGTGCTGGTTGTCCCCAAGGTGTAATTGGACTCTTACGACCAATTGGTTGACGACCTTCACCACCACCATGTGGATGGTCTACAGGGTTCATTACAGAACCACGTACTGTCGGTCTAATACCTTTATGACGGGTACGCCCTGCTTTTCCGATGTTCACTAATTCGTGGTCTTCATTGCCTACTTCACCGAGTGTAGCACGGCATGTTCCAAGAATTTTACGAACTTCACCTGAAGTTAGTTTTACGAGTACATATTTCTCTTCTCTACCTAATATTTGTGCGCTAGTACCCGCAGAACGAACAAGTTGTCCGCCCTTTTTAGGTGAGAGCTCAATATTATGGATTGTACTACCAACCGGAATATTTCTTAATGGTAGTGCGTTTCCTAAAGTAATATCTGCACCTTCACCGGATTCGATAGTCATTCCAACTTCTAATCCTTTTGGTGCTAGTATATAGCGTTTTTCTCCGTCTGCATAATGAATCAAAGCGATGTTTGCTGTACGATTTGGGTCGTACTCAATTGTGGCTACGCGTCCTGGAACACCATCTTTATCGCGTTTAAAGTCGATAATACGGTATTTGCGTTTCGCACCGCCCCCTTGATGACGTACAGTAATCTTACCTTGATTATTACGTCCAGACTTTTTATTAAGCTTAACAAGTAATGATTTTTCCGGGGTATCACTTGTAATTTCGGAATAATCTAAGCTTGTCATATGTCTTGTACCATTAGTAATTGGTTTATACTTTTTTAAAGCCATTGCGGTAACCTCCTTTTTAAATGATCATTACGCAGAGAAGATTTCAATTTTATCTTCTTTATCTAAAGTTACAATTGCTTTGCTTAATTCGTTCTTGTAACCAAAATATTGTCCTACGCGTTTCTTTTTTGGTGTTGTGTTAATTACGTTAACTTTTAAAACTTTTACATCGAATAACTCTTCAATCGCTTTTTTGATTTGAATCTTATTAGCGTTTTTGTTTACTTCAAATGTGTATTTGTTCTCATTTTCAACTAACAACATACTTTTTTCAGTAATAATTGGACGTTTAATAATTTCGGATGCTAACATTACCCTAGCGCCTCCTCATATTTTTTAACGGCATCTTGTGTTGTAAGTAGTGTAGTTGCATGAAGCATTTCGTATACACTAGCTTGTTCCACCGTTTTAACAGTAACTCCAGGAATATTTCTTGCAGCTAATGTTATTGTTTCATTGTTTTGGTCTAATACAATCAACACTTTACCTGAAAGTGAAAGATTGTTTAATACCTGAATCATGTCTTTTGTTTTAGCGGTTTCAAGTGATAAAGCGTCTAAAACGAAAAGATTGTTATCCACAACTTTTGATGATAAGACCGACTTGAGTGCAAGTCTTCTTACTTTGCGGTTAACTTTAATTGTGTAATCACGTGGTGTTGGACCAAAGACTACACCTCCACCAACCCATTGTGGTGAACGAATCGAACCTTGTCTAGCACGACCGGTTCCTTTTTGTCTCCAAGGTTTACGTCCCCCTCCACGTACTTCACTACGTGTTTTGGTTTTATGTGTTCCTTGGCGCATTGCGGCACGTTGTGCTTTTACAACGTCGTATAAAGCTTGTTCATTTGGTGTAATTCCAAATACTGTATCCAATAAAGCAATCTCACCAAGTGTTTCTCCCGCTTGATTTAACAATGCTACTTTTGGCATTTCAAATCCTCCTTTCAAGTACTATTCTGCAGACTCTTCCGAGCTGTTATTTTGTTGCGTTGTATATTGTTTTGGATCTAAAGGTTCAATACCCGGTGTTTTAACAGCGCGTTTCACAACAACTAAACCGCGTTTTGGTCCAGGGACATTTCCTTTAATTAATAATAAATTTCTTTCTTCGTCGACTTTAACAATCTCAAGGTTTTGAATTGTTACTGTTTCTGCTCCCATATGTCCAGGAAGTTTCTTCCCTTTTCTTACATGGTTTGGATCGATTGGTCCCATTGAACCAGGTCCTCTATGATATCTAGAACCATGCGACATTGGACCGCGCGATTGGTTATGTCGTTTAATAACCCCTTGGAATCCTTTTCCTTTTGAAGTACCGGTTACGTCTACGACTTCTCCCTCTTCAAATATATTAACTTTGATCTCCTGACCCACTTCGAAATTGCTTAATTCTTGACCTGCAATCTCTTTAACGTAGCGCTTAGGGTTAGAGTCGGCTTTTGCGAAATGGCCCATTTCTGGTTTGTTCGCTAAATTAGCACGTTTGTCTTTGAAGCCTAATTGAATAGCTTCATAACCATCGTTTTCAATGGTTTTCTTTTGTAGAACAACATTAGGTTCACAACTAACAATGGTTACTGGGACTAATTTTCCCTCTTCATTGAATATTTGAGTCATTCCTATTTTTGTTCCTAAGATACCTTTGGCCATGAGTACACCTCCTATTTAATTTTTTTATTTTAATATGATATCTACACCAGATGGTAAATCCAAATGCATAAGAGCGTCAATTGTTTGTGGTGTCGGATTCATGATGTCAATTAACCTTTTGTGCGTACGTCTTTCAAACTGTTCACGTGATGTTTTATTAACATGAACACTTCGCAAAATCGTAAACACCTCTCTTTCAGTTGGTAATGGAATCGGACCTGAAATCACTGAGCCTGTTTTCTTTGCTGTATCAACAATCTTTTTTGCTGATTGATCAAGAAGTCTATGGTCGTATGATTTCAAACGAATTCTAATCTTTTGATTAGCCATTATAAGTTCCTCCTTTCGCCTACATTCATTGTATAGACTTGCTCCATGGAAATTAACCAATCCACCTAACCAAGACAACGCCTTTAGGTGTGTCAGCAACCTCCCACTTCACAGCCCGACTCTATAGCGAGTCTATGATATGTTATCAAAAAAAAAGACGTAATGCAAGTCTTTTTCATGTTTTTTTATGAATCGTCATTCCTTGGCTATATTTAATGCTAATTAAGGATTTAAAAACCATATATAATTACGATCATAGTCAATAATTCCTTCGTCCTTCATGTTTTTAAGTTCTCTCGATAATGATGGTCTTTGTACATTTAAGTACATAGCTAAATCGGTTTTTGAAGGTGTATATACTTTCTTTTTTTCTGTTTTAGTAGAATAATTTTCTAAATAAAGAATAATCCGCTCTCTTAATGTAGGAAGTCCCAATAGTTTATTGTGCATGTTTAGTGTTAATGCTTTCTCGGAAAGCTGTTGAAGATAGAACTCTTGAAGTTTACTGTCTTCTTGTAAATATTTTATTAAATCATCTCTTTTTATCATTGCTATTTTGGTTTTCGTAACGCTAATGAGATCTCCTGGATAATAGGGATGCGATGAGAATATTAAAAAATCTCCAAAAAAATCTCCTTTTTTTAAAGCCCCGAGGATTATCGCTTTGCCTTCATATGAATAATGTACTAATTTAAGTTCTCCCTCTAATACAAATCCTAACTTATCACAATAGTCTTTTTCATGAAATACAATTTTACTCTCGTTATAGTTATATCTGTGTATTTTGTAGTCATTACTTAACATCTTTTCAAATAAGGTCATAATTCCTCCTAGTGTAACTTATGTTACATAATAGTTATCATGCTTATTATATCATTATATTTAATGGAGGTGCTTTTTTTATGAAAAAAAATGGTGTTTTAATCTTATTTTTGGTTTTCATTGTATCTGCATGTCGTCTAGACGAGGATACTGACATTAAAATTATAGCCCCTAATGGTAGTCCTAGTTTATCACAGGTTTATATTGAGTACTATGCCCCTACTATTGAAAACGTGAACTATGAAATTGATATTATTGCTGGTGCCGAGCCATTAATTGCTGCTTTCGGAAGTGCTTCACATGATATAATTTTCGCGCCAACTAATCTTGGCGCTAGATTGATTGATACAGGAGTACCTTATGTATTTGCTGCAACGATTAACTGGGGGAATAGCTATTTAGTTTCTAAATCATCTTTAAGTAATTTAAGTGATTTAGAAGGTAAAGAGATTGTAGCCTTCGGACAAAATGCAACTCCCGATATTGTTTTAAGATCAATCTTGAATAACTATGATTTTGACTTAGCTCCGATAATTCGTTATGTAGACTCTGTACAAACCGCGCTTGCTGAGTTGCTCGAAGATAACAATAGAGTTGTTTTATTAGCTGAACCAATCCTGAGTATTGCGCAAGTCAATTTAGGAGAGTTAAATATTATCGACCTCCAAGAAGAATGGGAAGTGCTTACTGGTATGCAATCGTATCCTCAAGCCGGTGTTTTTGTACATAAAGATTTAGCCAAATCTGTCGTTAATGCATATTTGGAGCAGCTAGAAATTGGTATCGATTACTTGCAGAGTAATCCTAATAACATTGCTCAGTATGCTGTTAGTTTAGGCTATCCTTTTCCTGAACCTGTTTTAAGATCCGCTATCCCAAGAAGTAATATACGTTTTTTAAGTGCATTAGAATCGAAAGAGTCACTAGAGATTTATTTTCAATACATCCTTGATTTACAGGGAAATCTTATAAACAATAAACTCCCTGATGACAGCTTTTATTATACTCCCGAAGAATAATGCGTAAACTATTATTAGGTTCTAGTGCGATTCTTTTTATTCTATTCCTTTGGCAGTTGAATGCTGTAAGAATTGGGAACGCCTATTTGTTTCCTTTTCCTAAGGATGTTTTTATTACACTTCTTTCTTTATTAGGCTCTTTTACCACTTATCAAATAATATTCGCGTCTTTTCAACGCCTAATCACGGCAATCTTTTTAGCAAGTTTATTCGGTGTTTTACTGGGATTATTAGCAGGTATTAAGCCAGCTATCTCGGATTTTTTTTCACCGGTTGTAACAAGTTTAAGAACGTTACCTGTTGCGAGTGTTATAGTTGTTATTTTAATATTATATGGTCAGTCTTTATCACTTTATATCATTTCTTTTTTAATGCTTTTCCCTATACTATACGAAGCAACTCGTCAAGGTGTTCTAAATATAGATAGCACCTTACTTGAAGCATTAACTTTAGAGAGACGACGAATGGTGTATGAGATTCGAAATATATATTTACCGTTATCTTATCCCTTTATTAAAACCGGATTATTACAAAGCATTGGTATAGGATTTAAAGTGTTAGTGATGGCCGAGTTTATCGCGCAATCTCCAATTAGTATAGGTAGAGCGTTATATTTAGGACGTGTTAATATACAATATGAGCAAGTCTTTGCTTGGACAATAATAATTATATTCATTGTCAGTATCATAGAATTTGGCGTAAATCATTTGAATAAAAATCTACAGAAATAAAACAGACACTTTCAGATTGGTGTCTGTTTTTTAATGTATTATTAATATTGTTAATTAAAAACTATAGTACCTTTTATAAAGTCGAAAGCTTCCAATGCACTGTCTAAAGAAGATATTATAGCTTTACCTTTCGTTCTCTTTACAAAATCTATACATGCTTGTACTTTAGGTAACATGCTGCCTTGTGCAAACTGCCCTTGATCTATATATTCTTGTAGTTCTTTAATACTAATATCTTTTAAAGCTTTTTGATTTGGTTTATTGAAATTAACAAAAACATAATCTACAGCCGTAAGAATAACAAGATAATCTGCTTTAACTAGTTCTGCAACCTTTGCGCTTGCAAAGTCTTTATCGATTACGGCAGGAATGCCTTCTAATGAATCGTTGTTTAATATAACCGGAATCCCTCCACCACCAGCACAAATAACAACATGATTATCTTTTAGCAAAGTTTGAATCATGTTTTTTTCAACGACATCAATCGGTTTAGGAGATGGTACAACGCGTCTATAACCCCGTCCACTATCCTCTTTCATTAAATACCCTTTTTCTTTAGTTAAACTTTGTGCTGTAAGTTCGTCGTAAAATGCACCTATTGGTTTTGATGGATTATCAAACGCTTGATCAGATTCATCTACAACAACTTGTGTAATTAATGCGGCGACTTCTTTATGTAGATTTCGATGACTCAACTCATTTTTAATTGCGTTTTGAAGGTGAAATCCGATATATCCTTGGCTCATAGAGCCACACTCGGGAAATGGCATATCTGGTGTGCTTTGAGATTCGTTAAAAGCGAGATTTATCATTCCCACTTGAGGTCCATTACCATGAACGATTATTACTTCGTGATTTTTCGCAATCAGTTCAACAATCGGTTTTGCAACCTTTTTTAGTAGTGCTTTTTGCTCCTCAGCATTGTTACCTAAAGCATTTCCACCTAAACTTATAACATACCTACTCATAAGAATCGCTCATAGTTGCAAGCATAACCGCTTTTATAGTGTGCATGCGATTCTCCGCTTCTTGAAATACGCGACTTTGTGACGATTCTATGACTTCGTCAGTAACTTCCATTTCTCCATTTTTTACTCTTGGATACTCATGTTGAAACTCATTAGCAATTTGCATTCCTACTTCTGTATCTATACCATGAAAGGCTGGTAAACAATGCATAAAAATTGCATCTTTTTTAGCGTTTTTCATTAAACTATCATCTACCTGATAATCAGATAACTGCTTAATTCTAGCATGCCAAACATCTTTGGGTTCTCCCATTGATACCCAAACATCAGTGTAGATGACATCTGTTTCATGTGTTCCTTCGAATTTATCTTCAGTTAAAGAAATAGTCGCTCCTGTTTCTTTAGCTATTTCTTTACAATGATCAATAAGCGATTGCTCTGGCCAAAGCTCTTTAGGGGCTACTGCAGTGAAATGAATTCCTAACTTAGCACTTCCAATCATTAAGCTATTCCCCATATTATTTCTTGCATCACCAATGTAGGTGAACTTTATACCCTTTAACTTACCGAACTCTTCTTTAATCGTTAAAAAATCTGCTAGAATTTGAGTTGGATGATACATATCAGTTAAACCGTTCCAAACCGGTACGCCTGCATATTCTGCTAGCTGTTCAACATCAGTGTGTAAATATCCTCTAAACTGAATACCATCATACATACGCCCTAATACTCTAGCGGTATCTTTTATAGATTCTTTTTTACCCATTTGTGAGCCGCTAGGTCCTAAATAGGTTACACCCATGCCAAGATCCATCGCACCAACTTCAAACGCACAACGGGTTCTTGTAGAGTCTTTTTGAAATAACAAAACGATGTTTTTTCCCTCTAAATGTCGATGTGATACCCTTTCTCTTTTCTCATTTTTCAGTTTTTCAGATAAATTTAGTAGGTAGTTGATTTCCTCGGGTGTGAAGTCGAGTAGTGTTACAAAGTTTCTTCCTTTTAAGTTCATACAGTCCTCCTTATTCTATATCTTCTCTATATAATGGCATACTCATACAACGAGGACCACCACGTCCTCTTGAAAGTTCACTAGAAGGGATTTCTAATACCTTAATGCCTTTAGACTTCAATATCCCGTTCGTTATATGGTTTCTAGAGTACACAATTATTTTTCCTGGTTCTACAGCTAAAGTATTTGCGCCATCATTCCATTGTTCACGTTCACTATGGACAACATCATTTCCACCACAGTGTATTAGTTCTATTTTAGTGTTCAAATGCTTCTCTAAGATATCTTGCAAAGATGTTACAATCTTCTTCATTTTGATGTTTCCATTAGATTTGGTTAATTCAAAGATAGTTAATTCTTTCATAATGCCAGGATGAATCGTAAAACGATTATAATCTATCTGTGTAAATACAGTATCCAAGTGCATAAAAGCGCGCGTTTTAGGTATATTGAACGCTAAAATAGTATCGAATTTTTCATCTGTTGCAAAGATATTTTCTGCTAAGTGCTCAATTGCTCTAGGATCAGTTCTTTTAGAGATGCCTACTGCTAAAGTTTTTGAGTTTAAAACCAATATATCGCCACCTTCAAGATGATATCTAAAATCACGTTGATAGTATTTAGGAATATCAGAATCTCTAAATCTTGAATGATATTTAAACATGTAGTCGCAAAAAATCGTTTCTCTTTGACGTGTGTCAGTGTACATTTTGTGAATAGAAACGCCTTTTCCAATCGTGGCAAATGGATCTCTTTGGAAGAGAATATTTGGCATAGGATCAGTATAAAATGGGTATTCATCTTCTAACATGTCAATGACTGATTGACGCTTACTAATCTTAAAATCATGTGTCCGAATGCCTTCAATCATTTTTTGAATCATTTTTTCAATGGATAGCCCTGATAAGTACTCGAGTAACCCTTGTTTAACTGTCTTAGATTTTACACTAGCTTCTTCGATAAAACGATTTATAAACTCGTTAATTATATCCGGATTTTCCTCCAGTGTTTCTGTAATCATGTCAGTGATATAAAGTACTTCTACACCTTCTTGTCGAAGAGTATTCGCAAAGGCATCATGTTCTTCTTGAGCAACCTTAAGATAAGGTATATCATCAAAAAGTAGTTTTTCTAAAATGTTTGGTGTTAAGTTTTCCAGTTCTTTACCTGGTCTATGGAGTAAAACCGTTTTAAGTTTTCCAATTTCAGAGTATACGTTCAACTTCATATTATTCATCCTTTCCAATGTATTTCCTTGGTACGCGTTTAGATACCTGACAAACTATCTCATAGGGAATGGTCTCTAATCTTTCGGCGACTTTGTCTATTGTGACAATGTTTCCACCCATAATTATAACTTCATCATCGTACGTTATATCTTCATCAACTTCAACAAAAGCATAATCCATACAAATTCTACCAACAAAGGGATAGATATTCCCATTTATCTCCACATGCCCTATGTTATTTTTTCTAATTAATCCATCTGCATAACCAATTGGAATAACACCAATTCGTTCTTTTTTTGTTGCTGTATATGTTATACCATAACCTACACATTCGCCAGGTTCTAATCTTTTAAACTGAACTATTTTAGTTTTCAATGTCATGACTGGCTTTAATACATCTATATTCTTTTCTAAGCTTAATCCGTATAGAGAAATCCCCAGTCTTGCATGTGTTGTAAAATCAAACGTATTCTCGTACTTTAAAATAGCTGATGAATTTGAAACGTGTATGATTTTAGGTTTTTCTTTTAGCTTTATTAAAATGCTTTTAAACTTATCTAGTTGTCTATACATAAACATCTCATTATCATCAGAAGTAGCAAAATGGGTATATATACCTTCTAACTTAACTTTAGAATCTTCGTGAAGTGATGTAACTAGCTCATTTATTTCAGATAGTGATTTAAGTCCTAAACGATTCATTCCAGTATCTATTTTAAGATGTGTACGTAAAGGATAAGAACTTCTTAAAACTTCTAAACCAAAATCGTAGGAATAAATTGTAATAATTAAATTGTTAATCGATGCTTGTTCTAACTGCTTTGAGTCTATTGCCCCTAATACTAAAATATCTATATTTTTAAAGCTATTACGAAGTTCAAGCGCTTCTTCTAACAAACTAACAGCAAACAAACTGATATTTTGAGTCATTAAATAGCTTACAACTTCTAAAGCTCCATGTCCATAAGCATCTGCTTTAACTACAGGGATAATCTCTTTATTCGAAACGGATTTGTTTATTATTTTTAAATTATCTCTTAAGTTGTTTAAGTTGATTTCTGCCCATGTAGGTCTGTAGTTATTCAACATATACTTTCCTCACATATTTAGACGTCATCAAACTTAATAAACTTCCATAAGAGACTTTAAATTTTATAACATCACCAACTTCATAATCCTTATCCGTGTGCGTTAAATCAACTATAATATGATCGCTACTACTCCCCACAAATCGTAACTGATTATCGTATGGCATCAATTCATGGAAATCCACATCTTGCCTTCCTATGGCAAGTATTCCTCTTTTCATCAACCCAAAATCTTCAAATGTTGGTCTTTCTCCAAAGGCATTCATTCCAATTTCACCTTCTGGAATAGATGGCTTAAACTTAATTTCGATCAAATCAGCTTCTAACGTAAAGACATCTTGGTGTGTATTCTCAATATTTTCACCATACGCTGTTTCACGTCCTAATGCAAAGGCTTCTCCAATGCGAAGATTGTTAATATAAGGAATTGCATAGTTATCTTTTAATAAATGGATATGTGAGGAATTACCTCCGGAGATTAATGTGAAATCAATATCCATTGTTTGCTTGATTAACTCAATAATTTCAATAAGCTTTCCAAGTGTATTTTTGTTAGGGATTATTCCACCATAACAGGTTACATTAGTTCCGATTCCGATTAAGTCAACATATTGAAATGTTTGTATATCTCTGACAATGTTTACAATATTTTCCTTATGGTATATTCCTTCACGTAAATCGCCTATATCAATCATTAATAAAACCTTGTGCTTTTTATTAAGATTTTTGGCCGTCTCATTAATTCTACGTATTGTTTCAAACTCTGAATTCAATGATATATCCGCTATCTTAACCACATCTTCTAGTTCGTGAAGTGATGGAAGTCTTAATAACACTTTCTCTTTATCAGTTGTAATTCCTCGTAAATTATCTAATCTAGAATCTGCAATATACTGAATATTTGATTTATTAAAAATTTCAACCAGCTTTTTATCAGCACAAAAAACCTTTGTAACTGCCATTATAGAAATGTGATGGCTCGCACAAAGTCTTGAGATACTGTCCACATTTTCTTGAAACTTATTCAAGTTAATTTTTAATAAAGGATACATAATGCCCCCTTATTTATTTGACATACTTTATTATTATGTCTTTACTAAACTCTTTATATTTGCTTATAATCGTTCCAATACTTGAAAGTAAGTATTCGTTATCTTTCATAATCCTAATTGTGTTTTTGGGTAATAATTTACTAGGATTTTGCTCTATATATTCTTTAATAATTAATTCAGTATTCTCTAGATGTATTAATGGTCCCCCTGTCAACACAATGAGATTTAGTTGTGATAAATCCTTTCCTTCAGGTATCATTTTCTGTCCGTTTGAAGTATAGATTTTTTTTTGGTCTCCTACATGTCTATCTAATGCTTTAAAAACACATTTTTTAGTTAGTTCATAAACTAATTTAGTTTCTAAATTAGTTTTAGGAATATAATTGTAGTTTTGAAGTAAATCATTGAACGCTTTTGTATCGATTTCCAATTTTCTTAATAGTTTCTCAGTATCCATTAATGATAACACTGATTTATAATTTACAAAAACACCAAGATCACCTTCAACTGTACGCTTCTCCTTAGGATTTCCTTCATAGTATTTTCGATACTCATCACTCGGTTCGCATACACTATGAACATCCGTTGTCGCACCACCAACATCAATTGTCATTACATTACCAAATATTTCGTATAAAAGCATGGTTGACTCCATTACCGCACCAGGTGTTGGAATAATTGATTGGTTAACCATTTCTTTTATATATTCCATTCCCTTTGCGTGAATGATATGTTCCTCAAATGTACGGTGTATTTCATTTCTTAACGGTTGTATATTCATATAATCGACACGCGGGTAAACATTTTCGACAATTCGTAGCTCTTTGTTATTGAGTAAATTTTCAAACTCTTTGTAAATACGTTTATGATTAGCAGTATTTCCAGCATAAATAATCGGAGTATTTAACTGTAAACTAATAACTTTTTTTAAATTCGTATACGCAGTTTCTTTTTCACCATAATCCGTGCCTCCAGAAACCAATATAATATTAGGTTTGATATCAATTATTGTTTCTAAATCAACCTCATCGAGAATCCCAGATGTGATGTGGTGAATATTAGCACCTGCATTTAACGCAGCTTCTTTTGATGCTTTGACAGTCATCTCATAAACTAACCCTGAAACTGTCATTTTTAATCCTCCGGCGGCACTTGATGAAGCAAACATTTCGTCATAATTGAGATTGCTTACTTTATTAATCAAAACAAAATTATCGATTGCACATTTTAAACCTTCTCTTACATCCGTATCTACCGTAGTTTTGGAAACACCGCGTCCTAAAAATAATACTTCCGGTTTAAACTGAAATGCATTCACAATCGTTGTTGTACTTCCAATCTCTGCTATAAAACAATCAATCTTCATTTTGAATCAACCGTATTTTGTTAACAAGAAAACTTGCAATATGGATCCCTTTTGTACCTCTACTAAAACCTTGATCCATTGAGTGTTTTCTAGCAATTTCTGGTGTCACTTGTGTTCCTCCGGCGATTAAAACGAGTTTATCTCTTACACCTTTTTCAACAGCGTAATTATGAAGCTTCTCCATGTTTTTATAATGAATATCATCATGTGAGATAATTGTTGACATCATTATGCATTGTGCATTCATCTCTATTGCTGCATCAACGAACTTTTCGATAGGAACACTTGTACCTAGATAAGTATAACTGATTCCATATTTCTCAATACCACCATGCTTAATATCTAGGACTTCTCTTAAACCCACACTGTGTTCATCATTCCCTCCAGTACCTGCAATAACATGAACCGGGTTAGATTTAACATAATTGTAAATTTCTTCTTCACTCATTGTTTCAACATCTTTGGGAATGGTTAAATCATCGATATTAATATCAAAATCTACTTTACCTTTAATTTGAATCCTTGTACCTTCAGAAGGATGCAGGACTTCTTTATGGATAACTTCAACATCTTTTAAATTCATTTTTTTACCTGTAGCAATTGCTGCTTCACTAGCAATTTTTATTGACGTTGGGAAAAATAAGTCAATTGTTACAACCCCATCACCAAGCCATTCAACTTCTGGTTTAAGCAAGTTAGAATTACGATACTTTTCTGTTTCTTCTAATCTTAAATAAACATTATCAGACTCATCAAGTTCATCAATAAATTGAACCATTTCTGGCCTTTCAAATGTACATCCATCTATTAACAAAGCGGGATTTTCAACGAACTTTTTCCCGTATTGTTCTACATTATTATAACCAAAATGAGCAGTAACTGGCGCCATATAATCGCTGTCACGCTTTATTACGGAGTTATTACCTACACCACCTTCTATGTCACGAGCAATTCCGTCACCGTTTCTTTCGGGATATTCGCCACTATCAACGAACATGCCTGCTTGTACAGCTTGAAAATAACCACCCATTTCAATGATTTCTTCCATCATTAAAATAGCACGCTCTTGTATTTCGCGTTTCTTAGTATGTAAATAACCCTCTTCTTTAAAACAAAGCATACTCATTAAGTCATCCATACCAATCATTGCTTGCTTGGCAGTATCTAGAGCTTCTATATTAAATACATGCCAAGGTACATTTCTACCTTCATCTGGTGTAATTGTACTTTGAATATCTGCAGATGTTAACCGAGATATTAAGAGGTTTAAAACATGCGTTACAGTAGCTTCTCGTGTAGAAGAATCCATATACTTAGTGTTCATCTGCGCTCTCATTTTATACTTATCAAAAAACTCTCTTAAGGCTAGCGCATATGGTAGATTAATCTTAATATCTGGTGTTGGTGATGCCGCTGGTGGAACAGTTGATAAACATATAAGTTCAGGTTTAATTCCAGCTTTTTCACTGAATACAGAGTTTATAGCGTGCTGAACCAATAGTTCAGGCATGACTTTCCATGCATCTCTTGCAGTAGCATTTGCGTTATGTGCACCATCAATTTGAGCTATATTAGCATAAGCTAAAATCTTCTTACTTTCTGCAGCGTCAACAAAACTCCTAACCATATTGATGTTTCTATACAGTACATTGTACTGTGGATCTTGATGTGCTCCATTTACCCCTTCTTCGACAAATAAAACAGCAATCTCAGGACCAGCAACCCCTGATACATATGAATGATAGTTGATTGGACGACCAACTTCTTCTTCAATTAAATCTAACGCTCGTCTTTGCGCACGTAATTGCTTACGTGTAACTGGAATACCGCCTACACCTTGCGGCGTGCCTTCTAAAAGACCATCGAAATGTGATTGACCCGCAGTTCTTATGACCATAATATGGTCAGCACCATGATATGCAGCCATTCTCATACGCCTAATATCATCTTCAAATCTTCCTGAAGCAATTTCAGTTGTTATTACACTGTCGGGTTGAGGGTCAATATTATCCAATGCATTTGCACTAGGTAATGCTATCGATCTTTTTAATGATGGACTCGCTTGGACATATTTAAATCCTCGCATTTCTATTGGTTGGCTATCACGCCATACCCACCCGCGTTTGCGCGGTTGATATTTGTCTAAATCTTTTAATATATCGTGAATGTCTAACTTCTCATTTGGTTTTAGATTTTTCATGAAAACACCTCAACTAAATAATCTATTCCATCTTCCTCAACTATTTTTTTTCCAGCATTAAGAAGTGAAATTTTAAATTTCTTAGCTACCTTATAAACGCAGTGTCCAGAACCCTTTCTTAAAAGATTGTACTCATTTAACTTATCTACGACATCTTTTGCTTGAAGACTTGAAAACCCCATACGTAATAAAACACTTCTCTCAATAGATTTAGTAGTATTTTCATATGATAGTTCAATTAAAGGATCTACCATTTTATCCACTAAATTAAAGAAGTATTCTTTCAATTCTTTATCTGACATATCTCTTAAATGATCTCGTCTGCTTAAATAATCATCTTTTCTTTCTTTCATAGTCGCCTCCTAAATCTGCTAATAACTTATTTAGTTTTTCTAAAGGAACATTTAGCTCTTCACATAAATACTTTTTATCCAGCAAAGCTAAATCAACATCTTTATATTTTTTTAAATATGATTTTCTAAGTTTATCAACACTTATTTCTTTTATTTTTATATCTCCTGCCGAATACGGAAAAACAATATTCTTACCGGGAACTTCCTCTGAAACATCACCAAACTTTAATTCAATATTATTTGATTTTGCAAAAGAAAGTTGTGGCTGATGATGCTTTCCTGCACCAGTATATTCAGTTTCTTGAACAATGATAATTTCATCTTCTAGCATGCTTTGAGCAAGTTTAAAAGCCACTGCGAGAGAAGTGTTTCCTGCAGGACCCCGTTCATATCCCTCGAGAACAGCTAAAGCTTCGGTGATAAAAAATACACTTCCTTGATTAATCGTATAATACTCATCCATATATCTTAATGGTCTTGCTGCACTTCTTGGTACATCGCTTCGATCAGGATTAACTGCAAATGGAACACCAAATCCTGTATGCCCGGTCGTAAATGATTTTCTGTTAAAATCCGTATCACTTGCCATATGTAATCCTTCTAAATTAACACTAGAAGCTACAATTTTTGTTTTATTAGCTCCGGCTTTTTTAAGTCCCCTAGCAGTACCTGTTAGATTTCCACCACCCGCATTTGTACAAACAACAACTTCTGGATATTTACCCGTTAATATCAGAGTTTCTTCAGCTAGTTCATAACCTAAAGTTTCAATTCCCATAATCCCATAAGGTGAATATAATGAAGCGTTAAAATACCCCGTTTTATCAAGTAATTCCAAAAACTCCAAAAATAGCTCAGGACCAACGCTGAGTTGTACTACTTCCGCTCCAAAAGATTCACAAGCTCTAGCTTTTTCGAGTATCTCTGGTTGAGCTATATTTCTAGAATCAAAACATTCTTGTACAATAATTGCTTTAAGACCTGCTCTCGCTGCTAAAGCTGCAATAGCCGCTCCATAGTTGCCACTTGTAGCTGCTATAACACCTTTATACCCTAGTTTTTTTGCAACATGTACACTAATAGCCGCTCTCCTCGCTTTAAAAGAGCCGCTAAGATTATTAGCTTCATCCTTTATGAAAATGCGTGCGCCGTAACCTTTTTTTGAAAACTTCCTTGCATATCTAGTAAGATTTTTCAGTTCACGTAATGGAGTATTACCTACACCAGAATCGAGCTGTATTTGACGTACATCATCAAAACTTAGTCCACTTGAACTCATCATCTTTTCATAATCAAATCCTATTCCCTCATTCTCAAAAAGATTATAATCTATCTTCACGGATTTTTTGACTATGTCGTTTTTTCGTTTTGATAAATCATCAATATTAAATGTCATCAAAATCACCCCACATCTCGTTGAGTATGATTTTTCTAATTTGATAAATTTCTTCAACAAAGTCTCCATAAGAATGTTTATATCTTGGAGTTTTTTCCTTTACCACGCCACTTACAATTCTACCCGTTGCAGTAATTATCTTCGCCTCTTCAAAAAGTTCAGCTTCTTCTAAAAGTTCTCCTTTAATCCACATCTTGAAAGGAACCTTAGCTGTCTCAGAAGGAATTGTTTTAATCCGTTCATTTGGTAGTAGCAAATTTTTTCTAATCCTTACAAATGTTCCTTTTTCAATTAACATCTAATCACCCTTTAAACTAATAAATAATGTAAAAATAATTTAATCTTTCCACACTGTAATATGATATCATAAAAACCCTTACATTGTACATGTCTTTATGAAAATAAGCAATATAAAAAGGTGCAAATAAAGTGTAATTACTCTACTAGCACCTTCATATTAATTTAAGTTATTCTCGGTCAATTAAATCTCTAATATCTCCCAGTATCGCTCGTGGAACAGGAAGATCTATCATTGTCTTTAAACCCGGTTTAGAATTTATTACATGTGGAATCATATTTACACACATAGATATAGTTCCGATCCCACCATCGATTTCCGGTTGTATTGACATGTTTACTTCGGGTTTACCATATAGTTTAATATAATCCCCAGTGTTTGTCCCTTCCAACTCTGGTTCAATTTGTTGCGGGTGCTGCATATCAATAAACACATCATTATCGATAAATCCTTGGGCTGTCATATCGATTCCAGCTAGATTACCTTCTTTAACCTCGCCATACTTGCTTTTTCTATAAACCGAAGAAATAATCGGTTTCATTTGCTGATCAAAACTATCAAGTTTAATCCCTAATGCATCAGCAATCATAAATACACTCTCTTTAAATCCCACATGTCCAGCCAAATCATTATTCTTTACACGTTCATTATATTGCTCAACAGTAATACCAACACCTTGTTCATCCATAACAGTTGGACCAAAAGGACTTAAGCTGTTAACTCGACTTACTTGAATTTTTTGAACATTCTCCATTACTCCCGTTAATGCAATAACTAAATAATCCATTACAAATCCAGGATTAATCCCTGTTCCTAAAATAGTTACATTATGTTTTTTTGCTAGTAAACTCATATTTTCTGCTAATTTTGGTTCATTTGCATATGGATACGCCATTTCTTCTGCTGTACTAATTACATTTATACCGGCTTTAACAATTTTCTCAATTTTAGGATAAGAATTTCGAGTGTATGAATCTGTAGCAATAATAGCTATATCTATTACGTTATTATTGATAATGTCATCAATATCATCACTTATAATGATATCTTTATCCACTGTGGTTATTTCAAGCGATTCCTTAAAGCTTCTACCTATGAGTTTAGGGTTCAAATCACACACTCCTACAATCTCTACACCTTTTTTACCTAATAACATTTCGGTTATTCCTTTTCCCATTGCTCCAAAACCCCAAATTAAAACTTTTACATTTTCCATAAATATATCTATACCTCCTATTAGTTATAGTATTAATTTATCTACTTAAATATAGTTTTGAAATAGAAATATTACCATGTCTCAAAGCATACACATCACTATTTTCTGGTATCTCATCCTCTAAAATCTCTCTGTATGTGTAAAATGAACTTTCCATTACATTCGCAACTAATCTCATTTTTACAAAGTATGGTTCAGTAAAAGAAATTTTAGCTTCCTCACTGAACTTTTCTTTTGGAAAATTTACATTTACTACATGATCTTTTGATGAAACATTATTAGCAAATAGATACTTAAGTGTTGACTCAAAATATTTCTTTACATTTTCAGTTCCTTTAGCATCTCCAGAAAAAGCTATAGTTTTATACCCATAATAATGAGCTTGAAAAGCGGCTCCAACTGTCCCTGAGTATACCGTGTCAACTCCAATGTTAAATCCTTCATTAATTCCAGAAATGACATAGTCTGGTTTTAGTTTAAGACCAAAAATGGCAAATGATACACAATCTACAGGAGTCCCATCAACAGCGTATGTATAATCATCCAATTTTTCATAAGGTATTTTACTCAATGTAATTGACATACTTTTACCGGATTGTTCTAGCTTTGGTGCTACGGTATAAACTTTTCCGTATTTACTTAAAATACTTTTTGTGTATTCTAATCTTTTAGCTTTAATTCCATCATCATTAACAAGAAGAAATATCATTATCTCACCACTTTATTTATATTCATAACTGCATGGTCTTATTATCTTTAATACCATCACTAATATATCATATTATAAACAAGAAGAAAACGCCATACTTATATCAAATTAATAACTATGACGTTTTAAGAGTCTTTTCAAAACTATGTTTCATTTATATTTATCAGATACTTCATGACATATTCGACAAAAAAATTAATATTTTCTTTATTATATTTAATATTCTTTAAGATTTTTGAGTTTTCATTATATTCTGGCATAAAGATAAATGCATATATTATTATTCTTGTTTTATGAGGCAAGTAATTATGCAATAATTCTTTATATACAATTAACTCAAGTTCTTTCTTCTGCCATGTGTTTGATAAATTTGGAAATTTATCAGATAACCTCAGTTCAATAATTAAAATCCTGTTTTCATATTCAAAAACATAATCAATTCTACGGTTTTTTGACATTCTAATTCTATACTCAAAATGAATCTTCAACTTGCTAAAACACTTTTCATCAACTTTTAGGTTTAAATGTTTGATTACTCTTGTCATCAGTACAAATCCATCAAGCCATGATACTATTTCTGCAATTGAAACATTTCTACGAAACAATTTTTTTTCGTTAAATATTTGTTTTAGTTTTAACGTATAATATTTATCGATAATTCTTTTCCCTCTTTCATTTAAAAGCCCATTCTCGACTTTCCAACTCTCTGGGAATTTTAACTTGCTCAGAAATTCTAAATATTCCTTAGGATTCTCAAAACTCATCATTGCTTCTTTAGCTAACATACATTTCACCTCTTGATAATAATACTTTCAAGGATGATGATTTTCTTCTAAACATTGGATAATCAAAAAATATTTTTTAATGTTAAGCATAGATACAATAGTTTTTATCTTTCTATTAAGCAGTCACGACTGTTCTTTTATATATTAAATCTATTCCTGCTATCATAGCAAATACTGCTTATATTTTAAAATATCGAACAGTATGTATATCATAATCATGTTAATTCCATAAATGATAAAAATAAGTATCATCGCGAATAATCATTTAACTGATGGAAATGGGTTCGACTAACGGACAAATCGCTCTAAAATAAAAAAAACGAAGCCTTATAAATAGCTTCATTAAGCGATAATGGTGGCTCAGGGCGGAATCGAACCGCCGACACACGGATTTTCAGTCCGTTGCTCTACCAACTGAGCTACCGAGCCAAAATGGCGGTCCTGACGGGACTCGAACCCGCGATCTCCAGTGTG
>SKIW01000066.1 GCA_007116245.1 Candidatus Izemoplasma sp. | reverse complement strand
TTAGGCTCTAAAGGTACATTGCTTTTAATGAGTGATTCAACGAACTCTGAAGTGGATATTTTTACGAAGAGTGAAGCGGATGTAAGTGAGAGTATTAAGGATATTTTCACGAAAATTGATGGGCGTGTGATTGTTGCAACATTCGCATCAAACGTGCATCGTGTTCAACAACTCGTTGAAGCGAGCATTGCCACGAATCGTAAGATTGCCGTGTTTGGTCGGAGTATGGAACGCACGATTGAAGTGGGTCAAGAGATGGGTTATATAAAAGCCTCTCATGGTACTTTTGTCGGCGCGAAGGCGTTAAAGCATTTCAATGCTAATGAGATAACGATCTTATGCACTGGTTCTCAAGGAGAACCGTTCGCGGCACTTTCGCGGATTGCGAATGGCACGCATCGTGATATTAAGATTGTGCCTGGTGATACAGTGATTTTTTCTTCTAGTCCGATTCCTGGTAATCAACGTAGTGTTTCAAAAACCATTAATCAGTTGTTTAAGCGTGAAGCGAATGTTATTACGCATTCACCGTTTACCGACACCCATACATCTGGGCATGCGGGTAATGAAGAGTTAAAACTAATGTTAAAGCTCATTAAACCGAAGTTTTTTATGCCGGTACATGGTGAATATAGAATGTTAAAAATTCATGCTGAAACAGGGATTGCTTGTGGTGTAGAACGCGGAAATGAGTTTGTTTTAGATAACGGTGATGTGCTAGCGGTTACAAAGGATAGTGCACGCGTAGCGGGAAAAATCCAAGCTGGCAATGTGTATATTGATGGTAAAGGAATAGGCGATGTTGGAAATATCGTGTTAAGAGATCGGAAGATTTTAAGTGAAGATGGTCTTTTAAGTGCGATTGTCACGATTAATAAAGATCAAAAAACGATGATTGGGAAACCGATTATCATGTCGCGCGGATTTGTGTATATGCGCGACCATACACCGTTAACGAATGAGATTAGTGCGATGGTTGCGGATTTAGTGGAGAGTAAGCTCACTGAAAAACAGTATAACCCCGCGCAGTTAAAACGTGAGATTACGCATCTTTTGATTGATCATATTTTTACAAAAACCGAACGAAATCCAATGATTTTACCGGTAATCCAAGAAGTATAAAAGCCTCTAGCCGAGGCTTTTTTTAATGGTTAGATTCAATGTTTCTTGTCCGTATGTAGAATGTATGTTAATGGTTGCTGTTCCTTGTTTTTTTGTGCGAACCCAGAATGATTCAATGCCCCCTTGTAAGACTCTTGTGGATGGTCCTATAATACTTAGATGTTCACTGACATCAATCGATACTATTTCTGATGAATAGTAAGCACGTTCGTTTAAGGCGTTTACTTGCTCGATGGTGATTCGTCTAACATCGTAAGTATCTTCGATGTATAATGGGGTTTCTTTGGTGGTCACTTTTAAGCGATAATCATCGTTTAAGCCTTTGTATTCAGTGAGTATTGTTTGATTGTTTTTTATGCCTTCAAAACGGTAGACGTTTTGTTTTTCTCCCCAACCACCGATATACTTAGTGTATAAGCGTACTGCATCATTAAAGCCTAGTCGGTATTTAAACAAAATGGTGCCGAGTTGAAGTTTCATAGCGAGCGTCATTTTTAAATTTCTTCGTAAGGTTTTAAGCATCACTTTTTTTACGCGTGTTGCGTCTTTAGGTTTAAAGTTTTCATGGTCGTGAATTTGGTTACCGATAAAGTCGTTAATGATCACTGGGGGATACGGTAGTGATTTATACTGTTTGCTCGGAGTAAAACGACCGATAAGTTCATCGTTTTTATAAACATCTACAGCATCGAGATTCGTCGCTACAATGACTTCTTTTAACTCACCGTGATCTAAATCACCAATATGCATCATTGATAAGACTTTTAAATATGGTTTCATCCTTTGAGAGGCATATACTGCCGATGCGTATTTAGGGTTGCGATTCATATCGTTAACCCCATGAAAACAAATGCGATTATTACTTCCAAACTCTTTATGGGTATTATAGTCGTTCATACACCATCCAATCGCACCCATAATCCCTTTTTGACGATACGCTTCATCAAGCACCTTGAAGTGTCTTTTAGCGTGTTCTATGCGTCGTGGTTCAGCATCAAAAGGTTTTGTTGGAAACATATGCCCATTGTATTCAGTAATAAGGTATGGGTTTGTTGTTTTTGTTGCCTTTGATTTTTTTTCTAACCCGCGGTTTGTCCCTCGGTGTGAGAAGTCATTTAAAGTATAAATGTCTTCGAGCAAGGAACTTTTTTTAAAAAACCGCACGCCCCCTGTCGGTCTTGTGGTGTCGATGCTTTTTACAAGGTCTCGTGTTTTTGTATAAAAATCATCGTCATCGATGGATTCGTTAATACGTGTCCCGATAATCGCAATAGATGGGTGATTATAATCGGTTAAGACTAATGATTTTAAGTCGTTTAAAGCATGGTTTTTCCATGTTTCATCGCCGATATGTTGCCAACCTGGAAGTTCAGTGAAAACGAGTAAACCGATTTCATCACAGCGATCTAAAAAATGTTTACTTGGTGGGTAGTGTGAACTTCTTACCATCGTGCAGCCAAGTTCGTACTTCAATATTTCAGCATCTTCATACTGTGCGTTTTTTGGCATGGCATAGCCGCTATAAGGATACGATTGATGACGGTTTAGTCCCCGTAAAAAGATGGGCTCATTGTTAAGGTAAAATTGGTTTTTATCAACGGATAATGTTCTAACGCCAAAGCGTACTGATTCTTGTTTTATACCATCTAGGGTAATCACTGCTTTATAGAGTTTTGGGTTTTCTAAAGACCAAAGCGTTAGAGAATGCGGGATGTTTATAGTCTTAACTTCCTGGTTTGTGATGGTTTCTTCTATTGTTATAACCGAGGTACCTTGGTCGAAAACTTCTATTTTTAACGCGGTTTCTTTGGTTATATTTTTTGGATATAATAGGATGTTTAAAGTGTTCTTATTCCCGTCGATTAAGGTTCTTTCAATGAAGCTTAAAGGCCGTTCTATTAATGTCACTTCACGGTAAATACCGCTGTATGTTAAGTAATCAATGACATGACCAAACGGCGGATGATCAGAAGTGGGGTTTGAGTCGACGGTGAGGTGGATGACGTTTTCACCTTCTTGTAACGCTTCGGTTATTTCAAGTTCAAACGTTGTATAACCTCCAATATGGGTTCCGATTAGCTGCGCATTCACATGGAGTGTGGCTTTGCTCATAACCCCTTCAAAACGTAAAAACGTTCTTGTATTTTTCTTGCGTGTGTGGTTGAAGGTTTTACCATAACTAAACACGTTATGGGTTATTTTTTCATCAAAATACGCTTTAGGGATGGCTACCGCATTATGAGGAATATCGATTGATTCACCGGTAAAACCGGTAATATTGTCTTTGTTAAAACGCTTAAATTGCCAATTAAAGTTCAGTGCCGTCTTCTTCATAGAGGTCACGCTCCTTTAGTGCTTCGACAATTGATGCGTATTGAATCTCGTTTAAAGTATGTTTTTTATTAAAGATTAAAAGTGAAATGCATAACCCTATAATTGGTACAATAAACATTAAGATACGCATTCCAATTAAGGTGATCTCAGCTTGCGGTTGACGCACTTCATCAACCGTCTCTTGGAAATTGAATATAAATAACCCTATACCAATCACCCCTAAGCTTAATCCCATAGCGAGTTTAACGATAAAGGTTTGAACGCTGAAGGCTAACGCTTCTGCGCGTTCTTTTAGTTTAAACTCGCCGTACTCAACCGTGTCTGATAAAAGCACTGTTTGTAGTACCATTTGTAAGCCTTGTCCAAAAAAGACGAGTGCGCCTAATGCAAAGACAAGTGGAACAAAGTTATCAAGAATAAAAGCGTTTAGAAATAACGCTAAAAAGCCTAGCATTTGGAGTGTTACTGATGCGTTAAAGATTTTTCGACGTGTTAACCATTTTCTAAAAATCGGAAATGTTAAGGAACCGATTACTTGTAGAACCCCACCTAATGCGATAAAAATAAAGAAGAGTCCTTCGTTTCCAATATCGTAGATGATGTAGTAAATTGCCATTCCGCTTGTGATGAATAAAACGAAGTTTGCAATGAGTACAACGATCATCACGACATAGAGTTGGTCGTTTTGACGAATGAGTTGATACATTCTTTTTAACGATATTTTGGCAACAACTTTAGGAACGATTTTTTCTTTAACCTTAAAAACAAGTAAGAGTTCGCTGAAGAAAAAGATTAATGAAACTGCGATACTTAGATAAAATAAGCCTTGAATTTGTGCGCTTGTCGTTTCACCGCCGCCCAAAAACTTCGCGATATCTAAGTACCCCGCCGCAACAATAAAATATCCTATTGAAGTGAATAGTCGGGTTAATACGGTAATCGATTCACGCTCTTTTTGTGACTGTGATAAAGCGGGAATCATCGACCAAAAAGGTATGTCCATTAATGTGTATGACATCCCCCATAAGGTGTAAAAGAAGGTGACGTAAATTAACATTTCTAATGAGTTTGGTAAAAACGGTGGGTTTAAAAATACTAATACTAAAATAATCGCGTTTAAGGTTGTCCCAATGAGAATCCAAGGTCGGAATTTCCCCATTCTTGTATTGGTGTTACTAACGATACCTCCCATAATTGGGTCATTAACTGCATCCCATACTCTTACAATCATCATCATGATTCCGATAAAGAGTGGTGAAATACCGATAAGGTCGATAAAGTAAAATGCCATGATGGTGCTCATGGCGAACATGGCGTCTTTTCCTAAGCCTCCAAATGCAAAAATAAGTTTACTCGATGTTTTCGTCTGTTCCATTGTGTACCTCTTTCAAATAATATAGTCTGGAGCTAAAATCTAACATAAGTCTTAGTGTTGAATCGTATCCGGTACCGGTAAATCGGTAGGGAAGTCGTAATCCTTTATTCATTAAAGCATTACCACTTTCAAGGCTTTGAAAGCGTTCAATATCGAGTTGATAAAGATTGCTTAAGTGGTTAAACCACGTGCCATGAGGCTTAAGTTTAATTGGTAGCGCGTGTTTGATGAGTCCTCCAAAGCGTTTTAAGTTTTCTTTTTGCGGTCGTTGGATGACTTTGTAAGTTTTTTCAGGGTTAAGCCCTTTTAGTTTAATCGGTTGTGGTGAGGGATTAGGTGTTAAAAGACCTTGATATATGCCGAGTATCGCTTCTGTTTGTTCTTCGTTGACAACGAGGAAACGGGTGTCGGAGTCATTTATGCTTAAGTCATAAAACGTCCCGTTTTGTAGGAGTAAACGGTGATCTTTATAATATGCAATATGGTTTTTAATCGCTTTTTTGTCTTGTTTACTTAAACTTCGTGGGTCGAGTTCATACCCTAAGATACCCATGCAAGCTACATTAAAGCGGTGATCCATTGAATGCGTTCTAATCGTTTGATGCGCGACGGTATCATTAACGTGATTAGAAACTGTATTAAGAGGATAGGCTAACAAAGTGCCTTGTTGGATACTTAGCCGTTCGTGGGCATCGGTGTTATCGCTAGTCCACGCTTGTGGCATATAGTAATGCATTCCTAAATCAATCCGGTTTCCCCCACTTGCGCAGGATTCAAAAAGGATATTCGGTACGTTTTTAGTAAGGTTTTCTAATAGCTTGTATAGTCCTAAATAGTATTTATGCATGAGTTTTCCTTGTTCGTCCGGTGGTAAATGTGAAGCGTATAAATCACTCACATTTCTGTTCATATCCCATTTAACATAATCGACGTTTGCTTCTTTAAAAAGTGTGCTTAATGTGGTGTAAAGATACTCACACACATCGGGATTACTTAAATCTAACGTGAGTTGATGACGTCCTAAAGCGGGATCGATATGAGGGTGTTTTATAGCCCATTCTGGGTGGTTTTTATAGAGTTCGCTTTGTGGGTTCACCATTTCTGGTTCAACCCATAATCCGAATTTAAGGTTTTGTTTTTTTAGATAGTTTGAGAATGGTTTTAGTCCTTTCTTAAACTTTTTAGGGTGGGGATGCCAATCACCGAGTGACTGGGTATCGTCATCGCGGTTTCCAAACCAGCCATCGTCCAAAACAAAGCATTCTATACCGAGCTTTTTGGCGTGTTTGGCGATGGCTTTAAGCTTTTTTTCGTTAAAGTCGAAATAGGTCGCTTCCCAGTTATTTAACACAACCGGGCGTATGGTAGTGTTTTTTGCAATGCGTGTTTTGACGAAATGTTGCATTTGTGTTTGCATGCCTCTTAGACCTTGATTAGAGTAGATACTTATGACTTCTGGGGTTATGAAAATTTCGTTTGGGGCGAGTTTCCAACGGAAGTCAAAGCTGTTTATACCGAGGTTGACTCTAAGTAACTTTTGGGATGATACTTCGATGTTCGCTTCGAAATTACCGGAATATACTAAGTTAAATGCGTATACATCCCCAGCTTCATCGGTTGCTTGATGTGATTGTAAAGCGAAAAACGGGTTGGTTGTATTCGAAGATGTCCCGCGTTTGCTGTCGAGTTTAATGATGCCTTCTTGAAGTTTGCGTGTCGTTATTTTGCGTTCTCTTAACCAGTCTCCGTGTAAACTGATGAGTTTATAGTCTGATTCGATAAAGTCGAAGTTTGCACTTAAGGCTTTATCTAAAACAAGGTTTTCGTTTTCTCCGTTGATGATCGCGCTATTGCGGATTAAACAATCGGTGTTTTCATCGAGGGTGTAGTAAAGTTTTAATCTGATATCATACGTTTTTTCTTTTAATGTCACAACGAGTGTTTCTTCTTTATCGGCTTGAGGGATGTTTTTAAAACGATGGTCTTTAATTAAGGTGTGTGCTTCATAAAGAAAGTCTAAACTTCGGTACCCATCGGGGGTTTCTAAATGTAACGTTGGTTCGCGGTAATCACCTTTACCGTAGGTTGCGAGTTCTAGAAGTGTGGTGTTTAAATTGAGTTTTGAGGCTTCGCTATACAATGTCGATGTGCCTTGTTCTAGGGGTTTGTGTTCGGTAAATGTTTCAGGGTCTGGTATTGGGTTAAGGCTTTTTCCATAATAGAGGTGTTCTAGATGTTTTGTTGGTAGGATTCTAAAACAGTATGACACGTTTTTAGTGTAAAGATGAAAGAGATTCTTTTTAGAATTAAACTCAATCATAGTTTGCCTCCAATGTATTAAGGGTATTTTTGATGAATGTTTTAAAGGCGTTTAGTCCAGCTTCGTTTTGTTTAAAGACACCACAGTCTTCAAGGACTGCGATAAAGACTTTACCTGCTTCAAGGCGAAGCATTTCTTTTATAGGTATACTGTATTGAAGGGTTTTTAAATACGTTATCCAGTCCTTATACATTGCGCTATTGTTGAAGGTTTTGCGTTCATTTTTAAGGATTGCCTCGATGTGTTCGAAGTCTTCTTTGAGTCTGCCTGGTAAAATCGCGAGTCCCATCACTTCGATTAACCCAATGTTTTCTTTTTTTATATGGTATTTATCAGGATGAGGATGAAAGATGCCATCAGGATAATCATCGTTTGTACGGTTATTTCTAAGGGCGATATCCAGGATGTATGTTTGTTTATCTTTACGGGCGATCGGGGTTATCGCGTTATGTGGTGTTTTCGTGTGTGCGATAATATTTAGTTTTTGATTTGTGTAGTTTTCCCATGTTTGTCTTAAGTGTTCGGCATGACGAATTAATGATTGTTTATGTTTGCTTTTAAGTCTTACGGTGCTTAAAGGCCAGTGAAGAATTTCGTAAGTAACATCCTTTAGATGTAGCGTGTCAAGGATTTTTGCGTCTTCTATAGGGAAGTGCGCATGACCTCCTTGATAGTGTTCGTGATGTAAGATTGAACCGCCTACGATGGGTAATCCTGCGTTTGAACCCATAAAGTAATGAGGAAATAAGTCGATAAAATCGAGGAGTCTTTTAAAGGTGTGTTCCTTAACCTCCATCGGGATGTGTTTTTCATGTAAAACAATGGCGTGTTCGTTGTAATAAACATACGGTGAGTATTGTAAGTAAAACGGCTCATTGTTTAATGAAATTGGGATAATCCGGTGGTTTGTTCTGGGTGGTTGTGCAGGGTTACCGTAAAACCCTACGTATTCTTTACAGAGCAAGCACGAAGGGTAATCTCCGGTGTTTTTCATGTTGGCAATATCTTTTGGATCTTTTTCTGGTTTGCTTAAGTTTATGGTAATCTCAATATCACCGTATGTTGAAGGTACTGTGTACGCTTCGTTTTTAGCGATACGGGTCATTTTTATGTAGTTGGTTGCTTGCGATAAAGCATAGTAGTCATTCGTCGCGGCTTTGGGATTTATTTTATGTAAGTTGTAAAAACGGGTTGTTAGCTCGCTTGGTCTTGGTGTTAAAATATCCATTAGTTGGCTTTCGAATAAATCTCTTTGGATAGTTGTATCAGGGTTGATTTTACCGATGTTAACGGCGTGATCCAGGAGTGGTTTAAGGATTTCATCGATTGGTGGTGTTTTAGGATACGGTACTTCTTCTGGAGGTTTTAAACCGTTGATTTCAAGTAAATGCGTTAACCGGTTAAAAACATAATCTTTGTCTAAAGGATATATTAATGCGTGGTTGAGTGCATAATAGATTAATGTATGAACTGGATGCATTATGGCCTCCTTCAAAGTTTTTTTACGCCATCACTCGCGGTTGCTGTATAAATCTCTACGTCTTTCTTAAAGGCTTTATAGTAGCCATCGATGATGGCATCAAAGCTATCTGGTAAATCGGTGTTTTTATAAAGTGCAATCATCGTGCCACCAAATCCAGCGCCTGTCATTCGTGCACCGAGGGCACCGTGTTTTAAGTTTTCTGTGACTAAATAATCGAGTTCTGCGCATGATACTTCGTATAAATAGCGTAAGGATTCATGAGACTGAACCATGAAGTCGCCGAACATTTCGTAATCTTGATCGTTTAAGACATCTTTTGCTTGGATGGTGCGGTCATTTTCGAATAAGACATGCTCGATGCGTTGAATGGCGGTGTTATCATTTAAACGTGCTTTTAGTTGGTTAAAATCAGGAATTTCTAAATCGCATAACGATTTAATAGGGCGAAGGTCTTCGAAAAAGCGTGTCGCTTGTTCTACGGTTTCAACACGGCTATTATAGTCTGAATCGATAAGTGATCTTGGTTTATTCGTGTTCATCATCACTAAAGTATGATCTTTCATTTTAAACGGTATGTATTGATATTCCATCGTCTGTGTGTTTAAGAATAATGCATGGTCTTTTTTACCATGAACGATGACGAAAGGATCCATGATTCCAGAGCGTAAGTTAAGGTAATTATTTTCGACAAAGCGCGCAAAGCGCGCGAGTTTAGCACTCGATAGTTCAATCGCAAACTGATCAGTAATAATATAGCCAATTAAGACAAGTAGCGCTGCGCTAGATGAAAGACCAGAGGCTTTTGGTAAATCACTTAAGATGGTAATGTTTAAGCCGTGATCACAAGTGCATTTTTCACGTTTGAGTTTATAGACCATGCCTTGTACATACGCTAGGTAGTTTTTTTCAGTAGGCGGTTCTATCGTATCTAAATCAAGTGAGTGTATGCCTTCTTCAGAAAAGTCGTCAGAGTAAAAGGCGATGGTTTTATCAGAGCGTTTAGAAACGCTAGCGTAAAGTCCGATTGATAAAGCAATCGGCATTACGTGCCCTCCAGCGTAATCGGTGTGTTCACCGATTAAGTTAATTCTACCAGGTGAAAAGTATATATCTGTCGGTTTATCATTGAACAAGGTTTTATGTAAAGCTTCAAGTTTTCGTTTCATCATTTCCTCCTTATGCCGACTGCCGTTTAATCAGTTTTGTCGGCATGATTTTTTTGATGGGAAGTTTGTTTTTAGTATGCATCGTTTCAATGAGGCTTTTTAAGGCTTCTTCTCCCATTTTTTCGGTGTAAACTTTGATTGTCGTTAGGGCTGGGTGGGTATAAGCTGCTTGGGCGACATCGTTGAAACCAATAAGTTCGATATCGTTGGGAATGGTTATGTTATGTTCGTGGAGTGCTTTCATTGCGCCAAAGGCAATCATATCATTTGCGCAGAAATACGCTTTTGCAAGTGGCTCACTAAGCGCTGAGTTCATCATTTGGTAGCCGCTTTCAACGCTGAACTTTCCTATGTGAAAGTGTTGTGGGTTATATAACGCGTGTTCGATTAATATTTGTCGGGTATAGCGTTCTCGGTATTCGCCTTTTATACGGTAAGAGTTGAATGTTTCTTCGCCGCCTAAAAAACCGATGCTTCTGTGTTTTTTATTAAGTAAGTATGTAATGACATCGTTCGTGCTTTGGTAATAATCAATCATGATAGAATCGTGTTCATGTGGTCTAGGTGAACTATCGACAAAAACGAGATGTTTACTCACTGTTTTAAACGCATCGATTTCTTGATCAGTGAATTTACCGATGCAAATCAACCCATCAACATCCGTGAGTTTTTCTAAGGCGTATTGGTCATGTTTTTTATATATTGTCATTAAAAATGTGTTTGATGCTTCAGCCGCTTTTTCGATACCGTGTCTAATCTCCATGAAATAGGGATCGTTAAGTTCATGACTTTGCTCAATCCAGATGATGACACCGACGAGGTTATGGGTTTTCTTTTTAGGTTTCTTTTGGTATCCGATTTTTTTAGCGTAGTTCAATATAGCTTGACGGGTGTGGGGATTTACGTTAAGGGTTTGATCCTCATTTAGAACCCGACTGACGGTGCTCACGGATACGTTAGTGTGTTTTGCGATGTCTTTTAGTGTGGACATAGATTCACCTCCTAGTAAAATTTTACTATCTTTTTTACTATATTTCAAGCTAAATTAAAAAAGTCTTAGTAAACTATTTTAAGTAGTTTTACTAAGACTTTTGTAGGAGTGTTGGTAATGGTGCTTCTTCGTTGATGACCGCTTTAAATCCTTCATAGATGATTTTGGTCATCAACGCATCATCTAGTGCATCATGTCGTTGATTATCTAAGGTGCCTCCATAAAGTTTATACGCTGTTAGGAGTCCTAAATCATCTTTGAGTCGGTAATAATTTTTGTGTAGTTTTAAGAGGTTTACGAAGCGTATTTTACCGTTTAACGGTTTTAGTTTATGAATTTCTGTGGCTTCTTTTAAAGCGATCTCATCGTTTTTCCCCCAGACAATGATGGCGGGATTATATTTCTTTAAATGGGCTTTTAAATGGTTGTAAAATAGTGTAAAGTCGATGCCTTGATCGATATCTTGCTGGGTTAAGTCGAGAAACTTGAGGGTTCGTTTTGTCAAGGTTTCATGCAGTTTCGGTTTAATAAAAGCACGGTATTTTTCGATCACGTTATCGTTTTCATCGACAAGCACATATCCGACTTGGATGATTTCTTGTGTAAAGTATTTATCTACGGTATACGGATGCATACTCATTTCCATGTCGAGATACATGCGATTACCTAAGCTGTTGATGAAGAGTTTTAACTGATTTTGGATTTTGTCGTGACTGTATAACACTCTTCGTTTTCTTTTGGTCGGTTTGATGATGCGTAAGAGGTCTTTAACATTATCGTGATGTTGGTGTTTAATAGAACGGGGTGGTCGAGTGGTGTAGACGATGTAATGATCAGGCATGAGAAACTTATAAAACTGGTTGAAGAGACTTCGTTGGATGTAGAGTGTTTTAAGACGACCTTGGGATTTGAGTGTTACTGTGCGTGTAAGTTCGTCGATATCGATTATTCTTCCGTAGTTAATCATCTTGTTTTTCCCCTTTTTTTAGTGCGTTTTGGATATTTTTAATGGTTTTATCTGGTATCGATAGTGCTTTGAAATCTTCGTATGTTGCATGGCGCATGGTGGCGATGGTTTTAAAGTGTTTTAATAGTTTTTTCTTAGTGGTTTCGCCAACGCCTTCGATCGTATCTAAAACGGTAGCGTAGATACCTTTATGGCGGAGATCTTTATGGTAGTTTATCGCAAAACGGTGTGCTTCTTCTTGAATGTGTGAAAGCAGTTGGAAAAGTTTTGAGGTGGATTCGAGTTTAAACTCGGTATCGGTTTGATCGATGAGGTGCGATGTTTTATGTTTATCTGATTTCACGAGTCCTGCGATGGGAATGGTGAGGTTTAAGTCTTTTAGGACGTTTTTAGCGGTGTTCAGTTGGTGTATTCCACCGTCGACTAAAATTAAATCAGGGTGTTTTTGGTCTTCGTATAAAAGTCTTTGGTACCGACGGTAAAGGACTTCCTCCATTTGTTCGGTGTCACCGGATTGAGATTTATGGGTGCTGAGTTTGTATTTACGATAATCTTTTTTTGAGGGTTTAGCGTTTTTAAATACGACCATACTGCTTACCGGGTAAGATCCAAAAAGATGTGAGTTATCGAATGCTTCGATATGGTATGGTGTAGGGATGTTTAAGAGTTCTGATAGTTCGTCGAGTGCACCGAAAGTTTTTTCGGTTTGTCGTTTCAGGTGTTCTGTGGCTTCGGATAAACTTTGTTTTGCGTTTAATACTGCAAGGTTTAAGAGTTTATGTTTTGGTCCTCTTTGCGGTGTTTTTAAGGTTACCTCAAAAAGTGTTTCTAACGGTTTTAAGGCTTCTTTTTGGTTGGTAAGTATTTCGCTAGGTACTGGGTAGGTTTGGTAAAACTGGATAATGTACTCAAGGGCTGCGGATTCTGAGTCGATGTAGTAGGGAAAGACTTTTTTATCGCGTGCCGATAGTTTACCGTTACGTATAAAAAAGCTTTCTAATGCGATATGTTCGTCATCGTGAACGATAGCGATTAGATCGCGATCTTTTAGATCATCGAGGTTTATGTTTTGTTCTTCGGTGGTGGTTTGGATTGCTTCTAGGGTGTTTTTATATTCTTGTGCACGTTCAAATTCGAGGTTTTCACTCGCTTCGTACATTTTTTGCTTTAAGTCGTTAAGAATTGGTTTTGTGTTGCCTTTAAGAAAATCGGTAATGTCTTTACGTATCGTTTGATAGGTTTCATTGGATACTTTGTTTATGCATGGCGCAAGACATTGTCCGATGTAATAGTATAAACAGGGTTCTTTAGGAAGTTTATGGCATTTTCTAAGCGGATAAAGTTTATGGAGAAGATTCAGTGTTTCTCTTGCGGCTTTGACGTTTGGGTAAGGTCCGAATAAATGTTTGTTGGTTTTGTTTAAGGTACGCGTCACAATCAGTTTTGGGTGACGTTCTTGGGTGATTTCGATATAAGGATAGCTTTTATCATCTGTAAGGAGGATATTATAACGGGGTTGGTGTTTTTTTATTAGGTCAATTTCTAATATGAGTGCTTCGATTTCGGTGTTCGTGACAATGTATTCGAAGTGATCGATATTAGAAATCATTTTTGTGGTTTTGTAATCGTGTGATCCGGTGAAGTATGTGGTTAAGCGGTTTTTTAGGTTTTTCGCTTTTCCGACGTAAATAATATTGCCGTGGGTATCGATCATCTGATAACAACCAGGACTTTTAGGTACGAGTTTTAAGGTGTCTTTAATCATGCTTTATCCTCCTCAATAGTTATATTATAGCATAAGCTTGCAAAGAAAAAACGGCAAAGATTGCCGTTAATTACTCTTCGTCTTTTAAGACTTTTTTAAGGCCTGCTTCAATTTTGTTACCGTGTTCTAAAGAACTGTCATATTTAAAGTGCAGTTCAGGGAGTTTACGGATTTGAACATGTCTACCTAAGGCGGAACGGATGAATGCTTTGGAGCGCTCTAACGCTTTTGCGGTGTCTTCTTTTTTGTCTTCGTTCAATGTTGTGTAGTAGATGTTTAGGAAGGATAAATCTTGGGCGAGTTTCACCGCGGTAATCGTTGTAAAACCGATTGCGGGGTCTTTCACTTCTGTACGTAATATTTTTGTTAATGAACGTGAAATGTTGTTTTCTAAACGGGCGTGTTTACTCATACGCGTTTAACCTCCTCCATAGTCGATGCTTCGATAACATCGCCGACTTTAACGTCATTAAATTTTTCTATCATTATACCACATTCGAAGCCTTGACGTACTTCTTTGACGTCATCTTTAAAGCGTTTTAAGCTTGCGAGGTTGCCTTCGTAAACGACGACACCGTCACGAAGCACACGGACAAGGGCATCGCGTTTAATGAAACCATCTGTGACATAGCAGCCTGCGATGGTGCCAACACGTGATATTTTAAAGGTATCCCGAACTTCTGCTTGGCCGGTAACGACTTCTTTAAATTCTGGGTCGAGTAAGCCTTTCATGGCGAGTTCGATATCTTCGAGTATTTTATAGATGATGTTATATAAACGGATGTCTACGCCTTTTTCGCTTGCGGTTTCTCGTACGGCACTGCTTGGACGAACGTTAAATCCGATAATGATCGCACCTGAAGCGAGTGCTAAGGTGACGTCGGTTTCGGTGATGGTGCCTACAGATGCTCGGATAACGTCGATGTTCGCGCCTTCAACTGAAATGTTTTCTAAAGCGCCTTTTAAGGCTTCTATAGAGCCGTGTGTATCACCTTTGACGATAATTCGTAAATGTTTTTGATCGTCATCTTGGGCGTTGGCAAACATTTGATCTAATGTCATTGCTTTTGATACACCGCGTTCTTCTTTCCAAGTACGGTGTGCTCTTTCTTCCGATATTTGACGGGCTTCCCGTTCTTCAGAGAATACTCTAAATGGGTCACCTGCTTGAGGAACATCGTTTAAACCGATGACTTCAACTGGTGTACTTGGTACAGCTTTTTCAAGCCGATTCCCTAAATCATCATTCATGGCACGCACTCTACCGTGGGTACCACCTACAACAAGGATGTCGCCGACTTTAAGTGTTCCGCTTTGAACGAGCAGTGTTGCGACCGGTCCACGGCTTTTATCGAGTTTTGATTCGATAACGCTTCCTTGTGCAGCGCGATTTGGGTTAGCTTTAAAGTCTTCGATTTCAGCAACGAGGTGAATCATTTCTAGTAAGTTGTCTATCCCTTCGTTTTTGAGTGCTGAGATTTCGACAAAGATGGTGTCACCACCCCAGTCTTCACTGACGAGGTTAAATTCTGTAAGTTCTTGTTTAACGCGATCAGGGTTGGCACCAGGACGATCCATTTTGTTGATGGCAACAATAATCGGAGAACCCGCTGCTTTAGCGTGATCGATCGCTTCTTTTGTTTGGGGCATTACACCGTCATCAGCAGCAACAACTAAGATAATAATATCCGTTACTTGTGCTCCGCGTGCTCGCATGTCGGTGAAAGCAGCATGACCTGGTGTATCGATGAAGGTAATAATTTTACCTTTATCTTTATATTGGTAAGCACCAATGTGCTGAGTGATACCTCCGGCTTCACCTGCGGTTACGCGTGCGGAACGGATGGTATCTAGTAAGGTTGTTTTTCCGTGATCGACATGTCCCATAATCGTGACAACTGCAGGGCGTGATTTTAGGTCTTCCGCTTTATCTTCGTGCTGAATTTCTTCGAATCTCGTTAAATCGGTTACGACTTCATCTTCGATTTCTAAGTCGTACTCCATAGCGATTAGTTCAACAACTTCACGGTCTAAAGACTGGTTTTGTGTTGCCATAATACCTTGGGTCATCGCTTTTTTTATGACGTCACTAACGGGTCTTTTTAACGCTTCAGCAAGTTGTGTAACAGTCATATCTTTTTTATATATGATAGGACCAGTTGGTTTTTCTATTTTTTCAGGTCTTGGGGTAGGTCGTGATGTGTTCGTACGTTTCTTTTTAGTGTTTTTTTGACGCTTATCTGGCATCAAAATCACCTCTTTCTTTAGTGGTTTAACGCATTTAATATCGCGTTTTTGAACCCCTCATCGGTTACACCGATTACTGTACGTGATTTTCCGATAGCTGAAGCAAGTGCGGTTTTAGTAAAATCACGGATGAGTGGAATGCTGTAGGTGGTACATTTATCTTTGATTTTTTTGGTAATATTTTCACCGGCATCGCTTGCGAGTATTACGAGTTTGATTTCACCGTTTTTAAACGCTTTTAAGAGCCGTTCTTCACCGTCGATTGTAAGGCGTGCGCGGGTCGCTAAACCGAGTAGTGAAAGTGATTTAGAGTTCGCCATCTTCAAGCATACGAATCAGTTCTAAGTATATTTCATCAGGGATGGTTGTTTCTAGGTGTTTAGCGAGACGTTTTGTCTGCATTGCGCGTTTTACGATGGGGATGCTTCTTTGTAAGTAAGCACCACGGCCATTTTGTTTTCCTGTAGGATCGATAAAAATCTCACCTTCTTTATTTTTTACAATGCGGATTAAGTCTTTTTTGGGATGACGTTCCTGTGTAATTACGCATTTTCTTAACGGTACTTTACGCGTTTTGGTCATCGTCTGTATCGATTCTCCGGTAGTTTATACCTAATTCTTTCGCATCAGAAATGCTTTTAATATCGATTTTCCATCCACTAGACTGTGCCGCTAAACGGACGTTTTGGCCTTTTGAGCCAATCGCACTGGTAAAGTCTTTATCCTTAACAATGACAACCGCTGATTTTTCTTTTTTATTGGGGTTGATGGCGATGATTTTTGCTGGTTCTAAAGCGTTTTTGATAAGTTCTGCAGGATCTTTCGACCATTCGTATATATCGACGCGTTCACCTTGTAACGCTTCTAAAACGTCATTGATACGTGAACCTTTATATCCAACAACTGAGCCAACCGGGTCGACGTTTTCATCATGTGAGAATACCGCCACTTTACTACGGTCACCCGCATCCCTGGCAAGTCCCATAATTTCGACAGTGCCATCGGCAATTTCTGGTGTCACTTGCTCGATAAGTCGTTTAACTAAGTTCTTGTCATTTCGTGATACGAAGACTTTAGGTCCTTTCGGTGTCATATCGACTTTTGTGACATACACTTTAAGTCTTGCGCCAATCCGCACTTCGTCGCTTTTGAGTAGTTCTTTTCTCGGTAAGCTTGTCTCGAGGTTTTGACCGAGATCAAGGGTGACGAAGTCTTTATTTAACGCGGCGATTTCAGCGTTAATCATTTCGTTTTCACGCTCTTTAAAGTGGTCGTAAATTTTTTCGCGTTCGAGTTGTTTTAAGCCTTGTGTTAGGATTTGTTTTACACTTGTTGCGGCGATACGACCAAATTCTTTAATTTTGAGTTCGCGTGAGATCGTGTCTCCAATTTTCGCTGTTTTTTTCTCAAGTCTTGCTTCTTTTAAAGAAATTTCTGTCTCATCTTCGGGTGTTTTAACGACGAGAAAGTCTTGGAAGACAAGGATCGTATCTTTTTCGGTATTGAATTCGATACGGACATTTTCGTTAAATTCAATCTCTTTTTTTACTGCGTTGAGTAATCCTCTTTCGACAATCTCAAGAACTTTATCTTTATTGAGTCCACGAGATTCTGCGACCTGATCCAGTGCCGCAAAAAAATCTTTACTTTTCATAATAGCCTCCTAAAACTCAATCGCTCTACGGATAAACTGGATATCCGCAATGAGAATGTCATGGGTTTTATTGTTTTTTTCTTTTATTGTCAGTGTTGCTTCGGTTAAATGTTCGAGCGTTCCTTGAAAGGTTTGATCAAATGTTTCTAAATAGATGGTTTTACCAATCGCTCTTTCGAGATCTACATGATCTCGAAGTTCGCGCTCAGCTCCGGCACTTGTAACTTCGAGACTGTACGATGTTTCGATAGGATCGGTTTCATCTAAGTAGTCAGATACTTTTTCAGAGACTTTAACGCAGTCATCGATATCGATACCGTTTTCATGGTCGATGTGGACGCTGAGTACTTGATCGCCTTCGCGGGATTCAAATACAATGTCGTAAAAGATGTAGCCAAGGGATTCAACAATGGCTTTTATGTCTTTTTTTAGTGTTTCCATGTAGACCTCCTTTGTCATGAAAAAGAGCGGGAGTTGACCCACTCTTCTAACACATTTGCAAAAATATATTATCATAAATAAAGATAAAATGCAAGGGTTTAAATTCGCTTTAAGCTCTTTAAGCTGTGCTAAAGCTCGTTTTGTGAAAGGCTGTGCATAATAATGCTTCCTGCGATGGCAACGTTTAGTGAGTCGATATGTTGTATCGGGATGGTAATTATGCTATCGGCTTGGTTTAGTGTTTGGGGTTTTAATCCATGTCCTTCGTTACCTAAAACTAAGGCGTAAGGCGATTTATGTGGTTTAAGCGTGGTTCCTTTTAAACCTGTGGCTATGATGGAATGAGGTTGGTTGTGTTTAAATGTCTCAAATGACTGTGTAAGGATGTTTAAATGAAAATGGGCACCTTGCGCAGCACGCAATACTTTAGGATTATATAGATCAACACAATCGTCTAAGATAACGGTTGTGAAGTTAAATGCTAACGCACTTCTTAGTAAGGTCCCGAGATTACCAGGGTCTTGTATTTGTTCTAGGATTAAAACCTGAGGCCCGATATGTTTAGCTTCGTGTTTATATACAATTGCTGCGAAGGGCGGTACATGTTTCGTATCGGTGATCTTTTTCATCACATGCGGACTAAGTAAAACTGCCTCTTTATACTTCGTTTTATCATTTGTTGTAAAAATTGTTTTAATTAAGCCTTTTTTTTGCGCTTCTTCGATCAGGTGTTCGCCTTCAATAATGTAAGTGTTGCTTTCATCGCGAATTTTTTTTTGTTGGAGTTTAGCGGTTGATTTTATGAGCGGGTTATTGACGCTTGTAATCATGGTTTTCCTCCTTTTAAGGCTTCTGAAACGGTAAAGCCTAAGCTTGGTAAATCAAGGTTTGTCGTTGGTGTGATTGAGAGTGTGATGGTATCTTTCTCCATGGTTTTTAAGTGCTCTTTATAGTTGAAGAGTCGTTCGTAACGTAAAGCGTAAAATACCCTTGGGTTTGTTGATGGTTGTTTCGGTAGATAAATGGAACAACAGTCTTCAAAGGGACGAATCGCTATATCATAAGTATTAATCTTACGTGCTATAGCGATAATATCTTTTTTATCGAGTGTGGCTAGCGGTCTTATAATCGGTCGATTTGTGATGGCATTAATGACTTTCATGCTTTCAAGGGTTTGGGACGCGACTTGACCAATCGATTCTCCTGTAATAATCGTAGGTGTGTGTGTTTGTTCGGCTTTTTCTTCGATAAATCTTAGCATCATTCTTCGCATGATGGTGATGTGATAGGGTTCTGGTATGTTTTGGATAATTGTTTCGTGTATTGCTTTAAAAGGAACAAGATGAAGTTTTAAGGTGCTTTTAGGCGCAAAACGGGCGAGGACTTTAGCAATGTCAACGACTTTTTGTGCTGACTCAATGCTTGTCATCGGTGTAGATTCGAAATGGAATGCTTCGATGGCAATACCTTGTTTCATGGCTAGAAAACCGGCGACTGGTGAGTCGATGCCACCTGATAATAATAGGTATCCTTTACCGATAGTTCCTGTTGGGAAGCCACCGAGTCCAGGGATTTTTTTGGAGAAAATATAGGCGTATTTTGAACGGATTTCAATTTCTAGTAAGCAGTCTGGATTATGAACATCCACACTTAAATGCGTATATTCTTTTAAAAGCTTTCCAGCGAGCGTTCTTGATAGTTCCATTGAACGGATTGGAAAGTGTTTGTTGGTGCGTTTGGTTTTTATTTTAAATGTTAAAGAACTATCTTGGTATTGCTTTATTTCTTGACGTGTTGCTTGGTAGATTGACTCAACTTCTAGTTCGACTTGTTGAACTAAAGAAAAGCTATCGATCCCAGGAATCGCTTGAAGTTCCTTGGTAATTATCTCGATGTCTTTATCTTGTATGTGTAAATAAAGTCGGTTGTGCGCATGGTCGTAGTTGATTGTGTAGGGTGTTAAACGATGCTTAATTTGTGAAACAAGTGTATCGATAAACGATTTTTTGTTTTTTCCTTTTAAGGTTATATCGCCGTATCGTATGAGAATAATCTTTGTCATATCATCACCTCTGAATCAGCTTTATTGTAACATATTCATTGCGTTTTTTAGGTGTTTTTTATATGATAGATTTGGGTGATACTATGTTTAATGAAATACCACTATCAAAAAAACGCGATGAGAATTATGATAAATTATTAGAAATGGTTCCTTTTTATATTAATAAAGCGGATCCTTTAGTGAGTAACTTAGCGAATTTAAGTGCGTTATTAAATTATTTTTTAGATAATATTAACTGGATCGGTTTTTATCTTTCAGATGGTAAAGATGCATTATATTTAGGCCCTTTTCAAGGACACCCTGCTTGTACTTCGATTCGTGTAGGACGCGGTGTTTGTGGTATGAGTGCAAAGCTTAAGAAAACAGTTATTGTTGCGGATGTTAGGGATTTTGAAGGGCATATATTTTGTGATCCGAATAGCCGTAGTGAGATGGTTGTTCCTATCGTTAAAGAAGGACGTTTGATTGGTGTATTGGATGTTGATGCGCCGCAGGTTAATCGCTTTTCGAATAAAGATCAAGAGGTCTTAGAAAAAGTCGTTAAGGCTTTAGTTGACATTCTTTGATAATTGTTATATAATTCTAACGCATGTGTAATAAAGGCAGCTGCATAACTTGGTTTAAGATCACTGAATAATCCTTTAATTATGGTTGCATAGTAGTCTCTGCTGGCGAGATGAACTGCGTTAAATTATTCTGTCCTCAAACCTATTATGACTCGCTTTTCGTGCAAATAATTGAAAAGGAGGAATACATTATGTCACGTTATACTGGACCCGCTTGGAAAATTTCACGTCGTTTAAAATATTCGACGCTTGAAACGGGAAAAGAATTAGGAAAAAGACCTTATTCACCTGGACAACATGGACAACGTCGTGGAAAGATTAGTGAATATGGATTACAACTACAGGAAAAGCAAAAAGTACGTTTTACGTATGGTGTAAATGAACGTCAGTTTAAGAAAACGTTTAATGAAGCTAAAAAACTTGCTGGTCGTCAAGGTGAAAACTTTTTATTCTTATTAGAAAGCCGTCTTGATAACCTTGTGTATCGCGCAGGATTTGCACGTACACGACGTCAAGCTCGTCAGTTAGTAAGCCATGGTCATTTCTTAGTAAATGGACGTAAAGTTGATATTCCATCATACCGTGTGACACCTGGACAGACTGTATCGTTAAAAGAGGGATCTCGTAAGTTAAGTATTATTGCGGATAGCTTAGAAGCGGTCGTCGAGCGTTTAGGGTTCGTTGAGTTTGATGAGAGCAAATTTGCGTTTAAATACACACGTTTACCAGAACGTAGTGAGATTTTATCAGAGATTAAAGAGAACTTAATTGTTGAGTTTTACAACCGTTAATCGATTAAAACCATCCGCTTGGATGGTTTTTTTATATGATTTGACTTATATAAATGATATGCTATACTCTTGGTAAGGAGGTGTTTTTGTGAAAAATATGCTCTTATTTATTCTATCCTTTTTAGCTGTAGGGATTGTTGCCGCATGTGGTGATTATGAAGATCCTCTGCTCTATTTAACCGAGGAAGAACTTTCGGTCTATGATGGCGAGGATGGTATGCCAGCTTATATCGCTGTAGAGGGTTTTATTTATGATGTCACTAATGTATCCAATTGGATCGATGGTGAAAGTGAAGCGGATTATTATGGTAAAGATATTACGGATGAGTTTGATACATTGGTTCCTGAAGGCGAAGCCTTTTTAGATACTTTACCGATTGTTGGTGAAATAATTGAAACAAACAATGATAACGATAATGATGATCCAACAAATGGTGATCCCGATGACTCAGAAAACGGCGATAATGATGGCGATTTAGAGTTTTAATAGCTTAAAAAATTATATTAAGAAAGAGAACTTTCGGGTTCTCTTTTGATTTTGCTCGGTTTTTGATATAATTATCTTATATTTTAACTTTTTTAGGAGGATGTATATGAAGAAATGGGTAAGGTTAATACTATTTATTATGAGTATCTCGTTGCTTGTGGCTTGTGGACGAGGGAATAATGATTTACCTGAAAATGAAGCGATTGAAGCGGCACTTGAGGCGATTCAATTAGAGTCTGTATCGGGTTTAAATAATCTTGATTTACCAAAAGAAGTTGAGGGATTTAACGTTTCTTGGCAAACGAGTGATGATCAGTTGATAGACCTTTTAGGTAATGTTTACCGACCTAGAGATGGTGAAACGCGTGAAACGGTTACTTTAACTGCTACCATACGTGATGGTGAATACCGTTATCGACGGAGTTTTGAGATTATATTAGAACCTTTAAGTTCAGTTGAAACAAACGTGATGAATACAGTTGATTCGATGCTTGCACAGATTGATTTAACGATACGTGCTGGACGCGTTAATATGGTAGATGAAATTAATGGTATTGCGATTTCATGGGAGATTTCTGATCCTTTTACCGTGCGTCCTGATGGTGAAGTTATTTTACCGCTTTTTACCTTTCGAGATGATCATGTTATTTTAACGGCGATTATTGAAGTTGATGGGTATACACGAGAAACACGGTTTAATGTTAGACCGATGCCGCGGATTGAAACATCACTAGAGCGGAATCGTACGGTTGATTTTGTGAATATTGCGACGGAGTATATTGTTGAAGATACTTCTGTAGAGTTGTTTTATTTAACGAATGAGAACTTACCGTATATTTCGATGATTGATTTTATTTATATGCTTGAAGGCGCGATTGTTGTTGAAGATTTAGAGATTACGACTGAAAATGAACAGGTGATAATTCATTATCAAAGTGAAGATGAAGATGATCCTTCCATTGTTTATGAGTATACAATGAAAATTGATTTTGATAGGAGTACTGTAGAAGTAAATCGTTTTGGTTTCTTTTCAGGGCTCTCTGAAGCGACACAAACGGATTTTGGGGTTGGGTTAGAAGTTGAAGATTATGAAGAGACATTGTATGGTCCAGTCATTATGAACTTACGTGATTATCGCTTTGAGTTGTTTTATGATGATAATCATTATTATATGCCTTTAATTATTGCTAATTTGTTCTTCTCTGGGTCGATGTACGATGTCTATTATAATGGTGATCGTGTCATCGGTTTTGATACGTATCAGATTATTAATAGTGGGAGTGCTGGTCGCGCTGCGAGAAGAACGTTAAATGATACAAGTTATAATAGTCAATCGATTCCGAGTGATATTAAAGATTCTACTTACCGTTATTTAGTATTTAGTTTCGATTATTTTTACGGGTTAAAAGGCGTCCAGGAAGTTGAGACATATTATGATGTGTTCTCAAGTCGCAAACCAAATATTTATACGCAATCCGGCTTAGATGTAACGCATTATCGTGAGCTGGTACATATTGCCAATAGTATGGATGATCTACATACCTGGCATCAGATGAGTGGGATTTATAATGAGCTTTTGGATTACCGCACCCAACAAGGTTATGGCTCACGTATTAACGCGTATATTCGTGCGTTAAATCAAGTTAATTGTAATTTTGATGAAGGTGTACGTTATTATGATAATGACCGTTTAGCAAAAATCTTTATCGATGGTTTTAGTGATGACACCCCAGTTGATTTTGAAACCTGGATTAATGAGATTGATGCTAAAGGCACTGTTGACCGTGTTGTGATTGATTTAACCTGTAACGGTGGCGGTATTTTAGGTACGATGATTCAAGTTTTAGGGTATATGACCGATGAGTTAATCCCGATTCATGGTTTAAATTCAACAGCTTTATCAACGTCTACTGTATGGTATAGTTCTGAGAATGTTGCACGTGATTATGATTGGTATATTTTCACGTCTCCACTTACGTATAGTGCCGCTAACTTGATGACATCGATTGCGCAAGAGATGGGGATTGCAACGGTGATAGGCCAACAGTCTTCAGGTGGTGCATCCTCGATTACTACGAACATTTTACCGAATGGTACGATCTTAATGATGAGTTCAACAAGTGTCTTAACGAATGCTGATTATGAGAGTATTGAGTTTGGTATAGCGGTCGATATTGAAATTGATTTTGATGATTTTTATGATGAAGATGCACTTATAAATGCGACAAAATAAATAAAAAAATCGTAAAGGTTACGCTTTACGATTTTTATTTGCCATAAAGTTTATAAACAATATGGAGTCTTAAGCGATGCGGTAAAAACTTCGCTAAAAGCATGATTAGTTTGTATTGAAGTCCGATGGTTTTAAAGATCGGTAATCGTCTTTTATTAAGCATTTTGATAATCGGTTTTGTCACACGTTCTGGAGCCATACCGTTTTGTTCATCGTGAGCCATTTTTGTTATCGCTCGTGCGATACGATTTTTGTATAAAGGGTCGCGCTCGTTATACGTATTTTTACGGTTTTCTGTAAACGGTGTTTTAATATCTCCGGGTAAGACAATACTTACACTGATTTTAAACGGTTTTAACTCCATTCTTAAGGCTTCTGAGTAAGTAAAGAGTGCGGCTTTACTCATTGAGTAAAACGCTTGGAACGGAATGGTTAATGTTCCTGCGACTGAGCCGACGTGGATGATTTTAGGGTTAACCCCTTTTCTTAATAAAGGGAGAAGTAAGCGATTTAAATAGAATGGACCTAACACATTTACTTTATGAATAAGCTCCGCGTCTTGATACGTTGTATATTCTAACGCATCGGCAATACCAAAACCTGCAACGTGAATAATCGCATCGAGTTTTGTCAGTGACTGTTGGATGGTTAACACGGTGTTTTCAATCGCTTTTGGGTCGCTTAAATCACAAGAGAAATGGGTATAGTTCACGTCTTTCGCTTGTCGTCTTGACAGACCAATAACATCGTGATTACGTTCGATTAATTGTTTTAATAAGACATTGCCTATACCGCTTGATGCTCCGGTAATAAGGATGGTTTTACTCACCTTGTGTCACCATCTTAAGAATCGCTTCATCATCTTCAGGGAGTGTGTTTAGAACATCTGCGATAATCTCGACTGCTTCATCGATTAACGCTTTAGTATGGGTTGATGTATAGCTAGTGCGGATTAAGCACTCACCTTCGGGTGAGGCAGGGGGGAGTACGGGGTTCACATAAACACCACGTTTAAATAACATTTCGCACGCTAAAATAGTGCGATATAATCCGTATGTGTAAATGGGGATTATAGGTGTGTTATCGTTATCGAGTATTTTAAAGTTTTTCTCTAGCATTCTTTTGCGTGCGTATTGTGAGATGTCAAGTAAGTTTGTGACTCTTTCTGGTTCTTCGATTAATATTTCAAGTGCTTTTAAGGCGCTCGCAACATTACTTGGAGGCATCGCTGCGCTGAAAATGAAAGGCCGCGCTTTATGTTTCACATAATCGACGACTTTTGCTTCGCCAACCATAAATCCACCTAAACTCGCGAGGGATTTAGAGAATGTCCCCATAATAATATCCACTTTATCTTCGAGACCAAAATATGCAGCAGTTCCTCTTCCGTTAGGTCCGATTGTTCCTAATCCATGTGCGTCATCGACCATAACGCGTGCCCCAAATTCTTCAGCTAGTGCACAAATTTCAGGAAGATTAGCGATATCCCCAGACATACTAAAAACGCCATCTGTGACAATGAGTTTTCCTTTATCGGGATCAGCTTCTTTTAATCGATTACGCAAGTCTTCCATGTCGTTATGGTGATACCGTACGAGTTTAGCGTAGCTTAACCGTGTACCGTCATAAATACTCGCATGGTTTTCACGGTCACAAAAAATGATATCACTGCGTTGGGCAATGCTAGAAAGGATCGCAAGATTACTTTGAAATCCGGTTGAGAATGTTAAACATTCTTCGTAGTTTAAAAAATCAGCCAAGGCTTTTTCAAGCTCTAAATGCAAATCTAAAGTGCCGTTTAAAAACCGCGATCCTGAAACACCACTTCCGTATTTGTTAGTGGCATCAACACTCGCTTTAATCACTCTTTCGTCCCCTGTAAGCCCTAGATAGTTATTTGATCCTAACATAATTTTACGCCCGCCTTCCATAACAACTTCTATGTCTTGGCGTGAATTAAGGGCGTGAAAATACGGATAAATACCGAGTTTTTTGGCGTCTTCAACCACGGTATAGTCATAACATTTTTTAAATAGATCCATAGCATCCTCCAATGTCTTAAACTTGATGTCTATTTTTTTATATTATAGCATAAATTAGCCGATTTTTGATGTTAATCTTCGACAATATCATCCGGATGAACATTTAAGGTAAATGGCGTAGTCTGATAGGTTAAGTCATCGCGAACATATTGAACTTGTATCGCTTGATTTTTTGTTGTACTTAAAAGGAACAGTCTTAAGTCTTTAAAGTTGTTGATAGGCATGAAATCTGTGTCTTCTTGATATTTGATTCCGGTAATAATATCTAAATCCTGTAATCCCGCTTGAAAGGCTGCACCTGAGGGTGGTGCTTCAAGAATACAGACGCCGATAATAACATTACAGTCTGCTGGGTTTAATGTGTTCACTTGAATGCCTAGTAATACCCGCTGAAGTTGTCCAACGCGTTCGATATCATCGATAATTTTTAATACGGCACTAATCGGTACGGCA
>SKIW01000115.1 GCA_007116245.1 Candidatus Izemoplasma sp. | reverse complement strand
TCTTCTTTCTTAAAAACGCCTTAAAATGTCCGGTATTAATTATTGTGCCTCACTTTAAAGTGAGTACTAAAGAAGTTTATCATTCTGTGAAGATGGACGAAGTTCCAATACAAAAAATCACGAGAATGAGCAATGCCATCTATAACCAAAATTATGAGCTTATGACAAAGGAACTTTATAATGCATTAGAACCTTTCGCATTTAAACTATTCCCTGATTTACAGAAACTAAAAGAAGACATTATGCGCTTTTCTTTAGATGGGGTTTTAATGAGCGGTTCAGGGCCGGCAATCTTTATTTTTCATAAAAATAAAAAGGACTTATTGGAAATTCAAAATGCTTTCACTGGAAAAAACACTGTCATTTTGACGAAAATAAAGGCATAAAGCGGTTTAAGGGAAAAAAAGATTTGAAATACAAAACTTCTTGTGCTATAATTTGCACATACAAGTATTAGAGACACAAATTGCGGGGTGTAATGATGAATATAACAGACGTTCGCATTAAAAAGTTTAATGGAGAGAATCGTTTAAAGGCGATTGCTGCAATTACAATCGACGACTGTTTTGTTGTTCATGAATTACGTGTTATTGATGGGAAAGATGGGCTTTTTGTAGCGATGCCAAGTCGGAAAATGCCAAATGGAGAATTTAAAGACGTAGCGCATCCAATTAATCAAGAGACCCGGAATCATATCGAGGGCGTAGTGATTGAAGCATATCATAATCTTGAAGATGAAGCCTAAGCATTCGTAATGTATATAAATGCAACTTTTTTATAAGTTGCATTTTATTTTTGTGTAATTTTGCGTATAATAAAGAATGTGCTATGTAGTATAAATATTGGAGGCAATTATGGCAATTTTTAATGGACATAAAATTAAGTTATTTTCTTTAAGTGCAAATAAGAAACTCGCAGAAGAGATTTCTGAAATTTCGGGGATCCCTTTAAGTAAATGCGAAGTTAAGCGGTTCGCAGACGGTGAAATCGGGTTAAATATTGAAGAAACAGTACGAGGACATCATGTCTTTGTTATTCAATCAACGCAATCCCCAGTTAATGAAAACTTGATGGAGTTACTCATTATGATTGATGCTTTAAAAAGGGCTTCCGCAAAGCATATTAACGTTGTAATGCCGTATTACGGGTATTCACGTCAAGACCGTAAAGCCGCTTCTCGGCAACCGATATCCGCAAAACTTGTGGCGAATTTATTACAAACAGCTGGGGCTACACGTGTTCTATGTATGGATTTACATGCAGGACAAATACAAGGGTTCTTCGATATTCCTATTGATAATTTTGTAGCGATGCCAATTTTAGTGGATTATTTTAAAGGGAAACTTAAGGATGAAAAAATTGTCGTTGTATCCCCAGATCACGGAGGAGCTGTACGCGCTAGAGAAATGGGAAATATCCTTCATGCACCAATTGCAATTATTGATAAAAGGAGACCTCGGGTCAATGAAGTTGAAATTATGGGGATTGTCGGCGATGTTTCCGGTAAAGTTGCGATTATTATTGACGACTTAATAGATACCGCAGGAACGATTGTATCTGCTGCGGATGCATTAAAGACCGCTGGTGCTAAAGAAGTTTATGCTGCGTGTACGCATCCCGTATTTTCACCACCTGCGATTGAACGTATTTGTGCGAGTTCTATAAAAGAGCTTGTCTGTACGAATACCATTGAATTACCAGATGAGAAGAAATGTAAGAAAGTTACGCAGTTAAGTATAGCACCGCTATTAGCGCAAGGTATCTTAAATATTGTACAAGATGTTCCGTTAAGTGGATTATTCGAATATAAAGATAACTAAAAAAAAGTAGACTTCGGTCTACTTTCTTTTTTCTTGGGGATATTCGAAATGCCAAGCGTTTCGGATTGAATCCATCTGTTTAAGAATCGTTAAGGTCTCGCTATGTGGCATTATTGGAGATTCTAAGTTGTTTTGCTCAATCATTTGAATGGTTTCATCGATTTCATATTCAAAACCATTTACTTTGTGCTTAAAGCTAAAGGATTCGATTAAGGCATGATTAGAATCGTATATATGACTCTCTTCACTAGACCAAAAATTAGGAACATGAATGAAACCTTTAGTACCATATATACGTGCATCAATGGGTAATTCTGAGTTAAAAGATGAACGTAATATCGCCTTAGCATTAGGATAATGATACGTTAGTGTTTCTGAAATATCTACTTGGGATTTATACCACTCAACTTGTGATTCGATTTTATCTGGTGTTTTAAGAAAGATATTCGCAAATGTTATAGGATAGATGCCAATATCTAAAAGCGCGCCACCACCAAGGCTAGGATTAACTAAACGATGAGTAGGATCGATTTTAGCGTTAAAACAGAAGTCCGCTTCTAGGCGTGTTATTTCACCAATGACACCATCTTTGATAATGTTTTGAAGGTGCTTTATATTTGGTAAAAAGCGTGTCCACATCGCTTCCATCACAAAACATCCTTTATCGCGTGCTTTTTCAAATACCTTCTTTGCTTGTGAAGCGTTTAAAGTGAACGCTTTTTCACATAAAATATGTTTACCGTAATCTAAGATTTCCATCATTTGTTCGTAATGTAATCCATGAGGTGTAGCAACATAAACACAATCGATATTAGGATTATTATAAAGCGCTTGATAAGAGCCATAAGCATGAGGAATACCGTATTGTTTTTGATATAATAAGGCTTTTTGATAATCACGTGAGGCAATACCTTCTAATTGACCACGGGTCGCTTCAATCGCACGACAAAAAGTGTGGGCGATGTTCCCTGCACCGATAATGCCGAACTTAACCATAAAACACCAACTTTCTTAAACGATTTCTGTATCTTTTTCTGCAAGCCAATCTTTCTTAGGTTCAGTGGGGTTTATTAAAACAACATGTGTTTTCAATAATAGATCGTGTAAACCACGAGGGTCTTTGACATTAAACATCATGATGACAGAAACGGCAATAAAAATAGCGGAAATGGATAAAAATGATGATGAGAGATTTCTGTAAACCTCAAAACGCCATAAAGCGAAAGGTAAAACCGGTAATGTTAAGTAGTTGTTCCATAAAATAACGCTTCTTAGAGCATGCTTTAGTAACGATGGATTTTCGCCTTTAACATTGACCACAGTAAGTTTAAGTAAGTATTTCGCGATTGTTTGACCTTTAGAATAATAGGGGATAACGGCATAATAGATAATACCTAAAAACAGATTGATAATTGATGATAAAACTAAGTAATCAATGAATAAGTTGTTTGGAATGTCGGTCTCAAAATAGGCCACAAATGTCATAAGCATGATTTCAAATCCGTAGATTGAAATTACGATAAGATTGAAAATAAAGATAAGTATCCCATAAAACATAAAATCAATAAGTGCTGTGATAATACGGAGTCCACCGCTCGGTGTCGTTGTTTTCATAAGGCCTCCTAAAAATAGTAGTGAGTATTATTATAGCATGACAAAGGGGATATTGCATTACAGCATGAAGCTTATATTGACAAATAGGGAGTTTTTGATATGATTATACTATAAATCGTTGAACGGACAAGTAATCGACTCCTCTGTATATAGCGAGCTTGGGAAGGTGTAAGCCAGGCAACATGATTCGATGAATAACACCGGGAGAGATGGAAGAATTGAGTAGACCCATCCGTGACTCTGCGTTAAAGAGTGAGTGCTAGGAAACTAGAATTAAGGTGGTACCGCGGAATTTTTTCGTCCTTATTAGGACGATTTTTTTATTTTAAGGAGTGAGTTTATGAAAATTACGGTTAGAGAGTTATATCGCAAGTATCAAGAACTACATGGTAAAGAAGTCATTTTAGAAGGGTGGCTTCGCAATCATCGTGCGCAAAAATCATTTGGGTTTATGAACATTAATGATGGCACTTTTTTTGAAACAATTCAAGTTGTTTATGAAGAGTCTAAAGTAGCACAGTATAAAGAGTTACAAAAAATCGGGATTGGCTCAAGTGTACGTGTTACTGGGGTTGTTGAGGTGACACCGAACATGAAGCAACCATTCGAAATTAAAGCTGTAAACATTGATTTAATCGGTGATTCACCTGAAGACTATCCGATGCAAGCAAAACGACATAGTCGTGAGTTTTTACGTGAAAACGCCCATTTAAGACCCCGCACTAATTTATTTACCGCGGTTTTTCGAGTACGGAGCATTTTAAATCATGCAATTCACTCTTTCTTTCAAGAACGTGATTTTATTCATGTCGCGAGTCCGATTATCACAGCAAGTGATGCTGAAGGGGCAGGAGAGTTGTTTAAAGTCACAACATTGGATTTAAACAATGTACCTAAAACAGAGGAAGGAGATATTGATTTTAAAAAAGATTTTTTTGGGAAAGCATCGTTTTTAACGGTCTCAGGCCAACTTCAAGCAGAAGTGTTTGCACAAGCCTTTAAACAGGTATATACATTCGGACCGACTTTCCGAGCAGAAAAGTCAAATACGACAACACATATGTCTGAATTTTGGATGATTGAACCAGAGATTGCCTTTGCGGATTTAGATGATGATATGGATTTAGCGGAAGATATGGTTAAGTATATAATTCATTATGTACTAGAAAAAGCACCACAAGAAATGGCGTTTTTTGATCGCTTCGTCCAAAAAGGATTAATGGCAAAATTACACAATGTTTTAAACAAACCATTTGTGAGAATTACCCATAAAGAAGCGATAACAATATTAAAAGAAGCAGGCGATATTTTTGAGAATAGTCCCTCTTTTGAAGGTGACCTCGCTACAGAACATGAAAAGTATCTTGTAAATCATTTTGATGGTCCAGTGTATGTAAAAGATTGGCCAAAACATATTAAGGCCTTTTATATGAGGCTCAACGATGATCAAGAAACTGTTGCGGCTATGGATCTTTTAGTGCCTGGTGCGGGAGAACTCATTGGTGGAAGTCAAAGAGAAGAACGTATGGATGTCTTAAAGAATCGTATGAAGGAAATGGCTGTGGATGAAGAAGAGTTATGGTGGTATTTAGATTTAAGAAAATACGGAACAACACCACATGCAGGATATGGACTAGGATTTGAAAGAATGTTAATGTATTTAACGGGAATTGAAAATATTAGGGATGTAATTCCTTTTCCAAGAACTCCGAAACATTGCGAATTTTAGCATAAAAAAAGCGTTTTTTTAAACGCTTTTTTTAATGCTTACTTTTCTTTTTTAGTGTCAACTTTTGGGGCTTCAGTTTTAAATGCTTCAGCAATCGATGCGGTTAATCCCATAATACCTTGCATATCTGATGGGATAATAAGTTTAGTAGCTTGTCCATCAGCAACTTGAGCCATTGCTTTGTACGCTTCAAGACGTAAGAATGCTTCATCAGCGCCAGCTTTCTTAATGAGTTCAATACCTTTTGCGGTAGCACCTTGAACTTCAAGGATTGCTTTTGCTTGACCTTCAGCTTCTAAAATACGAACTTGTTTTTCACCGTCAGCACGAAGAATTTGTGATTCACGTGACCCTTCAGCTTCAAGAATTGCAGAACGTTTATTACCTTCAGCAATTAAGATTGATTGTCGTTTTTCACGTTCAGCGCGCATTTGTTTTTCCATTGCTTCACGAATATCTTTAGGAGGGATAATGTTTTTAAGTTCAACACGGTTGATTTTAATCCCCCAAGGATCGGTTGCTTCATCTAGAATGCTACGCATTTTTTCGTTAATATAATCGCGCGAAGTTAATGATTCATCTAACTCTAAATCCCCGATAATATTACGTAGCGTTGTTGCGGTAAGATTTTCAATGGCTTTAATTGGGTGATCCACACCATAAGTAAATAACTTAGGATCAGTGATTTGGAAGAAAACAACCGTATCAATTTGCATTGTTACGTTGTCTTTTGTAATAACAGGTTGTGGATTAAAGTCAACAACTTGTTCCTTAATAGAAACTTTGAGTTTTAAGCGATCAATAAATGGTACTAGGAAGTGAATTCCTACGTCCCAAGTCGCATAATAACCTCCAAGGCGTTCTACGATGAAACGATTTGATTGATTAACGATGGTAAAGCGTGTAGCGACATAAATTAGAATCGCAATTAATAGTATAATTCCGATAACGCTACCTACGCCTACTAATAAAACAGGTGTAAATAATGGCATAACAAATTCCTCCTTATATTTTTTTTATTTAAATTGGATACGTGCCATCTTCTAAAACTTCTACTACATGCGTTTTAGAGAAGCGATCCCTTAATGCCGTATGATTGGTGCTTAAAAAAATCATTAAAATATCAATCATTAAACCAATACCTAATGTTAGTAACCAGAATAAGTACTTCCAGAAAACTTCTCTTAATAATAGTGAAAACCAATTAACTTCACCCGAGAGACGAAGTTTCATAAGTTTACGTCCTAATGTTTGACCTTTTAAAACTAAAATACCGATATAATTTGCCAGTATAAAAATTAAAATTGAACTAAACATCGTAAAATCTCGATAACCTAACGCAATATCAATGCTTTCTCTGTACTGTTCATCTTCATAATAATCATTGAAGATTCCTGCGCGTATTTCAAGTAACTCTGCGTAAGTGATTTCGTTATCTTCATAACGTGCTTGATGGACTTCCATGTCTTCTTCAACCATCTCGGTTACTTCAAAGTAAACATTCCAATGCATATCGAAGTCATCAAACTGTCTTTGATAAACAGGGCCAGCAATAAAGTTGAAAATCCAAAAAGTGATACTTAAGTAGATGAAACCGTCGATGATAAACGCTAAACTCCGTTTAAAGAGTCCAGCATTCATAGTTTCACCACAATTAGTTTAACCCCTTCGATGGCTAATATCTCAACTTTCTCATCTACGAGTACTGAATCATCTCCTGAGGTAATCGCGGTCCAATACTGACCGTCGATTTTGACTTCTCCACGCTCACCTGGACGAATCTCTTTAGTACAAATTGCGATTTTTCCAACTAAACGGTCAGCGTTTGTGTTGACGAGATTGGTTCTAAAATAGTTTTTAGCAATCGGGCGTACACTAAATAATAATACAACTGATACGAGTACAAATGCAACAACTTGAACGCCGATAGACTGTTGAAGAATCGCGAGAATAAAAGCAATTAACGCTCCGATACTAAACCAAACACTCGTTAAATCCATCGTGTTAATTTCAATAAAGGCAGCAACGACGATAACAATGAACCAAATTAGAATAAATAGAGTATCCATTTAAGACACCTCCCAGGGTTGATTTAAATCAATAATTAAAGCGTTATCTTTTTTACTCCAAAGCGTTTTAAACTTGTAAGCTTGGTTATCATTTAAATCTAAATTAGCAAGTTCAGCAATCTCTTTCATAAACTTTTTATTACAGACTCTTGCGTAGCTCGGCCTTACTGTTATTTTATGGCGTTTTTCTTCGGGTATGGCGCCGCGCTCATATTCTTGTTTAGTAATCGGCTTTACAGCAATGCGTTTAAGTTCATGATCAATACCTAAGAGGACATTATAAGCGTGATCAAAATGGGAACTAGCGCTTTTGTTTAAGGTAATATTCGATTCATAAAGCGTTGCTACGCCTTCATTTGGTTTTTTGGACGCCCAAACAAACGACATAAAATCACCTCCATTTACTTTTGATAATCTAATTATACACCTAAATTATACAATATTCAATATATTAAAAATATTATATTTTATTATTATATATCTCCTTGTTTAAAATAGTGATTTTATTATACTAGAAAAGAGTGAGGTGTAATCATGAATCAAAAAGCCAGGGAGTTCGAGAACAATATTATTAAAAAATACCGAGGACCTTTATGGTCGAAATTTATTAAAGGGATTAAAACCTTTAATTTAGTTCAAAACAACGATAAGATTTTAGTTGCTATAAGTGGCGGGAAAGATTCGTTATTACTAGCTAAATTATTTGCGGAGTTAAAAAAACATCCAATAGTGGCGTTTGATTTCAAATGTGTGGTGATGGATCCTGGATATACTGAAAGTAATTTAGCGCTTTTAAAACATAATATGGCGTTATTAGATATCGAATATGAGATTGAACCGTATAATATTTTTAAAGTTGTTAATAAGATTGCTAAGGATTATCCATGTTATATGTGTGCACGTATGCGAAGAGGGTTCTTATATAGTCTTGCAGAGAAGTATGGGTGTAACAAATTAGCTTTAGGGCACCATTATGATGATGTTATTGAAACGACATTATTAAACTTGTTTTATAGTGGGAGTTTTAAAACGATGCTTCCTAAGGTCAAATCAGATCATTTTGATAGGATAACATTAATACGTCCAATGTATTTTATCCGGGAGAAAGCGGTAAAGAATATTATGAATCATAATGAGATTTATCCTATGGATTGTGGATGTGATGTAGCAGCAGGTCAAACAGCATCAAAACGTAAAGAGGTAAAAGACATCATTGCTATGCTAAAAAAGATACATCCAGATATTGATAAATCCATTTTTAGAGCGGCGGATAATGTGAACTTAGATAATGTCTTAGGATGGGTTGTTAATGGTGAAAAGAAGGGGTTTGACGATGATTTTTAAGGCGATGTTCCACGTGGAACAT
>SKIW01000118.1 GCA_007116245.1 Candidatus Izemoplasma sp. | reverse complement strand
GATTTTCTTCGATACATGCCTCAATATTAAAACGATCACTTGTTTCAAATGCGAATGCACCGCGCAAACCAACCGTTTCAGTTACAGCTTCTTTTAAACTATTTAACGTCCCTAAAATATCCTGTCCACTCGCATGATGGTCAATTAATGTGGTCACCCCGTTTTTCAAACTATCAATCGCATGTACAATGGCACTGTAATAAATCATATCTTTATCTAAAGAATGATCCATTTTCCACCATAAATCATCTAGGATTCCTTGAAAATCTTTAGGATTGAAACGAACAGACATTCCACGAGCGAATGTCGAGTAAATATGTGTATGTCCATTAACAAGCCCAGGAATAACAAGATCTCCCTCACCATCGATCAATTCATAGTTCTGATTAGAAAAATCATTCATTTGACCAACCTCAAGAATGACTTCATCAAAAATAATATACCCATTCTCGATATAATTAGTGTAATCATAAATTCTTACATTAATTAACGCTTTAATCATCGGCTAACCTCCTTCTTAACCACTGACCTTTACCACCTAAAAACTTACGATCTCGCATAACGAACTCCCCACGAATCATCGTGGATACTACTTTACCATCAATGGGATGTTGTTCGTAAACTGAATAATCAGATTGCGCATGGTTATCAGAGATTTTATACGCTTTCATCGGTTCATATAAAAACAAATCAGCATCATACCCTTCTTTAAGCTCCCCTTTGTTGCGTATACCATGTATTTCTGCGACACGTTTCGTCATTTTATCGATCACGTCATCGCCTAGATGGTGACGCATAATATTGAAACTATGTTCAACACCACCGATGCCTAAAGGGATGTCTTTAAGAAGTTTTTTATTTTTATGTTCACGATTAAAAGCACAATGGTCCGTTCCAATCGTATCAATATACTTACTATACTTAAATAGCAAAGCTTGTTCATTTGCGCTTCTTAAAGGCGGTGCAAAAGTATAAAGGTACCCGTTATCTTCATTTAATATATCTTTCGTAAAGCTGAAGTACTGTGGACAGCTCTCAATAAACAACGATTTATTTAAAAGTGCTTTATAGGTTCCCGTCAAGGCTTCTAAAGTTCGTCCACTACTCAAGTGAACCATGTACAACTTGCCGCCGTAAGAACGCAAAAACTCTGCTAGTTTTAAGGCTTCAATTGTTTCACTAATCGCAGGACGGCTTAAAGGTAAATCCCTTGCGAGAAAGCTGTCATCTAAACGAATTAACTCATCGCTTTCAATATGCCCAAGCAAGGTTATATTTTCACTTTCAGACAGTTTCATCAGTTCTATAATTTGCTCATCGTAAGTCCGACGCCCAGAATCAGAGTATGTTGTAAAAAATTTTAAGGTTGGCATGCCTAATTGTTTTATTTTTTGAACAAACTCTTTCAAATTTCCGCGCGGTTTTTTAATCGTTGCATGAAAACTATAATCGCAAACACTTTTCTTTGCCAAATCCAGACGTTTTTCATATGCATTTTCAATTTCGCTTTGATGATCAACTGGATCTAAAAAATCAATAATCGTAGTAACACCACCATAAACAGCAGCAACACTCCCTGTATAAAAATCATCCACAGAGATGACGTGACCTAAGTTGAGTTCAAAGTGAACATGAGGATCAATAATGCCCGGAAGAACTTCCAAATTTTGAGCATCGATAACTTCTTCTGCCTCATAAAGCTTTTCGGATATTTTCGCAATTTTACCCTCTTGAATATAGATATGCTTTGAAACAAATTCACCATCAATATAAACGCTTCCATAGATAATCGCTTTTTCGTACATTATTTCACCTCCCAGTATTTTGGCGTATTCGGATGTTTACTGCGCATATGATTATGACTGTCTTTCTCATTCGAAACCGCTAGCAACTCACTCGCAATGGAAACCGCAATCGCTTCAGGTGTGCCACCACCAAGGTTTAATCCTATTGGAGCATAAAGGAAAGATAAATCGAGATTCTTTCCGAATCGTTGTTCAGTGTCCTCTAAAAACTTTCTCATTTTTGCTTTTGAACATAGAAGTCCTAAATAACGCCCGTGATAGGTTTTTTCTAAAAGATGATGAATGATCTCAAAATCATAACGATGACTCGGTGTGACAACCACAACATAACTGCTTAATATTTCATTTTCGTTCTTAATAAACTCGCTAAAGTTCGAACAAATCTTCTGATGCGCACCTTCAAAACGGGTAATCACATCTTCTCGTTCATCAATTACGACAATATAAAACGGTAACGTTTTTAATACATTTACTAACGCTTGAGAAACATGCCCAGCACCAAAAATATACACTTTTTGCTGAATTCCAACAAACTCATAATAAAGCGTGACAATGCCGCCACATACCATCGGCAAAGTTTCAGCGTTAGGAATAACCTTACCCCCATTAAGACCATATCTCTCATGCTTAGGTTGCTTCGTGTGAAAAATTTCTTTGGCACGCTCAATAGCAAGATGTTCTAAAGCACCACCACCGACAGTACCTTCAGAGCGACCATCAGGATGGACTATCATCTTCTTTCCGACTTCAACTGGCCCATCACCTTGTTTGTCTACAGCCGTAACTACAACAATGCTTTGATGGTTCTTTTGATACATTGCAATCTTTTCATACATCATGTCCATATTAATCACCTTTTGTATAAAAGAATAGCCAAGGCATGCAAAAAACCTTGGCTATTCTTTTTATTTTTTATTCTTAAGGTGGGCATAATGAAAAAGGGATCTTTTAAACGAGTGATCCTGATAACAGCAGCGTATAAAACACTTTGTTAGAATCCGTCCTTTTGTCATGTTTTCACCTAATTATTTTTTTTGTAACTTTTGAAATATTTTTTCTGGCGTCATCGGTAATTCAGTCATACGCACACCTAAAGCATTAAAAATCGCGTTTCCTAATGCAGCGGGTGGTGTATCTATACCGATTTCACCTACCGATTTTGCACCGTAAGGTCCACTTTCTTCATAACTTTCCGCAAACTCCGTTGTTAATTTTTTAATATCTAAAGACGTAGGTATTTTATACGTTAACCAATCATTGGATATTAACTGACCTTTTTTAGAGTACTTAACCTCTTCAAAATGCGCCATACCTAATCCTTGAACTATACCACCTTCAACTTGACCTTGCGCGAGTTTAGGATTAATCGGTGTCCCACAATCCACAACACTTACATAATTCAGAATCTCAATTTCAGCGGTTTCTTTATCAATCTCAATTTCTATGAATCCCGCCATAAACGGTGGCGGTGATTTAGTGCCAAAATAACTTCCGGTTGCCGTAAGTTGTTCTTGGTCTTCGTTATAATAAAGACGATTCGAAAGATCGATTAATGATATTGTCGATTCTGAAGCCTCACTGCTAAACGCCTTACCATCAAACTGAATCGTTTCGGCATCAACTTTTAACGCTTTAGCAGCCGCTTTCTTAAGCAACTCTATCATTTTCAATGCCGCTTTATAGACAGCATTTCCTGAGATATACGTTGTACTCGATGCGTAAGCTCCGGTATCAAACGGCGTTAAATCGGTATCTGAAGAATACACGATAACTTTATCGACAGTGGTCATTAATGCTTCAGCCGCAATTTGTGCTAAAATCGTATCACTACCTTGACCGATATCTGTAGCACCGACAGTTAAATTATAAAAACCATCATCATTTAACTTAATCGTCGCCGCACCCATATCGATATAAGGAATCCCACTACCTTGCATGGCAATTGCCATACCAACACTCCGTATTTTATGGTTCCCTACATCTTGTCTTGGATATTTTTCATGCCAACCGATTAATGCTTTACCACGCTCAACACAATAATCGAGTTTACATGTATCCATATTCATCGCTGTTCCCTCGGTACCTTCACCCATAATCGCAAAAATAGGGGAGGTTTCATTTTCTGCAATCATGTTCATTTTACGAAGTTCGATTGGATCGATATTAAGTTTATGCGCTAACATATCGATGGCTGATTCAACCGCGAAATTTCCTTGAATTGCCCCATAACCTCGATAAGCTCCCGCGGATGTTTTATTTGTATAGACAACTTCACCATGAAAACGTACCGCATCTACTTTATTATACATAGGTAACACTTTAGAGCCCGCAACCATAAAGACAGTTAAAGCATGCTCACCATAAGCACCTGTATCCGATAAAATATGGCAATCAATCGCTCTTAACTTCCCGGTTTTATCCGCCCCAATTTTAACTTTAATGCGCATCGGATGGCGCGTATAAGATGACTCAAAGACTTCTTTACGTGTATAAACAAGTTTAGCAGGCTTATGTGTTCTTAACGTTACTAGCGAAACTAACATTTCACCATGTAAAGCCTGTTTACCGCCAAACCCTCCACCCACACGGGGTTTAATAACACGGATTCGACTCATAGGTACATCTAATGCTTGTGAAATAATGCGCCTTACATGAAATGGTGTTTGTGTTGAAGAATAGATGATTAAACGGTTTTGAACATCTAATCTAGCATTAACCGTATGTGGCTCCATCATCGCATGAGCTTGTGCTTGAGTATAGAAGGTTTCCTCAATAACAACCTCGCATGTTTTAAGCGATTCTTCAACATTTTTAACTTCCATATGATAAGCCGCGGCTTGATTTATTTTAGGTTTAAAGCCAATCGGAAACATTTCATGAATATCTTCTTCAGGATGAATAACCGATTCATGATTTAACGCTTTTTCAAAATCTAACACCGGTTCTAACACTTTATATTCAACCTCAATAAGCTTTAATGCTTCGTCCGCTGTCTTTTCATCAACCGCAGCGACAGCGGCAACTTCATCGCCTACATAACGAACATACTCATCAAGAACAAACTTATCATGTGGAGAAGGTTCTGGATACCCTTGTCCTGCCCTTGTAAATGGTTTTCGTGGTACATCGTGATGTGTTAATACTAACGCTACACCAGGTAACTTACGGGCATGATCAGCATTAATCTTTTTAATCTTAGCAAATGCATGTGGACTTCTAAGCACCTTAACAATTAACGAATTGCGTTCCGCAAAATCATCCGTATACGCTTTATGTCCCATCATAATTCCTTTTCCATCAATTGATGGTATTTCGTGTTTTACAACTTTCATAACGGATCACCTAAATAGCGTTTTATCGCTTTAAATTGAGCTTGATATCCTGAACAACGGCAAAGATTTCCGACTAAAAACGTTTTAATATCTTCACTACTTGGATTAGATAACATTTGCTTTAAGGCGTATATTGAAAGCGCCATGCCTGGATTACAAAATCCACATTGATCAGCGCCTTCTAACCCAAAATAGGTACTAATTTTTTCAACTTCATCATGAATTCCATCCACGGTAATAATATGTTTATTTTGCAAACGGACAGTAAGTAATGAACATGATAACATCGGTTTCCCATCGACTAAAACGGTACAAGTACCACAACTCGATGCATCACAGCCCTTTTTAACGCTCATAACATCATGATTACGTAGCGTTTCCAGCAATGTTTCACTTGCATCAACATCAAAACGTTTTTCTTGATGGTTTAACGTTAATTTAACAATCACCTTTCATCACCTCTTCTACACCACGCATAAAGTAAACTTTAGCGAGCTGTTTACGATATTCAGCACTCCCGCGTTGATTATTACCAAAAGAAACTTCGTTCATAAATAGTTCAAGCGCTTGAGGTTTTGTATCGTCATTCCATCCTGATGCATTAATAAATGCCATTGTTTCTTTTGCCAGCATCGCTATGCTAGGACGAGAACCTATAGCAATACGAAGTTGATCATCTGTTTTAAAAAATGCAAAGTTTAAGATTGCAAAATCTAATCGCGTATTTGAGACTTTTTTAAAAAAACTTTTCCCTTTTTGCTTCGGTATATAAATCGCAACTAAAATATCATTAGGCATTTTTCGTTCATGTAAAAAAGCTTCAAGTGACATTTTTCCGGTTTTATGAAACTCTAGCTCTGCTTCTAGAACTAAAAACACACCGATAAGATCTGAAAAAGCATATCTTCCCATAATGCTTCCACCAAGTGTCGCTGAATGTCTAAAAGAAACACCCATAATATGTTGCATGGCACTTCTAACCAACTGATCACACCACTCGTTTAATGCTTCAGCACTCTCTAGTCGGTAAAGCGTTGTCATACTTCCAATCCTAAAATGCGTTTCTGATTGAGAAATTTCATCGAGTTTTAAATCTTGCAAATCAATGGCTGTTTCAATCTCTCTATCTAATTGCTTTAGCCATAGTGCACCCCCTAAAATATGATTCTTAGGGTTTGCCATTAAAACATTATACGCATCTTCAAGCGATGTTGCACGATGGTACTGTTGAATCTTCATAAATCATCAGCCCTTTCTTAGCGTTTTAATAACGTTTGGTAATCATCTGCTGTATCTATATCTTCTAATACTCCTGAATCATTTACATCAATAACACTATACTCATATTGATCTCTAAACGCTTTTAAATGTGGGAGATTGCTACTTAGCAGTTCTGATTTTAATGATTTATCTATAAAAATAGGATGACCTTTTTTTCCGTTATATGCCGCGACACGGACTAATGAATCAGACTCTAAAACACGTTTATAAGTTGAGGGTTTAATCTTAGGTAAGTCTCCTGGTATAATAAAAAAATCCTCTTTTGTTAATTGAACACCAACTTTAATAGATTCAAACATTCCTAACGCATAATTATGGTTACGAACACACGTTATTTTTTTATCGTCTTTAACTAAATCGATGATATCATCATGATACTTTCCTGTCACAACGATGACTTTGTTCACAAACGGATATAATGACTGAATCGTACTCATAATTAAAGGACGTCCATTCATAGGAAGAAGCATTTTATTCTTGCGCATGCGTGAGGATTCTCCTCCAGCTAAGACAATTGCTTCTACCAATTACATCGACTCCTTTATACTGTATTTCCTTTTATTATACCATGGATAGCGCTTTCTTAAAATACTGTTTTTTAGAATGATTATATTAAAAACGCGCTAAAATAAGCGCGTTTTATTATTCCTCTGTCTTTTGCAAGGGATTAAGTTTAACTAAGATAGTAACAACAATCGCAAATAAGACAATTACGATTCCAAAAGTCACTAATGTGTGAACAATACTAAGTGGTGCAATTCCGACTAGCAAAAGAATCGGAAAGCCAAATAAAATCGCTGTTGATGAACCAATGACTAAATCATTTGCTGCTGGGGTTTCAAAATTCGCATCAACTTCTCTTAATAAAACAACACCTGTACTCGCGGTACCTGTCAGCATCCCAAACATGCCCATTGTCGCAGGAATCCGATAATCAGGATAAACACGGCGACAAATAAAGATAACATAAACCATGGTGATTCCCCCACCAATTAGAACCATAAGAATAAATGGAATCCACAGCTCATTTAGATCTTCGATTCTAATCGCTGAAATACTAGCAACAATCATAAAATCAAAGACGAGTCCAGCGATGCGATTTAACATATAGTTATTAGGGTACTGACGTGTCATCCAATTAACTTTACGCAACCATAGAAAGAACTTCTTAAACAGCAATGCAAATAACATACCAATAATAAAGTTAAAGCCAATGATTAAAGGTAAGACTGTGTTTAACCCAAAATCACCTAACACTCCAGCCTCAGCAATCAGTTTAACGCCATAAATAAATAGATACGTTACGAAATAAACTGCTAGAACTAACGAAATCTGAATGGTAAATTTATCTACCGCTTCAGCAACAGGAATTTCATCAGGACTCTCAATCTCTTGACTGCTTACACGTTTAGCACGTGCTTCAGTACTGCGTTCTATTTTCCCTGTGCGATACAAGTAATTAAGATAGATAACCCCTGCGACACTCGCCCATATAAACCCAAATGAAGCAATAGCTAATCCAAATGTCGTTCCACCGACAAAACCAAAAGTTTCATAAACAAAGCCGATATTTTGAGCTTGACCGGGACCTTGTCCAAACCCCATAGGCAATAACATACCTGAAGCGGCAAAAAGGTTAGGGAAGAATGTAAATGCAAATGTAATAGAAATAAATAAACCTACGATACCTTGAATTAAATATGTTGATACAATGATTAATCCACTGTACAAACTACGTCCTTTTTTCTCCTTGACTTTCATAATCGCATTTACCTTCAAACCAAGCGCAATGAAGCCTAATGCAATCGAATGATAGGTGATTAATCGTAAATAATCGACTGTAGCATTATAAGTTGCAAAGTCAACGACTCGGAGTAATATAACTTCTTTAAAAGCAAGACCGATAAATCCAGCGATAACCGCTGTTGGTAGTAAAGACCGCCTTAAAAAAGATATTTTTCGTCGTAAGACATTCGCAAACAACAACAACAACGCTAATACACTAACATGTAAAATTCCTTCCCACGCTGAATAATCACTAAAATCCATTTATAAAGCCTCCTTAGAATTTAATTTTTCAATGGCTAAAACATATTTTAAGGCATTTCGTTTGGGATGACTCAGAAAGTAATACGTTTTTTCTTCTTTACGATGATAAAGGATAAGCTTATTCTTTTGTTGGACAGCACTTTGTATGACATTAATTGGCCAACTTTCTACGGTATCTTTAAAATGCATCTCCAAACGATCTTTATATAGTTTCAAGTTAGCTTTACCAAGCGGAAGTTTCTTACGTGCACGAAGTACTTTTAAAACATT
>SKIW01000110.1 GCA_007116245.1 Candidatus Izemoplasma sp. | reverse complement strand
ATATACTATTAAGATAAATAGAAGACCATCAGTTTTGACGGTTTTCTTTTGCCTTAATTAAACCATATTTATAAAATTCTTTTGGAGTACGATTACTAAGTGATCCATTTGACTAACCGTACTAAAAAATACAATATATTCATTATAGATTTTACGTAAAGAAAATAGGCGGATATATGAAAGAAGTCAATACATTCACAAACTTTGAGAACAACGACGAGAAAGTCGATGCAGTTATATTAAACTTAGAACAAATCGGTGAAACAGCAAAGAAACTTTCAGACAAGACAAAACAAAATTATTCTACTATTCATTGGCCGAGTATTATTAGATTAAGAAATATGATATCACATGAATACGAAGGTATTAGACTAAACATTATTTATGACATAGCTATAGTATACATACCGGATTTATTATCTAAACTAGATGAATAATATGAACTTTTAGCATCATTTATAGTAAAGTTTGAATCGGTTACACTTAGTTTTTAACCATAGCATAAACACATATAATTAATGATTTACTGAATGAACACTTAGGTCAAGATACTATTAATTACACTTTTGGCTATACAGCCTTAATTAGGCTATCTTAGTATTCTTTATTGCATAGATAACGTTAGTAGACTTGAAAAAATGTCTCAAACACATAAACTAAAGATGAAAGCTTTATTGTATAATAAACGTTAAGAAGTATTATTATGGTAGTACAGACTGAAAATATAGGTGGTGTTTTATGCGTTTTGATATCATAATTAGAAAATCAAATATAAACGATGCTGAAGGCAGAGGATACGTCCATCACCAAAGCTGGATAGAAACCTACACAGGGTTAGTATCCGAAGAAATCATGCGTCAACGTTCACTAAAAAGGTCGATTCAAATAGCACATGAGAACCCTGAAAATACTTATGTTGCGATTATTAACAACAAAATAGTCGGCTTTGCAACTTACGCAAAATCTAGGGATCAAGACCTAAAAGATGCAGGAGAAATCATGGCGATTTATGTATTAAAAGACTACCAGGGATTTAAGATTGGAAAACGTTTAATGCAAGCCTGTTATAAAGAGCTTTCTGAACACAGTACTTTACTTTTATGGGTTATGGAAAACAATCGTAATACTGTTAAATTTTATGAATCTGAAGGGTTTAAACATGATGGAAGTTCTAAGATAATATATGAACAAAGAGTGATAAGAATGGTTAAAACAGCATAAATAAAACTTTAAAGGTGGGACTTTTCATGCAAGGAGATATAGTCTATATTGAGTTGTCTTTAAACATACACAGCATCAGCGAAACATTGGCATTTTATCAAACATTATTCGGATGGGAGTTCACTGAAAGCCATTTGAGTTCTAAAAAGTACTTTATGTTCAAAACAAAAGGGAATAAAATTCAAGGTGCTTTAGACGAAAATGTTGTAGCGAATCAAAATGGCGTGCAAATATATATCGAATGTCATGACATAGACTTAACACTCACTAATATACAAGAAAATTTCATAAACGCTAGTGTACTGAAGTCTAAAACACATATCTCTAAAGAGTATGGCTCGTACGCTATAATTATCGATCCTAGTGGTAACAGAATTGGTTTACAGGAAGACACAAAATAATATTTATTGTTAACATATTGTTCAAACGAGGAGGAATATCATGGCTAAACATGCTATATTCACAATGCCCTTTTCTAAAGTCTATCCTCACTACATTGCTAAGGCAGAGAGAAAAGGACGTACTAAATCTGAAGTCGATCAACTCATTAACTGGTTAACTGGATATACCCCAAAAGAGTTAGAAAAAATACTGAATAAAGGAATAGACTTTGAAACTTTTTTTAATGAAGCCCCAAAACTAAATCCTGCACGCAAAACGATAAAAGGTGTTATTTGTGGTGTGCGCGTTGAAGAAATACAAAATCCACTAATGCAAGAAATCCGTTACCTTGACAAAATCGTCGACGAGTTATCTAAAGGAAAAACGATGGAAAAAATCTTAAGAAAATAGCCGTTCATCAAAAACGAAAAAATACGTTAAAGATAACTCATCTCCACCGTAACTACCTTGACACACATAGCAATATGTGATAGAGTTATTTATAAACGTTTATAAAAAGGAGAAATTATGAAAACAGCTATAATTACAGATTCCGCAGCTAACCTATCCCCTGAATTTATTAAAAAACATCATAACCTATTTGTTATTCCTTTAATGATCTTAATCGACGATGTAAGTCACCGCGATCAAGTCGAAATAACCGCAGAAGAGGTATACAACCAACTCGATCACAAACATATCACCACAAGCCTTCCCAGTATCGAAGATTTGACCAATTTACTTGATGATTTAAAGAAAAAAGATTATACCGATGTACTTGTGATTAATATTTCATCAGGATTAAGCGGTACATTTAATGCATTTAGATTAGTGTTTGAAGAGTACAAAGGGTTAAACATAACCCATTATGATTCTAGAACATTAGGCGGCGCACAAGGATACATTGTAGAGTATGCTTTAGAATTGCTTAAGGCTAAAAAAACAGCTAATGAAATCATCCCTTTATTAGATGAACTACGGTTTAAAGATAGCATGGCAATTTATACAATCGAAACCCTAAAGTATTTACGTAAAGGTGGTAGAATTGGTAAAGTTGAAGGTACGATAGGCGATATATTAAAAGTCAAACCTGTTATTACAGTTAATGATGAAGGTGTTTATATTACTTTATCTAAATCATTTGGTATTCAACGTTCTTTAATTTCTATGAAGAAACTATTATTAGAGAAGTTTGGTAGTGACCAAATTGACCTTACCATTCATTACGGAAATGATTCTACAAAAGCAGAAGCGCTTGCGGATAAACTAAAAAACGATTTAAATATAAGAAATTTAACCTTATCGGCATTAACACCTGTTCTAGGTATTCATACCGGACCACAAATGTTTGCATATATTGCAAGACGAATTAAGTAATATAATCGCGTAGAGTTATAACAAACATCCAAATTATGAACACATTTTAAGTAGCTTTTAAACAAGCTACTTTTTTTATATCCTCTCATAAACAAAAAAACGTTGTTTTCACAAGTCGGTTATCATTTTTAACGTACATGCGCTATAATGAAAATGATGTATTATATTCAATATGTGAGGTGAAAAGAAATGAAACGATTGATGCAAAAGATTGAAAGCGTAATGGCACATACCACAATGTTTGATATAGGCGTACTTAAACTCTGCTTACTAGCTTTAGGAATTATTTTTGGGGTATATTTTGTCAACTTCTTTAGTAATATTTTATTGATAGTATGGTTAATTTTCGGACTAACATGGCTTTATATAGTTATTAAAGTTTTTGGATTTTATTGGAACAAATCTACATAAAAAAAGGAGAACCTATGCACATTAAATCAATTTATCTCATCCAACATTGTCAATCCGAACATCACGTTAACGAATTAACAGGAGGATGGACAGATACACCCCTTACAGCATTAGGACTAAAACAAGCTCAGTTCGTCGCAAAGGAACTCGCATCCCGTAATTTAAAAGATTTTAAAATCATGACTTCTGATTTAAAACGCGCTAAAATGACAGCAAACGCAATAAGTGAAATCTTTAATGTGCCTGTTAAAGAAGAAGCGATATTAAGAGAAATTAATAATGGTGAAGCTGCAAATAAAACAAAAGCATGGGCAGAAGCGCACAAACTAACCTCTAACAATGATTTTGACATTAATGCTAGAGATTGGCAGAATGCAGAAACGCCATTAGAGCTTTACAACAGAATGCAGATGGTGATTAAAAACCACTTACTTGAGACAAAAACAGATTTAATCATCGTCTCTCACGGTGTTGCGTTAAGATATTTAGTCTCAGCGTGGCTAGGCATTTCAGTGAAAGATATCAAAGACACGATTCTTCATGGAAATGCTGGTAGTATATCTGTTTTAAAAATCAACCATAATCAACAACGTTTCTTAAGTCAGTTTAATCATATTGCACACTTAACACAATCTTGAAAGGATGGAAAAAATGAACTATATAAATCAGACATTTACTATTAAAACACCCAAAAGAGAATGTTTTGTCGATATCACACAAAACCTTAAAACACATGTTGAAGCATCGAACTTAACAACAGGTCAGGTACTAATCTATATTCCGCATACAACTGCAGCAGTCACAATAAATGAAAACGCCGATCCAGATGTACAAGAAGACCTTAACTTCGGATTAAACAAGTTCTTTCCAAACATCAAAGATTATCGACATTTAGAAGGTAACAGCGATGCGCATCTAAAATCATCTTTGATCGGTAATACTCAAAATTGCATTATCAAAGATGGTAAACTGCTTTTAGGAACATGGCAGGGCGTTTATCTTTGTGAGTTTGATGGGCCGCGAAATCGTCAGATTCATATTCAATTATTCGGAGTAACAAAATAACATACCACGAGGAGAGTTTATGAACAACAGTGAAGAACTAAACAAAAAACTACAATCTTTTTGGAATGAGATGTTTACTAAAAAACAAAATAACACGATTAAACTCAACGAAATTAAAGAACGTACCATTCTTGATAGCTATCTAAAACGTCTGGGTCGAGACGCTTCGCAAATAATCGACTTTGGTACAGGTTCTGGGTATGCATTGTTTGTAGCTAAAGCGCTTGGAAAGAACATGCAGTATGGCTTAGGCATCGATACTTCACCACACGCTATTCAGCTGGCGCAACAGTTCTGTGAGGACGAAAAAATCGATGATTTAGAGTTCATTTGCCATGACCATACTTATCTAAAGCGTATACCTAGTAATTCATTTGATGGCGCTATATGTTCAAATGTCTTAGATGTGCTACCTCCAGACACAACAGCAATAATCATCCAAGAACTCAATCGAATTCTTAAACATAATGGAAAACTACTGATTAAACTTAATTTTTACTTAACCAACGAACTTATCGAAAAACTAAAAATGGATTTACTAGGAAAAAATATGTACGCCATTAACGGTGTTTTACGAGGTGTAAATTACACAACAGAAACATGGCTGTCGATGTTTCCTAATTATAAGCTCATCGCACTAGATGAGTATGAGCGCCTAAAAGAAGGACCTAAAGATCGTATTATTTATCTTCAAAAAGCATAACCTAAACATAAAAAAAAGCTCAATTTCGTCATGAAATCGAGCTTTTTATTATACAAACTTGAACCAATGTTTTGTTCGGTTGGCAATCGACACTAACGCTAACATAACTGGAACCTCAACAATAATCCCCACCGTAGTAGCAAGTGCAACAGGAGATTGTGCCCCAAACAACGCAATTGCAACAGCCACGGCTAGTTCAAAGAAGTTAGAAGCACCAATCATTCCTGCAGGGGCTGCAACATCGTAAGACAAACGTAGTTTTCTAGCGGCAAAATAAGCTATAAAGAAAATAACAAATGTCTGAATGATAAGCGGCACTGAAATCAAAACAATATGCAACGGATTATCAATGATCACTTGTGACTGGAAGGCAAAAATTAAAACTAAAGCAAGCAATAAGCCAACAATCGTAACATGTTTAAACTTTGGTAAGAATCCACCATTAAAATACGCTTCACCACGACGTTTAATCACATTTTGCCTAACAATCATCCCCGCAGTTAAAGGAACGACAACAAATAAAACAACAGAAAGAATTAACGTATTTAAAGGTAGAACCATGCCTATTGTATCCAAAACACCCGTAAAACGAATTAGAATCGCCACAATCGGTGTGAATGCAAACAGTAAAATGATGTTATTAGTGGCAACTTGAACAACTGTATAAGCGGGATTCCCTTTTGTTAAATGGCTCCATACAAACACCATTGCAGTACACGGTGCGGCTCCTAATATTACGGCACCTGCTAAATATTGTCTTGCAAGGCTATCCTCAATTAAGTTACTAAAGATAAACAATAAAAAGAATCCTGCAATAAAAAACATTGTGAAAGGCTTAATTAACCAGTTAACAACCCAAGTTAAATACAATCCTTTAGGATTATTTTTAATATTTTTTAAACTCGTAAAATCAACTTTAAGCATCATCGGGAAAATCATTAACCAGATTAATATCGCGATTGGTATCGAAATTTCAGCATACGTAAAACGCGCTAAAAAATCAGGAATAAAACCCAAATACTGACCGATTAACACACCGATAAGCATACATAATAAAACCCAAATCGTTAAATACTTTTCAAACAGATTAATACTACTTGTTTTTTTCATCACTATTCTCCCCTTTTTGGTAAACAAATATTTTTTTCAAACACACTCAACTGTGTCGTTAACCCTAAATATAATGCGTGTGTCTTGATATATTCAACTAAGTGGGTTAAATCCTTTTTAGCCTGATCAGAAATTGCATAATGGATCCATTTTTGTTCTTTACGTATCGCTAGTAAGTTTAACGCTTTAAATTTCACTAAATGTTTAGAAACATTAGCTTGTTTCATGTTTAAAAAACGTTCAACATCGCATACACAGTACTCATCATGAAACAACATAATAAAAATCTTTATTCGATTTTCATCAGCAAGCAACTTAAAAATATCAACCATTTAAACCTCCTCATATTACTATATAGTAATACATGATAATAGTACCATACCACTAAATTTATCGCAATAAGTTTAACGCGCTTTTTCTGTTAATATTTGTTAAAAGCAAAGAAACATGTATTTCTTAAATAAGCTATGCTAGACTAGTTCTATAGACATATACAAGGGGAGTAGATGATGAAACTAAAAAACAACCTAGGCTATATCCGATCCGCAACGCCGTTAGATGCTCAAACACTGGCTTTCTGGTGGGCAGATGGGAAGGTCATGGAACACGCGGGATTTCCAAATGGAATCAAAACCGACATTAATAAACTTACAGACCGACTTAACAATCAGCTAAAAAGCGATACACTATGGATTATCGAAGATATACACCATCAACCAATAGGTGAAATGCATCATTCAATTAAAAATGGAACTGCGACACTCGGCATAAAAATCTGTAATCAATCAAAACAAGGGAAAGGGATTGGACCTGCAGCATTAAAACGTCTAATACGTTACTTATTTGAAGAGCTAGACACTAAAAAAATATCGCTTGACACGATGATAGAAAATACCCGTGCACAACATGTTTACGAGTCATTACATTTTCAAAAAACCAAAATATCTGAAGATGTTTGGAAAGATCAACTCGGAAACTTAAGAACCAGCGTTGACTATGAACTGTCTCAGGAAATTTACACCAAAAACAAATCTAGTTTTGAGTAAGGTGATACGATGAAACTAATAGGAAAAGAAATCTTTTTAGCGCCACTAAAACAAAAAGATTGTCATACTTTGTTTAAGACTACAGAATATGATCCGAATACTGAACTCGATAGACCCGTTGAGTACACTAAAGAAAAAGCAGATGAGTGGTATGAAGAAATCCAAAAAAGTCAACATAAAACCCATGTGAGATTAGGTATTTTCACATCCGAGAACGAAGTCGTTGGTGATGTAGCCATCCAAGATATCGATAATAATAACCATAGTGCGACACTCGGGCTTGGTATCGCTAAACTTTCTAATCGTCGAAAAGGTATAGGGTATGAAGCGATGCTTTTAATTATCGATTATGCCTTTAATAAACTAAATATTAACCGGTTAAGCGCAGAAACCTCTGTAATAAATAGTTCTGCGATTAACCTTCTCTTAAAACTCAACTTCAAACATGAGGGAGTGCTTCGTCAAGCAAAATATTGCCATACGCATTATTATGATATCCATATTTTTGGATTGCTAAAAGAAGACATTAAAAAAGCGTAACACTTTAGATTTTGTGTTACGCTTTCTTTTTATAGTGACTCTAATTGATCTAGAAACGCTTCAATCGGTTGATTACCAACCAACTCATGCGTGTCATTAATAACAATTTTAGGGACACCAGAAACATTAAACTTATTCGATAACTCACTAAATGTTTGAGCCTCAATCATCTCGCCTTCAATATGTTCATTCAACATCGCTAAACGATGTGCATTTTGTACAGCACCGGGACAATGGGGACAACCTAAGGTTATAAAGACTTTTATATTAACTGGTTTTTCAATTTTCTTAATGCGTTTTAAAATATTATCATGGAATTTTGGTGTCATCCCTGACATTTCTAATAAAGCACTCATAAATGAATTAATCTCATGACCTGCAGGAATACCATTAAACTTAACTCCCTGATAATTACCTTTAGCATCTAGAAGAACAAAGCTAGGTGTCAATGTGATACCGTATTTTTTAGCAACGGCTTGATCCTTATTCAAATCTTTAACTTCTAAACTAATTTTATCACTTAATTCTGAAACTTCTTCAAGCAATTGCTTCGTTTCAGAGCATGTTGGGCAACTACCTTCTTTAGTAAATAAAACAAGTGTAATGTTTTCTTTAGCTTGTGCTAAAATCTCTTTGATTTGTCCTTGTACTTCTTCATTAAATAATTTTGGCATATGATTTCTCCTTATATTTTTGATTTAAATAGTTTGTAATAGCTAAAGATGCCTTAGCACCTTCAGCGGTAGAAATAATAATTTGCTTATAGGGTTGACTTGTAACATCCCCAGCAGCATAAAGACCAGGTACAGATGTCATCTGATTTTCATCGATTAGAATCTCACCGTTATCATTCGTCTTTACTAGTCCTTTAACAAGCTTGCTTTTAGGGATATTACCAATTTCAATAAACAGTCCATCAGCGGTTATTTTTCGAGTATTTTTAGT
>SKIW01000009.1 GCA_007116245.1 Candidatus Izemoplasma sp. | reverse complement strand
AAGTAACAGCATTTAATATGGCTGATTCTAAGAGGGTTATATCATCTTTAACGATTTCATGAATATGAACATCGACATTAAGCGTTTTTAAGGCATTCTCTAGGTAGAATGAGTTTGAATCTAGGATCTTACCAACCCGTAAATCATGCGGATTACGGATGATTTCATCACCCGTAGGAATGACTATAACTTTTGGTTTCTTCGTAACGTTGACTTCTGTAATACCACCTGCAAGCATTGCAGCAATATCGATAGGACGAATTGAATGATATTTAGGAATAATCGGTGTTTTTTCCACAATATCTTCACCGATAGGACGAATGTTTTGATAAGGAGAAGCAGACTTAATAAGTGTTACACTTCTCTTAGATTTCTCAATCAAATCTTCAATTTTAATCACTGCATTAAAGGGGTCTTCAATCGGGTTTCCGGTGTTTACATACATAAATTGATCATCACTAAGCTTTATCGAATTAGACTCTGTAGCTTCTTCTGTACTGCGTGCGATAACAGCAATACCATCCATTGCACTAGCGTTATAAATCGGAGAAGAAGCTAAGGCAATTACAGGTTCTGATGTAATTCTATAAAGGCTTTCTCTAACAGGTATTACTTCTGTTTTTAGGTTTATGGAACAATGTTTGTACAGTAAAGTCTGAGCATCGTTTAAAGGCATATTTTTTAAGTAAACATTTTGATTCATCTAATCACCCAACCTATATACTTTAACTATTTCACCTTTAGAATAACCCTCAGCACCTGCTTCTAAAATGATATACCCATAGGCATCCTTTAGTGCACGAATCATACCTGATTTAGAATGAAGAGGAACAACGTTGAGAGGATATGCTTCTTCAATCATGACAAGCTGATAGGTAGTACGTCCTTGTGCGCTTGCCACGTTTTGTGTTAAGACACCTTCGACATAAGGTTCTAATAGCAGGTCATCTAAAGCATATATGGCTTTATAGATGGTTGGAAATAATGTTTGAAGAACCATATAAGCACTGCTTGGTTGGCCTGGTAAACCGATGAATAGTTTGTTTTTATAGGTAGCTAGAACAGTAGGTTTACCAGGTTTAATATTCATTCCATGAACAAATATATCTGCACCGATCGTCTCCATTACTTTATATGTGTAATCACGATCGCCTACAGAACTTCCACCTGAGGCAACGATGAGATCGTGGTCTTCAAATCCCTTAAGAATAGCTGATTTAAATTCTTCGAAGTTATCTTTAATAACATGTGTTTTAACAACATCTATATGTTTATTTTGTAAATAGTGTTTAATTGTATGTGTGTTTATATCTAGAACTTCTCCAATGCCTAAAGGTAATTGATCGGTGATCTCATCCCCAGTAGAAATGACTAGGGTCTTAAGTTTTTTATACACTGTTATCTGTTCGACACCAACGGCTTTAAGTGCGCCAAGCCGTGTTGGTGTTAAACGTTGGTTTTTGTGTATAACGACGGTATTTTCTTGAATATCGGAGCCTTTTAATAAAACATTCTCCCATTTTGATACGCGTTTGCTAATTAAAATATCATTCCCAAGGGTATCAGTGTTTTCAATCATAACTACCGCTGTTGCATTATGAGGTATTTGTCCGCCTGTAGGCACATATACGGTGGATTGTTCATCTAATATATACTTACAGGCTTTACCCATTTCAACAGAGCCAAGGAGCTCTAAATTGATTGGAGATTGCGCACTCGCCAATGAAACGACATTATGAATAACAGCATAACCATCAACAGTAGAGCGTTGAAAGTGAGGAATCTCAATTGAGGATGTGATAGTTTCTGCACTAATATAGTTTAAGGCTTGATCAACATCAATGCGAATCGTCTCTAATGAATAATTTTCACATTTTTGATTTAGTAATCGTTTCGCTTCTTTAATAGATTTAACGATAAACATGTGAGCCTCCTAGGTGATAATTAAAATCTTGTAGTGAGTTTATAAAAGCTTTATTATGACTGACGATTATCAATGTCATATCCTTTTTAAGGACGCGTATTAACTCAGTTAATTGTTCAATCGATTCTAAATCTAGATGTGTTGTAGGTTCATCAAGAAGTAAAATCGTAGGGGAAAATAAGATGCTTCGTAACATCGATACTTTCATCTTTTCACCAGATGAGAGTTCTTTAGCTGAGCGTTGTAACAATTGATCGATGCCTAATATTTTTGCATAAGCATAAAGATTATCTTGATAATCTGAAACAGCAAGCTTACGAATTTTTAAGGGATAAATAATGTTATCAAAAACACTTCGGTTAAATAAGATTGGCTCTTGAAAATGATATGTCGCAAAACCAGTATATTCAATAACCCCTTCATAAGGGATTAGTTTTGCAATCGCTTTAAGTAAAGAGGTTTTACCTACACCGTTTCTTCCTGTCACGAAGGTGACTTTGTTTTTAGGAAATACTACATTGGGAAAGACAATAGAAAAATCTGGGTAAGGTGTGCTTACATGTTCGAGCTTAATCATAGAAATCACCTCTGAAACGCGATACAAGAGAATGGATTAAAAACGCTAAAAACAATAAAATAATCCCCATCGCAATTGAAGCGGCGTAATTCCCCATGCTCGTGTTTAAAGCGATATATGTGGTCATAACACGTGTCTCACCACGGATATTTCCACCGACAAGCATAACAGCACCCACTTCACTAATGGCTCTAGAAAATCCAAGGATTAAACTGAGTAGAATAAACGGTTTAGTTTCATATAAAAGTAAAATGAGTTTATCCTTTTTTGAAGCGCCTAGCGTTGTTGCGGTTTCAAGAATCTGTTGTTGTGTTTTTTCACTGGAAATTATGATGTTTCCTGTGATAATCGGATAAACAAGCAATGTTTGAGCGATATACATTGCGGTTCGTGTAAATAGGAGATTTAAGTTACTAAAAGGACCCGCTAAAATAAGTAAGACAAGTAATCCTAAAACAACAGGGGGAACACCCATTAAAGTAAAGATACATTTTTTTATAAAACGTTTACCACGAAATGAAGAAATGCTAATTAAAATTCCCGATATAATACCTAAAAAACCTGCACTGATAGTTGCAAGTAAAGATATGGCTAAAGAAAGAAGTATAATAGTATACATTTCACGATCGAGTGAAAAAAGTAAGTTAAATGCTTGTTGAACGCCTTCTAGAATCATAGTATCCCTCTATTCGTAAGGATGAAACAACTGTTCACCATATTTAGTATAGTTTTTTATTAATGAAGTGGCTTCTTCCGACAGCATCCATGTATAAAATAAGTCAGCGAGGCTATCATCACGATTATGTAAGGAAGGGTTGACTTTTATAATTCCGTAGTAATTTAAGAGGAGTTCATCGCCTTCAAAAACGATGTCTAAATCAAGATTTTCTCTCATTGCTAGATAGGTACCTCTATCAGTTAATGTAAAATACCCTTTTGTCGAAGCCATCATTAAAGTCGATTCCATACTTTGTCCAGTTTCTCGATAGCGAGAGCCAAATGTTGCTATTGAGAAGCCAAATGTTTCCCAGAGTTCTAATTCTTTTGCGTGGGTGCCAGAATGATCGCCTCTTGAGTAAAAATGATAATTACTGACAAGGGTCATTAAAAAGGACGTGAAATCAGTTGATTCAATCGGGTGAGGCCCTACAAAAATAAAATCGTTATGCATTAAATCATCGCGTTTTTCACCAAAACCCGCTTCTATAAAAGCGACTTCCCGTGCATAGTCATGCACTATTAAAACATCTGCTTCACCAAGTTCGCCAAGTCTTAATGCAGCTCCTGTACCAACGGCAATCACTTTAATATTCACTTGATATGCATCTTCAAAATAAGGTAAAAGATACTCTAAAAGACCACTGTTTTCAACGGAAGTGGTTGTGACTAAAATAATTTCTCGACGTTGGCAAGCGCTTAAAATTAAGCTTAGTAAAACGATTAATAAGAAAGCTTTCTTCATAGTATTGTCCTTTTAAAAAAAGTTATTCACGTCTAAAAAGAAGTGAATAACCCGCTTCCTTTCCAAACGTGGGAGGCATAAACATTTCTATTTATACCCATTGGTTAGTGTTCTTAGTTGCCCTTAGAAGCACTAACTCGGAATGTCATTTATAGCTTAAATATAGCATAACAAACTTAAAAATCATAGGTCTTTTTATGATTGCGATGCTTTATTGAAAAGACTTTAAATAAAAATGCTGTCATACAATTTAAATTGATGTTTGAAAATCAATAGCGTATAATGAAGTTATAAAATTAGAAAAAGGGGGCATCAAGATGTACGGATATATGGGTAAAATTTTACGGATTAATTTATCGGAAAGTTCAATCAAGGTTGACGACTTAGATTTTGAGTTAGCGAAAAAGTTTGTCGGTGGCCGTGGTTTAGGCACAAAAATGCTTTTCGATGAAATCGATCCAAAAGTCGACCCGCTGAGCCCTGACAACAAGATTATTTTTATGAATGGACCAATGTCTGGAACACCGACACCAACCGGTGGACGCTATATGGTAATTACAAAATCACCACTTTCCGGAACTATTGCTTCTTCAAACTCAGGAGGAACTTGGGGTGCTCGACTTAAATATGCTGGCTATGATGGGATTATCGTGGAAGGAAAAGCTGATAAACCAGTGTACATTAACATCGATGAAGATGATGTAGAAATTAAGGACGCTTCACATGTCTGGGGGAAACTCGTTGGTGAAACAACGGATATTTTACAAACAGATAAAGACACAAATGTTTTAACGATCGGGCCAGGTGGTGAAAAGCTTAGCCGTATGGCTGCGGTTATGAATGAACGAGATCGAGCTGCTGGACGTAGCGGTGTTGGTGCGGTTATGGGTAGTAAAAATTTAAAAGCGATTGTTGTTACTGGTAGAAAAAAAGTATCTTTATATGATGAAGAAAAAACGCGTGGTAATAACCGAAATGCAACAAACAAACTTAAAGAAAATCCTGTTACTGGACAAGGATTACCAACATATGGAACAGCGGTTTTAGTAAATGTTATCAACGCGAACGGTGTTCTTCCAACACATAATTTCCAGAAAGGTGTTTTTGATTCAGCTGATGATATATCGGGTGAAACCCTTGCTGAAAAGTATTTGATTCGGAAAGACCCTTGTCACCGCTGTCCAATTGCATGTGGTCGTTATTCTAAAACAGATAAAGTTGAAGGTGGCGGACCAGAGTACGAAACAATTTGGGCGTTTGGTGCTGACTGTGGTGTTAAAGATTTAGAAGCGATTATTGAAGCGAATTATTGGTGTAACCAATATGGTGTCGATACCATTTCTGTAGGTGCAACCCTTGCTGCTGCTATGGAACTTAAAGAAGAAGGGCTCCTTAAAGATGTTGATTTTGAAGGACATGAGTTAGACTTTGGTAATGCTGAAGCGATGGTGTATTGGACTAAAAAAATCGGCTCTCGTGAAGGCTTTGGGGATAAGATGGCTGATGGATCTTTACGTTTATGTAAAGCGTATGGACGTGAAGCGTTATCAATGACAGTTAAAGGGTTAGAACTCCCAGCATATGATCCTCGCGGTGTACAAGGACATGGTTTAACCTATGCAACAAGTAACCGTGGTGGATGCCATGTGCGTGGTTACATGATTTCTCCTGAGATTTTAGGGTTACCTGAAAAGCTTGATCGTATGGAGTTAAAGGATAAACCACTTTGGGTTAAAATATTCCAAGATCTAACCGCTTTTATTGATGCTTCTGGACTATGTTTATTTACTTCCTTTGCTTTAGGCGCAGACGATTACGCAACGATTTATAATGCAATTGTGGGTACTAATTGGACTGGAGAAGATGTTCTTAAAGCTGGAGAACGGATTTATAATATAGAACGTCAGTTCAATCTCGCTGCAGGAATAACGCCTGATCAAGATACATTACCGGAGAGATTACTTAAAGTTGAGATGCCTGATGGTCCTACAAAAGGTCACGTCCATTACCTTGATAAACTCTTACCTGAATATTATGAGTTAAGAGGATGGGATGTAAGTGGCATCCCAACAAAAGAAAGATTAGCAGAGTTAGGCTTAGCATAGAAGGGCTGGAAAAGGAATGGATGGAAACCCCATTCATTCCTTGTTATTTATGAAGAAGGTATATTTAGAACTTACGAATCGTTGTAATCTAAATTGCATTATGTGTTATCGTAACTCTTGGGATACAACTTTAGGCGATATGAATGAAGAAACTTTACAGCGTTTAAAATCAATGCTTGATCCTTCAGTTGGCCTTGTTTTTGGTGGGATTGGAGAACCGACGTTTGGCAAACATTTTTCATATGCGATTGAACTTTTTAAAAATCATTCTTTAGAACTTACAACGAATGGTGTTTTATCCGATAAAACGTTAGACTTAGTTTGCAAATATTTTGATAATGTAATTATTAGTGTCGATGGCACAGAGGAAACATATTATCATATTCGAAAAACGGATTTTAAACATGTCTATAAAACTCTAGACTATATTAAAAACTATAAAAAGGTTAATCGCGTAAAAACACCACAAATCGAGTTTGCTTTTGTACTTTCTAAAAAGAATAAAGAAAGTTTATACTCAGTGATAGAAACCGCTAACTTTTATGATGTTAAACGTGTCTTAGTATCGCATTTGATGCCACAAAATGAAGAACAAACAAAGGATATTTACTACGATGAACACTTTCATGAAGAAGGTCGGAAGTTTGCGAATGAGATAGGTAATTTTGCGTATTTTAAGAACCGTGTCGTTGTCTCTTTTCCGTATATGGAGATTAAAACGGATAGAATTTGTCATTTTGTAGAAAACGATTATACTTATATCGATTTTAAAGGGGATGTTGTACCGTGTTATCGGTTTGCAACAACCTATAAAGAATTTGTTTTTGGTAGAGAAAAAACAGTGAAGAAACATAGTTTTGGAAACATAAATGAACGATCACTACAATCGATTTTTGAAGATCCATTATATCAAGATTTTCGTCATGCAGTGCGATATGCTTTACACCCAAGCTGTGTAGATTGTGAGTTGAGAGATGGTTGTGATTACATTGAAACGAGTGAATACGATTGCTCAGGCTTTTCACCGAGTTGTGCGGACTGTCTTTGGAATCGAAAAATTATACGTTGTACGTAGGTGATAAAATGATTACGGTAAAATTGTATGCTTATTTAAGAGATAACCGTGGGAAAGTTGTTGAGGTTGAGTATCGTGAAGGATTAACCATTCAAATGATTGCCGATCAATTAAGTTTGGATTTAAACGATGTTTCGATCGTTATTTGTGATGGTAAAGATGATATTCCTAGTAAAATGAAGGATGTTTTAGTGAAACCTGATTCTTTAGTGCATTTCTTCCCACCGGTTGCTGGAGGTTAATGATGCGGTTTTCTGAGAATCTTAAGTTATTAGGTGAAGACCATTATAAGATAATTGAAGAGTACACATTTTTAATTGTCGGACTTGGGGGGTTAGGTGGGTTTATCGCAAATGCGTTAACACGCTTAGGGGCGACACATTTAATTTTAGTGGATAAAGATGTTTTTGAAGAATCCAATTTAAACCGTCAACTCTTTTCTAATGAAGACGCCATCGATAAACCGAAAGTAGAGGTTGTTAAAACCGAGTTATTAAAAATCAATCCTAAGATAAGGATTGATAGTTTTGTGAGTGAGATTCAAGCTATTGCAGAAGAAAAAATCATTCTAGAAGTCGATATGGTTTTTGATGCTGTGGATAATATTAAAACCCGTTTATGGTTAGAAGACTTTACGACAAACCTAAATGTGCCTTTAGTACATGGGGCCATCGGTGGATGGTATGGAGAAGTTGCCATAGTTACTCCGGGGTCTAATATGTTACATACATTGTATGGTAATAAAGAAAAAGGTGTAGAAAAAACGCTAGGTAGTCCTACATTTATTCCACCTATTATTGCTAATTTAATGGTGACGGAATGCGTTAAATGGATACACAAGATGGAAGGGACATTATTGAATAAGTTATTGTTTATCGATATTAAAAACCATACTTATTCCATCGTATTTGATCTTTCTAATAAATAAAGAGAGCTGTGCTCTCTTTTAGTTTGTTTCCCCGCAATCGGTATCTAAGTGCTTCAGTATTTTTAAACCGTGATCAAAAACATTGTCTAAACATACAAGATTTTCTTTCACTGCTTTTAAACTACCTGGAAGATTAATGATTAAAGTACGATTTCTAATACCGGAAACACCTCTTGATAAATACGCTTTTTTAGTCACTTTATAGGACTCATACCTTAACATCTCACTTATCCCTGGAACGTCTCGTTTGATCACTTTTTTAGTGGCTTCTGGGGTATTATCTCTTGGTGAAAAACCGGTACCTCCAGTAGTAATAATTAAATCAACAACCTCTTTATCTGTGTAGTGCAATAAGGCATCTTCGATTGCACTGAGATCGTCGCTGATCATAATTTGTGCGATGACTGTAAAACCTTGGGATTGCAAGTATTCTTTTATGTAAGGACCAGAGGTGTCTTCTCTTAATCCTTTTGATCCTTTGTCACTGCAAGTTATAACTGCGGCTTTAAACATATTATCACCTCGCTCATAGTATAGCATTAAGAAGCATCATAATTCACTAAATTTCATAAATATAAATCATGGGTTGAAAAAAAGGATGAACAGGTGTACACTAAATGTGTATTACAAATACAACTAGTCCCTGTCAAGTAGACACAGTAAATAATTAAAATTATGTTTGAACTAAATCTAAGGCCTGATTCCTGAATTGTTTAGGAGTTAGGCCTTTTAATACAGGTTGAAATCTTTGGTTATTGTAGAACTTTATGTATTCTTCAATAGCCATTT
>SKIW01000010.1 GCA_007116245.1 Candidatus Izemoplasma sp. | reverse complement strand
TTTTAACACCCTACGCGGCAACTTCTGGTTCTTCGATTGCCATCGATAGGAAAATTGTTAACAACATGAAAAATACAAACGCTTGAATTAAACCAAATCCTAAATTAAAGACCGGATGTAGTAATATCGTTGTCATTACCACACTCCCTGTCCAGTTCATTAAGTTAAACACAACTGCCGCCATAACGCTCCCACTTAATAAGTTCCCAAACAAACGCAGTCCCATCGCGAGCGGTGTTGAAAGTTCACTAACTAGATTTAAAGGTAATAAGAGCGGTGTTGGTGAACTTAAGTCCTTAATCCGATTCCATGGTTTACGAACCATCATTCCGGACACTTGAATCGTTAGAAAAGCAATTAAACTAAAGCTTAAGGCGATGCGTATATTCGCCAGTGGCGCTGCAAGTCCAAAGATACTCGCTGTATTCGCAAACGCTAAGTATAAAAAAATCGCAATAAGAATGGGCGCGAATGTTTTCCAATGCCTACCATAGAAATCTTTAATAAAATTATTGAGTACATCGATCAATAAAATCATTAAAAAAACGATTCCTTTAGGTTTATCACGAACATCGAGCTTACTGACTTTATGTCCGATAATCGACAAGAAAATAATCAACCCTGTAATGACAATAAGGGATGCTTTAATGTTCTGTGATAACGATTCATAAAACTCAATCATCGAGTCCACCTCCTATATTTGCAATCGCAAACGAAATCATCATAACCACTTTAAACGTCGTAAAACCGATAAAAACAGGTATTAAATAACGGTAATCCTCAAACTTTAACAACGTAATTGCTAAAATCAAAATATAGAAAAAATACCGGAAAAAGTAGTTTTTTAACGCCCTACTTTTTAAGTTCAAATGATCTTGATGGGCTGTTTTCATGGTTGTTTTATAATTATGGCTCATCAACATAATACTCACTAATGATCCTAACAAGAAATTCAATGCCATATTCCAATTATTTCCTGTCACAAAAAACACAATAAAGAACCCTATAGGAATATATATCCAAACATATATGAATGTTTTAAGAAATATCTTCTCCGTCATCTTTTTTCACTCCAAGCTTATATACGCGTACCATTAGATTACGTACCGCAGCTAACGCTCCAATAATCATAAATATAATGATAAAAACGGTATCTAAATTAAATAACCGATCAAGTCCAAGACCGATTAAATATCCAACTGCAATCGCTGCAATCGCTTCATACATAAAGCTTGTTGCAATCGCAAAAAGCTTAAACATGAATTTTTTATCAGTCATTACTTAGTTCCAAACAAACGATCTCCACAATCGCCTAAACCAGGGACGATATACCCAAGATCATTCAGCTTCTCATCCATTGCAGCTAAATATATATCAATCTCCGGGAAGTGTTTTTCAAGCATTGCAACACCTTCAGGACACCCAACAATACCAACATACCTAATATCAGTAACACCTTGTTCCTTTAACACTCTAATTGATTCTACTACAGTGCCCCCTGTTGCTAGCATCGGGTCTAATAAAAGTACTGTAGAACCTTTAACTTCTTTAGGGAACTTCGCGTAATAAATATGTGGTAATAACGTTTTTTCATCTCGGTAAAGTCCTAAATGTCCGACTTTTGCGGTCGGTATTAAACTTTGAATGCCTTCTACCATACCAAGTCCAGCCCGTAAAATCGGTACTAAAACCACTTGATTCTTTAACATCTTGCAATGTGTTTTAGCAAGTGGTGTTTCAACTTCTACAGTATGTGTAACTAAGTCACGTGTAATCTCATACGCCATTAAAGCACTAATTTCATTTACATTCTCACGAAATGTTTTTGTATCCGTTTCTTTGTTTCTAATCTTTGCCATCTTATGATCGATTAACGGATGGTTTAATATAACAACTTTTCCCATACAACACCTCAATCTGTTTGTTTGATTTTATTAACGCGTCTAACATGTCTTTCTTCATTTGAAAACTCAGTACTCAACCAAATATCAGTAATCGCACACGCGATTTCATCACCAATTATACGACCACCCATACATAATACATTGGAGTCATTATGTAATCTCGTTGCTTTAGCTGAAAATAAATCATGTACGTGTGCTGCCCGAATGCCATCAACTTTATTCGCTTGAATGCTCATTCCTATACCCGTACCACACATTAAAATACCGCGATCAACTTTTTGATCACGGACGGCGTGTGCGACATCAAGGGCAACATCGTTATAATCACAGCTCTCATTTGAGTCAGTGCCATAATCAATAATATCGTAACCATTTTCTTTCAAAAACTTAACGACTTTTTGTTTTAATTCATAGCCACCATGGTCTGCTCCGATTGCGATTTTCACAGTTGACACCTCCATTATGTTTCTTTTTCCCTTACAATTATATCAAAACATCCTTATAAAACAATAACATTTTCCTATATTTATATAAGGCAGTGGTTCAAATCCCTTTAAATAGCGGAATACGAATTTGACTTTTTTTGACTAAACTTCGAAACTTTGTTGAATTTCGTAAAACGCTTTCACGGGATTAAAACTCTTACGATGAATAGGACAAGGTCCGTATGTTTTTAACGCTTTTAAATGCTCTTTAGTAGGATACCCTTTATGTTTTTCAAACCCATACTCAGGATACATTTTAGCGGCTTCTTGCATATACCGATCTCTTTCAACTTTCGCTAATATACTCGCTGCTGCAATCGATACGCTTTTTTGATCACCTTTAATAATTGCTTCATAAGGAATCTTTAATCCTGTTAAAGGCATCGCATCACTCAATACGTAATCTACTGGGTAATCTAACGCTTGAATCGCTTCAATCATGCCTTTTTTACTCGCTTGGTAGACGTTTAACGTATCGACATCGTGATGATCTATAAAGACTACTTTATACGCTAAAGCGTGTTCTATAATAGCCTCGTATAATTGATTACGACGCTTTTCTGATAACCCTTTTGAATCATAAATTCCCTCGATAGGATACTTTGGATCTAAAACCACCGCAGCACATACAACCGGACCTGCTAAAGGGCCTCTTCCAACTTCATCACAACCCGCTATAGAATCATAGTGCTGTTTTCTTAAAGCCTCTTCAAACCGGTGCATCATCGATCTAGCATTACCTTTCCAAAACGGCCTTCACGGAAATCGTTTAAAAAGATATCGATTACACGGTCATAATCAACTTCCTTACCTTTTCTAAAACAGCCCATCCGTTCTCCTATTTTGTCAAATATACTAACGATATCTTCCATATCAACCTCAAAATCATACCTTGTTTCAAAGGCTTCTTTGTGATAATCATGTAAATAGTTGAACCCATAAATAACGATATCATCTAAAGGAATTAAATGATCTTTCAATGTCCCGAGTAAAGCGAGTTTTTTAGCAGTTTCAACATCTTCAAACTTAGGCCATAATATACCCGGAGTATCCATAAGCTCAAGTTTTGGATGAATTCGAATCATCTGGATATTTTTAGTTACACCAGGACGGTCTCCAACTGTCAGTACACGTTTTTGTACTAATTGATTAATTAATGTACTCTTACCAACATTAGGAATACCTAAAATCATCGCTCTAATAGAACGTTTTTCACGGCCTTGTCTTTCCTCACGTTCGAATATTTTAATGGTAGCTTCCTCACATGCTTTAATAATATTTTTAGTATCTTTACTATCAAACGCGTTAATCGCTACTACTACATACCCCTCTTGTCTAAATCGCTTTAACCATGTTTGAATCCATTCATAATCCGCAAGATCAGCTTTCGTTAACACAATCACTCGCGGTTTACTTTGAACTATATCATGAATCATCGGATTCCGACTCGATAATGGTGCACGTGCATCGAGTAACTCAATAACACAATCGACGAGTTTTAACTTCGCTATAACTTGTCGTTTTGTCTTTGCCATATGGCCTGGATACCATTGTAGTTGTGCCATTTTACTCAACCCTTCCTATTCGATTAAAAGGACGCAAACGAAAGAACGCACGACCGAATAAATCCTCTTCAGATATAAACCCTACATCCTCATTACGCGAATCTTTAGAGTTGCCCCGACTATCACCTAAAACAAAATAATGATTCTCTGGCACTTCATATGTACATGTCGTTTGACATGTTAACGAGGAACCATTTATAAACGCTTCCTCTGTCTCTACTCCGTTAACATATAAAACATGATCCTCATAGATAATCTCATCACCAGGTAGCCCTATAATGCGTTTAATATAATACTCATCATCCCCTATTTTAACGATGACGATATCAAACCTTTGATAGTTTTCATTAAGATGATAAATAATCAAATCATCTTGATCGTAAAGCGTCGGTTCCATACTACTTCCTTTGACATTTGTAAATGAAACAACAAAGGCATTCGTAAATACTAAAAATGTCATTAAAAAAACTAAAAAACTGCTTAAATCAAAGACATCATAATGACGACGAAACTGTTGTTCGTAACTCGGTGTAATCTCTTTTGGCAATCGTCTATAACGCAATATTAAATAGAGCGTGTAAAGCATAATAAGATACAATATCACTCGGAAAAAAGCAGCATTATTAATGACATCAAAATCGCTATATTTAGGATAAAAAACTGGCAAGTATATGACCAAAAAAAGCCCTGAGAGCGCAAAGAAAACTTTACGCATGAGCTTTTTATGTCTTTGTATTATTGTGGATGGATCGACATTACTTTCTTGATGAACTTCATACATTTCATCGGGCATACTATCACCTACAAAGAGTCTAAAATCTCCTCTAATTGTTCGGCGTCAACTAAAACCTCACGCGACCTAGACCCAAGATTTTCTGATACAACGCCTATTTCTTCTAAGTTTTCAACGATACTTTGAGCTCGATTAAAACCAATACTAAACGCTTTACTTATTTTATTAATAGAACACTCATTTTGATTAACAACAAACCGTGCTATATCTTCAAAATACTCATCACGCTCTAGTGATTTAGCAATGTTTTTAACTAACGTGTCTTGATCGAATAAATAATCCGGTTCCATTTGATTACGAATAAAATCCGCAACACGTTCAATATCGTCATCGCCTATAAAAGCTCCTTGAAGACGAATCTTGTTTTGACCGTTTGAGACAAATAACATATCCCCACGTCCGAGTAATTTATCTGCACCACTTGAATCGATAATCGTTTGTGAATCAACATGACTAGATACACTAAACGCAATCCGTGTAGGAATATTTGATTTAATCGTTCCTTTAATAACATCTGTAGAAGGTCTTTGAGTTGCGATAATTAAGTGGATTCCACAAGCTCTAGCTTTCTGTGTTAATCGTTTTATTGCATCCTCAACGTGTTGACTAGAGACCATCATTAAATCGGCAAGCTCATCAACAATAAGAACAATATACGGCATAAACTGATCGTCATCGTCGATTTTTTCATTATATGCTTCAATATCTCTAACACGTAAGTCAGCGAAGATATTAAACCGTTTATCCATTTCTTCTACTACCCAGCGTAATGCTGCTGTAGCTGCTTTAGCATCGGTAATGACTGGGGTTAAAAGATGCGGTATATCTTGATAACTTGAAAGTTCGACCATTTTTGGATCGATTAATATAAGCTTTAACTCGCTCGGTGTGTATTTTAAAAGCAAACTCATTAAAATAGTATTTATACATACGCTTTTCCCGCTACCGGTCGCACCAGCAACAAGGCCATGTGGCATATACTTAATTGAAGTATAAATAGGATTACCATCAATATCCAACCCTAATCCAATGGTTAAAGGTTGTGCCGCTTGTTGGAACTGTGAGGTTCTCACAATATCGACAAAATGAACAATTTGAACAATCTCATTAGGCACTTCAATCCCGACTGTTGATTTCCCAGGAATCGGCGCTTCTATACGAATTTGAGTTGCCGCTAAAGCCATTTTAAGATTATCTGAAAGGTTTGTTACTTTACGTACGTTAACGCCGCTTTCTAATGCAACTTCATAGCGTGTTACGGTAGGTCCTTGAGTATGTTTGATAACTTTTGCACCAACTTGAAACTCTTCAAATGTTTTATTTAATATCGCGATTTGTTTTTGAATCGATTCTGTTAAATCGGGGACCTCTTTACTTGGTTTACTAAAAATCGAAAGCGGAGGTAACTGATAGCCTTTAGAAGAACTTTTACTAGACTTAACAAACCCAGAAGTGCTAATTTTTTCTTCTTCTAAAGGACTTTCCTCTTCTTGACGTTCTTCAAGAATCTCCTCGTTAAAAGAACTTTCCACTTCTTCAATTGGATTTTCTTCTTTAACTGTCGGTTCTTCTTGAGGTAAAATCTCTTTTTCTTTCTTTTGAAAAGGGATATTAACATTAGAGGTTTTTTCCTCTTCGATGGGTTCAGCTTTTTCTTCTACAATCGTCGTTTTAACAATCTTATGCTTTTTCCCTTGGTTTTCTAATACTTCATTAAGATTTTTTCCTCTAACTAAATCAAATTCAGGATACTCGGTTCCATATTTTTTCATTCTTTCTTCCCGTGTTAACTTTGGTTGTGTACGGAAAGGATCAAGCGTATCTAAGTTTTGTTTACGATTAGTCATAATCGGTATAACTACTTCATCTTTAACATGCGTGCCAAAAATCGGGGATACGAAGTGCTCTTTTTTATATCTCTTTTTATCCGCTTCTTCGATAATTTCATACACTTGAAAAGGTCGCTCATCAGCGCTTCGTTTTACGGGGGCTATTATACGCTTACGTTTTCTAAAAAACATCTACTCACGTCCTTTCCATGAATGCTTTTTTCAGAAACCTTACGATCTCATCAAAATGTTTACGTTCTTTATTAATCCACGTGTCTTTAACAACACCATTTATGTAAACTATAAAACTTGGAATCCCATAAATATTTAAATCAATCGATAATTGCGGCATTACCTCACGTTTCACTTGATAAAAAGTTACTTCCTTAAAAAGCGCTTCAACATGCTGCATAAAATGATGTGCGTATAAACAATCGCGACATGAATCACTAGAAAACATTATAACCATTGCATCATTAGACGTTATCGCGTTTTCATAGTCGTTAAGCGAGCGAATCTCAATCATCATCTGATCCCGCTTCTAATGCTCTGAGTTCACGTTCTACTAAATCAAACTCAACATCCTTATCAAAGAGCTTTTTAGAGTATATCTTACTCGTTTCCTCACCGACAATACTGATAATCATCAAGCAAATCTTGCGTGTCACAAAATCGACACTCGTATTAATCACAAGTTTTCTAAACCAATATGCGGGATTAAAAAGATTTAATGCACCTAAGGTTACTTTCATCGTGGTTTTAACTGCACCACTTTTCGCGGCTTTAATCAATCTTTTTTGCTCGATGGCTTTCTTTGTTTCATACGCGCGTACGATTTTGGTAATTCTAATATTGCGGGTGTTTTTTAGTAACGGTTGTTCTAGTATACCATCTATTCTGTCAGTTATATAATGATTTAAAGTTATAAACTCATTAACACTTAATTCTAACATAGGGTATTTTGAATCAGGAAAGTAAAAGCTCGAAATTTCTTCAATGAGCTCATACGATAAATTAAACGTTGTTTTACCAATATTTTTTTGATTCTTTTTATATGCGGATTTAAACGCTTTTTGCTTATCGATAATGATTTGTTTAAGTTTTTCTTCATCGACATCTACTTCTGGTTTACGTATTAACATCATATCTGAGTTTTTTCCTCGGATACTAAAGTAAATATATACTAATGTGAACAAGATAAATCCAGATAAAATCCCTAAGATAAAGTTAATAATACCGCCAAATGTAATTTCAGGCATGTTATCACCCCTTGTTTTATTATATCACACAAGACAAAAAACTGAAGTGAGATAAATGATTATAAAGTTTGCGAATAATGGCGGTTTATGGCATAATAGCTAAAGGTGATAATATGAAAAAATACCTTATTGTACTCGATTTAGATGGAACACTTTTATATGATTTTGAAACAATCATTCCGGAAACTGAAGTGTTTTTAAAAAATCTAAAAAAGGAAGGACATAAACTCGTTATCGCTACCGGAAGACCGTTCCGTAGTACACAGCGATTTTATGATCAATTAGAATTAGATACCCCATTAATCAACTATAATGGTGGTTTAATATCATGGCCTTATCGCGATGATTTTACGCCTAAAAGTATTACTATAGATCAAAACGATATAATTCAAATTTTTGAAGCGAATAAAGCGCATATTTATAATGCGTTCTGTGAGATAGGTGATGATATTTATCTTATCGAAAAACGTGATGATATCCTCGGTTTACTGCATTACTTTAATGGTGCTAAGCTACATGTAGGTCCGTTTAAAGAAACGCTTAAAAATCCTCCGAATGGGTGTATTATTGTCGCGCATAAACACCAAGGACAAGCCGTTGAAAACTATATAAAAAAACATTTTCCTAATAAGATACTCGCACGAAACTGGGGCGACGAAAACCGTTATATCATGGAGTTATATACACCCAAAACAAACAAGGGTGAAGCGATTAAATATGTCTCTGAGTTACTCGGTTTTAATCGCGATCAAATAATTGCTTTTGGGGATGGTGCAAACGATGTTGAAATGCTAGAGTATGCACATATCGGTGTCGCTGTTAAGAACGGTCATCCTGACGCTTTAAAAGCTGCGGATATCGTTAGTCCTTATAAACATACCGAACGCCCTATCGAACGATTTTTATCTCATTATTTAAACAAAAACAGTGCTAAGTGATAGCACTGTTTTTTAAAATTTAAATCCCCCACGGTTTTTACCTTTACCTTTTTTAGCTTTACGATTTTGTTGTGGCATAGGCATGCTTTTCATCGGATTTTTAGGATCAATTTGATTAGGATCCATCTT